>NZ_CAMBTS010000030.1 GCF_945870625.1 Novosphingobium sp. Chol11 | reverse complement strand
AACCGTGCAATCCGCGCTGTGTCCTCGCCACCGATGAACAGCACATCATAGTAACATTCCGACGAGATTGCGTAAGTGTTGCCCTCGCCAAAGGGAAAAACGTTATCGATAGCCACAAGATGAGCAAGGTATTCTGCCCGCTCCGCTTGTGAGCGATCATCGATCGCGATGTAGCGCGTGTTCAAAGACGAGCCAGGATCAGAAATATCCACTTTTGAGGCGAGGTTGTGTCCACGCATCACCGAAACCTTCTGCAAGAAATAAACTTCATAAATCGCATCAAATGATTTCATAATCGAAACGAAAACAAATTCACTTCGGTATGAATACGACTGTAGGAACTAATGTCTGTGTGATATATTTTATAAGTACGTATCTTGCTCTGTAATAGAGCAATAATTATTGTCATGAATTTCGTATTTATCAGATTTTACATTTTTGTGACATGTATTTGAGTTTTATTAACTTATTTTGAGCGAACATGTCGCTTCGACATGCCAAGGTGTAGAGACGTGAAGAGCGGGCCGCTTTTTTGCTGGACGGGCGACCAAAACCCCAAAAAATTAGTGGGAACAAAATGCACCAACCTAAGTTATCTAACGTAAGGCGATTAGGGCAGGCCGAGCCTGAATCGTTAACTGCAATTAACAGCATTAACCCTCTGATTTAAAAAGGTCAATAGCGCTGCGCCGGCCGGCCGAGCGGTGCGGATGCGTCGATCCGCATCAGCTCGTCACCGAGATGTCAGTTTTCAGCTAGGTTTTGGTACATCTTACCACAAGTACTGGAAACCGTTTCTTGGTGTATTTTACAATTTTGCGTATCACATATTTTTGGCACCGATTAAGAATGGCAAAACATTCGATTTATCGCCCCACGTACGTTCGCCAATGGCGGCAGCATCGCGGCCTTTCGCTTGAGAAGCTCGCCGCCATGGTGCCGATGGATAAGAGCAACCTGTCAAAATTAGAGCGCGGTTTGCTGCCATATAATCAGCAAATGCTTGAGCGGCTGGCCGGTGCGCTCATGGTTGACGAAGCCAGCTTGCTCGTGCGCGACCCATCTGCCCCTGACGCAATTTGGGTGGCATGGGCGCAGACAACCCTCGCTGAACGCATCCAAATCGAAGCCATCGCCGGAGCGCTGATCGCTAGCGGCAAGCGCGACCCGCCAGACATGGCATGAAGTACCAAGCGAACTATGCCGGCGCCATGGTACGTTGAGCCAAATCTAACATCTTGAAAGATAATGTTAACAACGCACTTGGACGCTAGCTGCACGTACTTGAACGCTAGCTGCACTTAAGGGAAGGTCTACGACGGGCAAGGCGTGAGGCGAGGCTGTGCTGCTGCTGTCGGTCGATATCCCGGTGACGTGCGCACCGTGCGTTCGCTGAAGTTCTTAAGATAGAGCGGGGGGGCTTTCGAGAGGCCCCCGTGACTCTTTTGTGCCAAGCTATGTCGTCCGGTTTGACCTGAAGGGCGAAGACCCATAGCCTGCGACAGGTGAATGACTTTTCGAGGGGTACATGATGCGCAAGACGCTTTTAGCAGCGGTTTTGTTAGGGCTTTCGGCCACGCCGGCGCTCGCGAACGACAATGCAATGATCCAAGCCGCAGACGATGCCCTTGCCGCCGCTTTCAATCGAGGCGACGCAGCCGCCGTTGGCGCGATGTATGCGCCTGACGCCACGATGCTCCCTAGTGACAACAAGCTCTACAAGGGCGCGGACATCACCACCTGGTGGACTGGCGCCGCCACCGCGATCACCAACCTTAAGTTCACCGTGCTGAATACAGAGCGCCTTGCTCCCACCTACATCCGTGAAATCTCACGCGTGGAGTACGATACAAAGGGCGACAAGCCAGTCCACGCCAACGTCACCGCCGTGGTCGTCTACAAGCTGGTCGGCGGCAAATGGATGCTGTGGACCGACATCTTCCATTGAGCTGAGCCGCACCGATCCGGGTTCGACACCGCGAATTTTGCCCGCTAGAGCGCGGTACGATGATCGAAGAAAACGCAGATTTGCTGCCCGAAGGGCTTGAGGACCGTCTGCCGCGCGAGGCAGCGACGGCGACGCGGGCGATGCGCGCGATCGAAGATGTGTTGCACGGCCACGGCTATGACCGGGTTGCGCCGCCGATGATCGAGTTCGAGCGCAGCCTGGCCGCGCGGATGGACGGGATCAGCACGCGGCGGATGTTTCGTTTCGTTGATCCCTCCTCGCTCAAGATGATGGCGCTGCGCAGCGATTTCACCCCGCAGATCGGCCGCATCGCCGAAACCCGGCTGGCGCAAGCCGCGCGTCCCTTGCGGCTTTGCTATGCCGGGCAAGTGCTGACCGTCCGCGCCGACGGGCTCGATCCGGCGCGTGAGCGGCTGCAATGCGGCGCGGAACTGATCGGCGCGGATAGCGTGGCCGCCGCCTGCGAGATCGTGGGCATTGCCATCGAAGCGCTGCGGGCGGCAGGCGGGCGCGGCATTAGCGTCGATTTCACCCTGCCCGATTTGGTCGATACTTTGGCCGCGAAGGCGATGCCATTGGGCGCGGACCAGATCGAGGGCGTGCGCCGCGAGCTTGATACCAAGGATGCGGGTGGGCTGGTGGCGGCGGGCGGCGAGGCCTATCTGCCGCTGCTCTATGCCACCGGCGATTTCGCCAGCGCGATCGAGCGGCTGGCGGCAATCGATGCGGGCGGCGCGCTGGCCGGGCGCATCGCGGCGCTGCGCGAAATCGCCGCGTCGGTGGGCGGCGCAGCGCGGCTCACGCTCGATCCGACCGAGCGGCATGGTTTTGAATATCAGTCGTGGCTGGGCTTTACGCTCTATGCCGAAGGCGCACGCGGCGCGCTGGGCCGGGGCGGCACGTACCGGCTGGCGGCGACACGCGAGGCGGCGACCGGGTTTTCGCTTTATCTCGACGCGCTGATCGCGCTGAGTGCCGCTGCTGACACAGCCGAAGATCGGGTGTTCGTGCCGCTTGGGATCGATAGTGACGTTGCGGATCGTCTTCGCGCGATTGGCTGGCGGACGGTAGCGGCGCTTTCGGATACAGACAGCGCCGAGGCACTGGGCTGCACGCATGTGTTGGGGAGCGATGGGCCGGAAAAGCTTCTGGCCGATTAGGCGCTGTGGCAGCAAAGCGCAGCACCATGCTTCAAGGGAAGGCCGGTTCCGTTGGTTCGCGCTCTCCCAGCGCCTTGCCCTTGCCGCCACACTCCCCTAACGCGCCAGCCGACTTGGAACTGCATTAGAAAGCAAGCGCACCGTGGCCAACGTTACCGTGATCGGCGCCCAGTGGGGCGATGAGGGCAAGGGCAAGATTGTCGACTGGCTCGCCAGCCGCGCCGATGTGGTGGTGCGCTTTCAGGGCGGGCACAATGCCGGGCATACGCTGGTGGTGGGCGATCAGGTTTACAAGCTAAGCCTGTTGCCATCGGGCATCGTTACCGGCACGCTCTCGATCATCGGCAATGGCGTGGTGCTCGATCCGTGGGCGCTGAAGGCCGAGATCGAAAAGCTGACAACGCAAGGCGTCGACATCAATACCGAAAACTTCGCGCTGGCGGACAATTGCCCGCTGATCCTGCCGCTCCATCGCGATCTGGATGGCCTGCGCGAAACTGCCGCAGGAACGGGCAAGATCGGCACCACCGGGCGCGGGATTGGTCCTGCTTATGAGGACAAGGTTGGCCGCCGCGCGCTGCGCGTGTGCGATCTGGCGCATCTCGATGCGATGGATGCGCAGCTTGACCGGCTTTGCGCGCACCATGATGCGCTGCGCGCCGGGTTTGGCCAGCCGCCGGTGGACCGCGTCGCGTTGATTGCCGAGTTGCGCGAGATTGCGCCGTTCGTGCTGCAATTCGCGCAGCCGGTGTGGAAGCGGCTGAAGAAGGTGCGCAAGGCAGGCGCGCGGATCCTGTTTGAAGGCGCGCAGGGCGTGCTGCTCGATGTCGATCATGGCACGTACCCGTTTGTCACCTCGTCCAATACGGTTTCGGGCACGGCCGCTTCGGGATCGGGGCTGGGGCCGGCGGCGACTGGCTTTGTGCTGGGCATCGTCAAGGCCTATACCACGCGCGTGGGCTCTGGTCCGTTTCCGACCGAGCTGGAGGACGAGATGGGCCAGCGGCTCGGCGAAAGGGGCCATGAATTTGGCACCGTAACCGGGCGCAAACGCCGCTGCGGCTGGTTCGATGCGGTGCTGGTGCGGCAATCCTGCGCCATTTCGGGCGTGACCGGAATCGCGCTGACCAAGCTCGATGTGCTCGATGGATTTGAGAAAGTGCGCATCTGCACAGGATATCGCCTGCATGGCAAAGTGCTTGATTACTTTCCGAGCCATTCCGCCGATCAGGCGGCGGTCGAACCGATCTACGAGGAGATCGATGGCTGGGTGGGGACCACCGCCGGCGCGCGTTCGTGGGCCGATCTGCCCGCCCAGGCGATCAAGTATATCCAGCGGGTGCAGGAGCTGATCGAAACACCAGTGGCGCTGATCAGCACATCGCCGGAACGCGAGGACACCATTTTGGTGCGCGATCCTTTCGTCGATTGACGACTGCATCGCTTCCGAGGATCAAAATACCATATACTTTGAATAAGTTGTGGGCGATTGTGCGTGCAGCGAGAATCACCATCGATCCAAAATCGAGACATTGCCGCTTGACGCGGCCCTGTTTTGTTCCACACTTGTCAATATAAGTGCAAATACGGAGTACCGGGGTGATGGGACAGGCTGCCTCGCATTACAATTATGGCCAGAGTGACGACCGTCACGCTGGCGAGCCTGCTGGCGGCGGCCGGGTTCAGGATCGCGGCCGATCGGGCATGAGTGTCTCGATTTTTGCGGATCGCGGGTATCTGCGGGCCGAAATGGCGGAAGATGCCGCCGCCGCTGGCTTGCGCATAGAGCATGCCAGCGATCTCGGGCGGCTGTCAGACCAGCCGGAGGCTGCATCGCTTGGTGATCTCGTGCTCGTTGATTGCCCGGTCATCGACGGGGCCGAACTTGCCACGCTGGCGCAGCTTGATATGCGCGTGGCCAAGGCCGGATCGCAATTGGTCGTTTCGACCAGCATGGGTTCGCTCGACGATGTGTTTGGCTGTCTGGACCAGTCAGAGCCGCAGATTCTCGTCGCGCCGAGCGGGTGATTGCGCTGGGCCGGGTGCTCGCCCGCGCCGGAAATCGGGTGCGAGAGCTTTCGGAGGATGATCGTCTGGCCCTGCTGCGGCTGACCGAGCAGGTCGGCCAGATCGCGCAAAAGCTGGAGCAGCTCTCATCGACAACAATGCCGCTGAGCGCCGATCAGGGTTCAGCGTCCGCGTTTCGCTTTGAAGGAAGCGATTATGGCGGCAAATTGGAAACCAAGCACGATGTGCGCGGCGAGGACAATAGCGAACGGTTGGTGCGCGCGTCGCGGCCGCCGCTTCCCGATCCCCGGCTTGTGCGCAAGATCATCCGCCAACGCCAATTGCGCGCGCGGTTTTTTGAAGGCGATATCTTCGCCGATCCGGCGTGGGACATGCTGCTCGATCTGACCGCGGCGCGGGCTGAATATGTCCGAGTTTCCGTAACATCGCTGTGCATTGCCTCGGGCGTGCCGCCCACGACGGCCTTGCGCTGGATTGGCCAGATGACCGACGTTGCCCTGATGCAGCGGGTCGACGATGAAACCGACCGTCGCCGCGCGTTTATCGCGCTGACCGATAAAGCCGCCGATGCGATGGCGCGCTATTTCGCCGAACTGGGGGCGGGCAGCGCCACCCTGATCTGATCGGCGCGCCGGTTCATGTCAGCAAGATTGCGGGCCGCGGTCTCGTTATGGCGACGCTATCGTCCCTTGGGGATCTGCCCGGTCCGCTTGGCTGCGGAGCGGGCGGGGCCGCAGTTGCGCGATCAGCTGCTCAAGCTGGGGCCCTTGCGCCTGCGCAGAAAGCGAGGCTTGCAAGGCACGGTAACTGGCAAGAACGGCAATTCCCGCTTCGGTGAGCCGAGCGCCGCTGCTCTGCGCCCGGCCCGGCGATGTTTCGACCAGCGGTTCGCGCCAGCAGCGGTTCATGAGATCGACCAACTGCCAGGCCCGGCGATAGCTCATCTCCATGGCGCGTGCCGCGCCGGAAATGGAGCCGGCGGCACCGATCGCATCGAGCAGATCCGCCTTGCCCGGGCCGAGCGCAACCGCATCCCCGCACATCAGCTGAATTTTGATCTTGAGCTCGCTTGCCGGGGTCATCGACTTACAGGTTACGCGGCAATTGCATTGCGCTCAAGCCGCGCAGCGCAGCGGTTTCGCCCGGATGGGCAGGCGACATGTGGGCTACTGACTTGCGCCGGTCAGGGTCGCAGTATCCAGCATGCGTGCTGCGAGCGTTTGTCCCGAAATCCAGGCGCATTCTACCCGCGGTCCCAGCAACCAATCGCCGCACGCGCCGATCCCGATATCCGCGTTCCACAGGTTGCCGATCCCGGTCCCGGCTGACAACGCATAGCGCCAACGGTGGATCGAACTGGCCAGCAGCGGGGGCAAAGCCTGGCCATTGGCATCTGCCAGCGCCGCCAAAAGGTGGGGTGCAACAACATCGGGAGCATGCTCAAGGTTGGCCGTCGACCACGCAGGGGCGGCTTGAACCACCCAGCTTTCGGGACCATCGCGTCCCGGCTTGGCGCTGTTTCGCGCTGCCCAGGTTATGAGACCTGCGTCACGCAAGATGTGGTGTTCAAGCGCCAATGGCTCTGCGAACGCGAACATGCCTGTCCAGCAGGGCTGCGATCGCGCAAACAGCGCGGCCCGCGCGAGTTCGAAATCGTGCAGTGTCATGATCGGGGCGGTCTGCTCAGCCGGAAGCGCCAGCACGATCTTGTCGAATTGGTCTGCGACCGGATGATTGCCGAGCAAGCGCCATTTGCCCTCGGCCCGCGCCAGCCCATGGACGTGATGGCCCAGGCGCAAATCGTGATGGCTTGCCAGGTTGCGGAGCACCGCGTTCATCGTCGGCACGCCAATCCACGCATCGTCGCGCGCATCGGGCCAACGCGAGGCAAGGCCCAGATCGGCCCAAACCGCTACCTGCCGGGCAAAGCCGGGATCGCGCACCGTGAAGTATTGCGCGCCGAAATCGAACGATGCCGTACCGTGCGAGGTTTCCAGTCTTCGCGTGGCCATGCGCCCTCCGGCACCGCGACTTTTTTCGAAGATGGTAACGTTCCAGCCGGCCTCACTCAGGGTTCCAGCGCAAGCCAGCCCGGACATTCCTGCGCCGATGATCGCAACGCTCGGCTTTGTTGCAACAATTGTCACCCTCGGCCCATCAGTGCGAGCACTTCCTTGCGGCTGCAGGGGTTGTCGAGGAAGCAGCCGAGCAGGCGGCTGGTGATCATGCCCACTCCCGGCGTACGCACGCCGCGCCCGGTCATGCAGCCGTGGTGCGCCTCGATGACCACCGCGACGCCGTGAGGTTGAAGATTGGTCCAGATGCACTGGGCCACTTCAGACGTCAGCCGTTCCTGAATCTGCAGCCGCCGGGCAAAGCCATGCAGCACGCGCGCCAGCTTTGAAATGCCGACGACGCGGTTGCGCGGCAGATAAGCGATCGAGGCGGTGCCAGTGATTGGGGCGAGATGATGCTCGCAGTGCGACTGAAACGGAATATCGCGCAGCAACACGACCTCATCATAGCCCGCGACTTCGCTGAACGTGCGTTCGAGGTGGTGGCCGGGATCCTCATCATAGCCCGCGCAGTACTCGCGCCAAGCACGGGCGACGCGCGCGGGCGTATCGGTCAGCCCTTCGCGCTCCGGGTTGTCGCCCGACCAGCGGATCAAAGTCCGAATTGCGTCCTGCACCTCGTCTGGCACAGTCAGCTTTGCCCCTTCGTCACATGGATCGAAGTCGTGGCTCATAGAATTCAAGGCCGTCTCCATGCCGCCTATCAGCGGCCAGTGTTGCGTATTCGTTTGTCAGGGGGGCAAGGCCCGGATATCACGTGTCAGCGTCGTCCCCGGAGGGGCAATTACCTTCGCTGCTTGGCGCAAATCGTCCGGCAACCTGATGATCCATCGATCAACAAATGACGGAAATTTAGAAACATGGACGTAAGGGCAATTGCACTTTCAACCCGGGAGTCGAAGGGAGCGGGAATGCCAATCAATATGATGATCGATAATAGCCTGGTTGCAGCAGTCGTGAGCAATCCCCGGCTCCCAGACAATCCGATTGTTGCGTGCAACAAAGCGTTCATGGACCTGACTGGGTATGCCGAGCATGAAATCATCGGGCGCAATTGCCGTTTTCTGCGCGGAGAGGGCACTGAGCCTGAACTGACCAAGGAATTGCGTGTTGGGATCGCGGCGAAAGTGCCGGTCATGGTTGAACTGCTCAATTACAAAAAGGACGGTACGCCGTTTCGCAACGCAGTGATGATCGCGCCAATCTTCGATCCGGAAGGCGAGCTGGAGTATTTTCTGGGCTCGCAAGTCGAAGTTCCCGGAGCGGCGCAAAAGACTGCGGACAGCCGTGCCGCCGAAGCGCGCGAGAAGGTCGCCACGTTATCGCGGCGGCAACGCGAGATTCTGCAATGCATTGCGGCGGGAAGGCTCAACAAGCAGATCGCGTTCGAGCTGGGGCTCAGCGAGCGGACGATCAAGCTGCACCGCGCAGCAGTGCTGCGGGCGCTGGGCGTGCGCACCAGTGCCGACGCCATTCGCATGGCAATCGAAGCCGGGCTGTAATTCCCCCCGGCATCGCCGAGCGGCCCCATCTTCTGGTCTGTCCCCGGCAGCATCCATGACACAGATCTGAAGTCGAGGAAGTTCTGTTCTTTGCCCGCCGCTATTCCTTTATTTGCGGTCGCTGGTGTCTTTTGACGCTCGCGCCTCTCGCTTGATAATCTCGCGTCCCGCAGGATCGACAATCTCACCATAGATCACGCGGTTGTTGGCATGGCCGAAATGATGCAGGTTGAAAGCGGACTGGATTGCGGTCCAAATGCCTTGTGCATCGAGCGATTGATTGACGCTCATCTTCGCCATCTTCAGCCCGATCATCGGGCGCGAGGCGATCTTTTCCGCCATCGCCAGCGTAAAGCTCTCCAGCTCTCCGCGAGGCACGACTTCATTGACCATGCCCAGCGTCTTGGCCTCGGCAGCACCGATCGGCTCGCCGGTAAACAGCATCTGCTTGGCCTTGCGGTTACCCACTTCAAAGGCATGGACGAAATATTCGTGCCCGTTCATTCCGAAGGCAACGACCGGATCGGAAAACTCGGCATCGTCGCTGGCGATAATGATGTCGAATGGCCAGATCAGCATGAGCCCCCCGGCAATGGCTTTGCCCTGAACCTGCACGATGATCGGCTTGGGCAAGTTGCGCCAGCGCCAGCAAAAGCCGAGGTAGATTTCCTGTTCCTTGACCATGTATCCCTGCGGACCGGAATGGCCATATCCGCCAAAGCCCATGATCGGCGGACGAACTTCGCCAAGGTTCGATTGATCCGAAATGTCGTGGCCGGATGAGAAGTTCTTGCCATCTGCGGCAATGATCACGGCATGGACATCATCATCGTACATCGCGAGATCGAGGGCGTCGTTGATCTCGTAAAGCATCTTCGGTGTCTGGCCGTTGTGCTTCTCCGGCCTCGCCAGGGTTATCCGCGCCACTCGCTCGGATGGCTTGTCATAGCGGATTTCGTCAAACGGATGCGGCTGTTCCATAGTCAAGATCGAATACCTTCAAGGCCGCCCGAAGCGGCGGCGCGGCGCTTACGCGAATATGGCGGCAATTGCCCAGGCTTGGCTATTATCCAGATCATTAGGCGATCAACCAGGCGATGCACCGCCTCAGCAATTCCTGAAACGCCGCATCATCCCAAGGCCCCCGCACGACCGGCGCTTCATCCATCAACTGGAGGGCATCATAGCGTCCACAAGCATGGCCGAGCGGACTGTAGGCCACTTCGCCAAGTCCGTGGCTGCGGACATAAAGCTGCGGGCGCGGCGGGTCGTCATCCCATTGGCCCAGCAGGTAACCGGGCGCTTCGCCCTTGTAACGCGCCGAAAGCAGCGTGCGATATTCGGCCAAGGGCGACGCGATGTAAGGCTCATCGGTGACGGTGAAATCTTCGAGCCCGGCGGTGATCGGGTGATCGGCGTCTTCGACGTGAATATGCATCGGCTGCCCCGCCAGATGCGCCACGAACCGGCTGCCGAGCAAGCGCATGAAGCCGGGCGCGGCCGTTTCAGCGGTCGGCTTCACCAGACCCGGAATCCGCACGCCACTGGTCACAATTTCCGGTCCGTCGGTGAACTCCAGCCCGGCATTCGCACCGTGAAGCGCGAGCAAACGGCCACCATTTGCGACAAAAGACTCAAGCGCGGCGGCTGCGTCGTCTCCCGGCAAAAGATCGCAGGTATAGAGCACGATCGCCCGGTATCCCCCCAATGCCGAGCACTCGCTGAAATCGCTCGCGCATGTCGCGCGGATGCGCTCATCCTCTGCCATGAGATTGAGCAGGACAAGCCGCGCAAGATCAAAGTCATGATACTTGCCGCCGGTGATCAGCAGTATCTTCGCTGGTCCGCTCATGACGCTAAGTCCTCAGCGCCGGGTAGCTGGCGAAGCAGGGGGCCAGAACCTTCCCATCCCTGCGCCGCGTCTGCTGCAAGATCGAAGAATGCGCGCGTGTCGGCGCAATCTGTCACCAGCTCGATATGCATGCCAAGCGCGCTCCGGCAATCGTAGAAGCGCAGACCAGCGGCAGCGCTGATCGATGCAGTCACCACCGGATCGCCAGCATCGAGATGCGCCGCAGCCTTGTCCAGATCATCGACCAGAAAGGCATAGTGATGCGGCCGACATTCGCCGGGCGCCAAAGGATGATCCCCGAACACATTGGGCCAAGGTCCCACCGGCTCGACCAGTTCGAGCAGCTTGTCTCCCATCTGGGCGAATGCAAAGTTGAGAATGAGCGGTTGCGGCGCACCCTGAAAGGTCCACCCTTCAAACGCCACGACGGGCATATGAAAGAACGGCCCGGCTCCAGTGCTGCGCGACCAGTGCGCAGCGCTGAGCGCCAGGTCGCCGACCACATAGCCCAGTTGCATGATCGGTCCGTGCATGGTGGCCCTTTCGCTGGAATTCGTCTCAGTCAAGCGAGGAGGGCGTTCCATGCCAAGCATGCGGCCGCGCCTTCATCCGTTGGAAGAAATCTTTGAGCCACAGCGCTTCATCCGGGATCGGTTGGCCGTGGTTCTCGCCGAACTGCAAGAAGCAATAGAGGTAGATATCGGCCAGAGTGTAGCGATCTCCGCAGACGAACTGGCGGCCCTGCATCACGTTATCGAGCCAGATCATTTTGGAACGCGACTTGGCCTTGAGGATCGCTGCTGCCTCCAGCGGCAGCAGGCTCTTGGCCAAGACGCCGTCGAGGTCATGGTCACTGGTGAAGAAGGCCCGGCCCTCTTCGGTGGTAAAGCCTTCGCCCATCGGCCATGCGACGTTCTGATCGATCCGGCGCACCCACATGCGCGTCTCCGCTTTCTCTTCCGGTGTGCTGCCGACCAGGGGCGGGTCTGGCTGGATGTCCTCGAAGTATTCGCAGATCGCGGTCACTTCGGAGATGGCGGTGCCGTCGTCCAACTGTAGCGCGGGCAATTCGCCCAGCGGATTGACCGCGCTGATGAAGGGTTCCCGGCGGTTTTCGCGCGTGAACAGATCAAGCACCTGCCGCTCGAGCACGATGCCTTTTTCCTGAGCGAAGATCCAAGCGATCCACGGGTTGGGCGCAAACATAGCAAAATCATAGAAAATCATGGATGCTCTCCGCAAAAGATCAGGCTCAGCAGCTTAGAAGCGCCCTTCTAGAGATATCCCGATAGTGCGCGGATAGACGATCTGGTTCTGCCCGCCCGGCCGATTGAGCGGACCGACCGTGTTGCCAATGTTGTCTGTGAAGATGCCGGCTTCCCAGCGATCTGTCCCGATGCTGGCCCGCGCATAACCGATCCCGTTGAAGGGCGCGTAGACCCCATTAAAGATGCTCTGCTGACGCGAGCGGTAGCTGTAGCGGGCGTTCAGCCGCAGTTCGAGGCCGTTGCTGCCGATCGGCGTCTGGTAGGAACCGCCAAGATTGAAGGTTGTCTTGGCTGTGCCCGGCAGTTGATTGCCATCCCGCAGCTGGGGGATCCTGGCGACGATCGGCGCCGCCACGTTGTGGATGGTAGTAGAGTTGAAGTTACCGTTGAAATTGAGCGTCAACCCCCGCAGCGGCGTGCGCCATGTGATCGAAGGCTCGATGCCATAGCCGCGAACATCGCCGACCTGCGCCACAATGGTCTGAAGCGCGGGGGACAGCTCGATCTGCGCACGCGGCCAATCGACATAGTACCCCGCCAGCTCGAACTGCACGGTGTTGTCAAACAAGCTCCATTTCATGCCCGCTTCGTAATTCCACAATGTATCAGGCGGGGAGATGTTGGACAGGTTGACACCGAGGACCGCATTGGACGCGCCGACAATGGAAGCCGATGAAATCGCGCCACTGCGGAAGCCCTTGGCCGCTTCGACATAAAGCAGCCCGCTCTGCCCCGCATGATAGGCAACGTTGAAACGCGGGTTGAAAGTGCTGCTGCTGGACCGAGTGGTGCTCTGGTTCGGAATGACGCTGCCGGCGATCTCTAGCTGACTGTTCTCGACGAAGCGGCGCCTTTCCTGATAATAGCGACCGCCAACTGTGAGATCGAGCTTACGATCAAAAACCGAGTAGGTAGCTTGTCCGTAAACCGCCCAACCCGTGCTGAATAGCTGGTTGCGATCGTTGACGGTGTTGAAGCCATTTACACCGGGAGCAACTACGAAGTCTGGGAGTTGCACTGTCTGGCCGCCGAAGGTGTCGCCATTTTGGTAAAAGAAGCCAAAGATGTATTGCAACGGACCCGAACCGTTCGAGGTCAGGCGGATATCTTCGTTGAAATTATGCGTGGTGAGCGGCCACAGTGAGACGAAATTGCCGATGCCGGGGATGAAGCCGCCATTGTTCGAGATCACGCTGTTCTTGATATGGCCGGTCGAGCTTTGGAGCGTGGCGAAGCCCAGATCATACTCGATGTCGCCGCTAAACAGCCAGTAATCCGAGAGCGCCTCGCCGAATTGCTGGTCGATGCTGGCTGGATCGGCGAACGTGATGCGGTCCGACCAGCGCTGTTTGGTATTGTTGCGCCATGCCGAAAGCCGGATGGTCAGGTCTTCTGTGGGTTTGGCCAGAAGCTTAAGGCGGCCGGTGAACGTAGTGGCCGGGTTGTCGTTCCTCACCCCGGTGGGAATGATATCGGCATAGCCACCTACGCGTTTGTAGCTCAGCACCCCGCGCAGCGCGAGCTTGTCATTGATGATTGGCAAGTTGAGCATGACGTCGCCGGAAAAGCCCGGCTTGCCGCCGGTTACAAGATTTCCAGAGGCGCGGACCGATCCGCCGGTGCGATCAAGCTCGGGATCTTTGGTCAGCACCTTAATAGTGCCGCCGATCGAGCCAAGGCCATACAGCGTACCCGAAGGCCCGCGCAGAACTTCGACACGCTGCAGGTCGTAAAATGTCGCGACCGGCGCATAGGGCCGTCCTGGCATCGTGAAGGCAAAGTTGTCGAGATAATAGCCGACAGCCGGATCGCCGTCTGTTTCAGACGCGGCAATGGCGCGGATCTGGTAAGTCGTGCTGCCCGCACCAATGGTTGCACCGGTGGTCGCGCTCGGCACCAGCGAGATTGCCTGCGCGATATCGGTAACACCATTGCGAAGCAGGGACTCACCACTCAGGCCCTGCACGGCTTGCGGCACCGACATCAACGCCTGCTCGCGGCGTTGCGCGGTGACGATGATCGTGCCGTCGTCCGTCGTCTCGCTTGAGCCAGGCGGAGTGTTTTGCGCCAGAGCGGCCTGCGAGACGAACATGAATGCCAGTGTCGCGGACGACATGGCAATTCGGGCGGCGCTGCGAAGGGCCAGCGTCCTAGCTTTGGTGGCTTTCATTGTTTCTCTCCCCTTTTTTTGTTGGCGGGTCTTAAGTCATTCGCTTGGGGCCTCACCTCATTTGCGGTGAAGCCACGGGTAGTCGCCCATCAGGCAGCGATCGATCTGCTGGTGAAAATGGCGGATGCGCACTTCCTGATCGCCCAGAATCATGCCGCGAAAGCCAAGCGAGCCGGTGCCTTGCTGCATCGTCGGCATGTTCGATCCGTCCTGCTTGAGCACATTGGCAAGGAATGGATCGAAAGTGCCGTGAAAGGCGGCGGCATAGTCGTCCAACTCGCCATGACGGTATGTTCGATGATTGACCACCGGCGGCACGCTGCCGGGCGCGCGGCGCTCGGTGATCAGAAAGTCATAGTAGCAAATCGCAGGGTCGCTTGGGTGCGGCCGATAGCGAAACAGGATCGAGCTTTCCGGCGTTTGGGTCAGCGTGGTGCCCGGAAAGAACGTGTAGTGATACTGGTGAACAAGCTGCTCGTCGTTCATCCGGCGATAGGGCAAGTAGGTCTCGTCTTGAATCGCGCGCTTGGCCTTGATCACCTCAAGATGGATGTCCCGCAGGCTACCTTTGTAGTCGTGAGGAACAAGCGTCCCCACGCCGAGGAATTGTTCGCGAAGCGGTGTCATCTCTTCGGCGTTGCCCAGCAGTTCGCTGACCGTCAGATTGAAGTTGATCATCCGGCTGTGCATGCCGAGCAGTTCGATCGGCACGTCGTAGCCCTCGGTGATGTTCATGAAGTCCGAGTGGAGCGACTCGAAGTGATAGCTCTCGTTGAAGGCGTCGTGGGCGTGCTTCCAGTTGCCGTTCCATTCGAACGTTGCGTGATCGATCAACTGATAGTTCTCGAGCTCATATGTCTCGAGATGCGAACCGGCCTCGCCGAGGTAGTCGCGCAGGCTGATCGCGTGCGGATCAAGGTTGAACCAGACCCAGCCGCCCCAGACATCTGTGCGGATCGAGGCAAGATCGAGCTCACCCTTGGGCACACCTGCGCTGAACTGGGCAAAAAGTTCGGGCCGCGCAATATGATGCAGCGTGCCGTCGTTGTTCCATTTCCAGCCATGGTAAGGGCACGTGAAGCGCTCTAACGAGCCCGAAGCCACTTGGCAGAGCAGATTGCCACGGTGCTGGCAGACATTGAAAAAGCCGCGAATCTCGCCATCGTTCGATCGCACGAACAAAAGCGATTCCTTGCCCAAGGTGTGGAGCCTGAAATCACCCGGTTCGGCCAGCTCGGAGACATGGCAGCCGATGTTCCAGATACGGGTCCAAACGTGATCCCATTCCTGCTGCATAAAGTCGCGCGATTGAAAGCGCGCGCCATCGATCCGTTGATAACCCAGCTGCGGGATCGGTTTGCGCGGCACAAATGCTGGTGCCTGCGTGTCTTTGGCCGATGGGCCAAGTGCCTCGATCAAACGGTCTTCGATCTTCGCCATTACCGAACCATCCTTGTTGCGGATGTCTTGGCGGATACGCTTTTGAGGAGATTTGCGCGGGCGCAGACGCCCGTTCGACAGAAGCAGGAAATTCCCGTATTTCTGCCGCTTTTTACTCTCCCAAAGGCGCTGCCACACTAAAACATGCAGATCTGCTTTTTTTGTAAACTACACGCGGCGAGGTGTCTGTCAATAAACAAGCTGCATGGCTGTTTTTTCTAATAGGGAATATGTGCAAGCTTGACTCGCGCCTGCGAATGGCGAGACGAGAGAATCTATGACGACGCAATTGAACCTGAAGACGCGCGCCACAAACGACGACCACGACGCAAGCGCACCCGGTAACTCATTTCCCAGCAAAGCGGCCCGCCCGTCGCCGCCCGCACGTCAACGGCGCGGCGAAGGCCCTTCTCCCCGCCAGATCGCTAAGAGTGAGGCTATGCGCTTCAAGGTGCTCGAAGCGACGGTCGATTGCCTGCTTGAAGGCGTGGCGCACGAACTTTCCTACGCGACGATTGCAGACCGCGCAGGCATTTCGCGCGGGGGAGTGCAATATCACTTCGCCACGCGCCGCGACTTGTTGTGCGCCGTGCTCGAGCACATCAATGCGCGGCGGCTGCGCCAGTTTCGAGATGATCTCGCTTGCATCGGGCCAGATGAGGATCTGGCTGCCCGGATCATTGACGCGCATTGGAAACATCTTAGCGAGCGCGATTTCCTCGCCTATCAGGAATTGGTCCTGTTAGCCCGCAGCGACCCCGAATTGACCCCCGCCTTCGCGCCGCTTTATCGGGCGTTTCTGGCCATTTGGTATGAAACCGCGCATCAGGCCTTTGGCTGGAGCTACCGCGACCACGAGGTGATGCAGGCAGGCAACATCGCGCACTATGTCTTGGAAGGCATGGCCTATGGCCAGCTTGCCGGCCAGCTTTCGCCCGACGTGGTCAACGACCTGCTCGATCATGCCAAATCTATCATGCGCGCCGCTCTCCAGAGGAAGAACGCCTCCGAATAAGGCCAATTTCTTCACCAGCAACGACCCACGCAACCAAAGGGAACGCATCATGGACAGCCGATTTGCAGGTAAAGTGATGCTCGTAACCGGCGCTGCTTCCGGCATTGGCCGCAGGACCTCGGAGCGGCTCATAGCCGAAGGCGCAGTGGTTCATGGTGCTGATCTCGCCGAGGTGCGGATTGACGGCGTGCTCGGACACAAGCTTGACGTAACCAGTGAGAGCGCTTGGCAGACCCTGATCATGTCCATCGCCGAGCAACACGGACGTCTTGACGGACTGGTCAACGCGGCGGGTGTCATTCGCATGGGCTCGACGATGGAGACGACGATCGAGGATTTCAGGCTGGTTATGGCGGTGAACGTTGAAGGCACATTTCTGGGCTGCAAACATGCCATGCGCGTGATGCAGCGGCATGGCGCGGGTTCGATCGTCAACTTATCATCGACCGCCGGGCTATGCGGCTCCCCCGGAGCAGCGGCCTATACTGCCAGCAAGGGCGCGGTCCGCCTGCTTACCAAAACCAGCGCGCTAGAGGCCATCGCAATGCCAAGCCGCATCCGGGTCAATTCGGTCCACCCCGCGTTGACCAATACCCCTATGGCCGACGCGATCGTGGAACAGTTGGGCGGATCAAATGAAATTCGTCAGGCTTTAAGCGACCTCATGCCATCAGGCCGCCTTGCAGAGCCGGATGAAATTGCCAGCGCCATCCTTTTTCTCCTTTCGGACGAAGCAAGCTATATGAATGGATCGGAGCTTGTGATCGATAACGGCTTCACCGCGCAATGAGCAGTAGCTGACATGGTCCTTTGATGTGGCCTTTGCCTTCGATATGTCCCGCAGCAGCATAGCATTGGTAGCTGTGGTTCTACCGCCAGCAACACGCACGCAAGTTTGAGGTTGCGGAAAATGGCGGGCGGGGCAGCAAGGAAGACCAACCCCATCAGACGCCAGACCTTCGCCATTAGCGCTGATGGGGTAAAGACCTCAACTGGCTACTTTCTCGAACTCAAGCTCAGGGAAGCCTGAATCTGCCGAGAGATCCAGCGCGTCGTAGTACGCGCCAGCACCGCCAAAATAGATCAGCACACGCGGGGCTTTGTCCTCGCGATTGGCGCCCATCATCCATGAATTGACCTTGTCGCCATTGGCCATCAGCGTTTGCCCATGAATATCGGCGGTTTGCGCCGTCCACGCCCGCTCTGCTTCCAAGCGCGGCTTGAAGATGGCGAAACCCTCGCGCTCCATCTTCTCGATGCATCGCGTGATCCAGATGACATTCTGTTCGATCGAGGTGGGTAGGTTGGCAAAGGGCGCTTGCGGTCCGGTGACCACGAACATGTTGGGGAAGTCGGCAACGCAGACACCCATGATGCTCTCGGAGGCTGTTTGCCATTTTTCCCGTAGTGTCTGACCGCTGGCGCCGTGGATGGGAAAGGCTTCCAGCGCGCCGGTATAAGCCTTGAAACCGGTCGCCAGCACGATGATGTCGAATTCAAGGTGGCGCTCTGTGGTCCGCACGCCCGTTTCCGTAATCTCGACCAGAGGTTCCCTGTGCTTGATATCGACCAGATGGACGTTGTCCCGATTGAACGCTTCCATGTAGCCATGGTCGAGCGGGGGGCGCTTGGCGAACAAGGGGTAGTCTTCGAATTTGGGGGCGAGCAACTCGGCGAGCTCGGGATCGTTGACCCGTTCCTTCATCTTGCTTGTGATGAATTCGCCCGCCATTTTGTTGGCCTCGGGATTGACGAGCAGGTCGTCGAACGTTTCGAAAACCCAGCGAAAGCTGCCCGTCCAGTTCTCTTCGAAGATCTTCTGGCGCTCCTCAGGCGGAGTGTCGACCGCGTTCCGCCCGACTGGACTGTCAAAGGCCATGCCGAACACGTGGTTGCGGCACTTGGCCACGATCGCGTCATAATTGTCCTTGATCTCCTTCTCCCATTCGGGGGTCATCGGCTGCTGCATGGCGGGCAGGATGTAGTTGGGCGTGCGCTGGAACACCGTGACGTTGGCCGCTGTCTCCGCCACCACCGGAACCATCTGAACCGTGGTCGCGCCGGCACCGATGATGCCGACCCGCTTGCCAGCGTAATCCAGTCCCTCCGCGGGCCAGCGCGACGAGTGGAAAATCGGGCCCTGAAAACGATCCATGCCAGCGATGGTGGGAATCACTGGCTCAGAAATCATGCCCATGCCGCTGATGAAGTACTTGCAGGTGAAGGTTTTACCGTCACCCGTCGTTATCTGCCAGATCCCGCGATCATTCAAATAGCGTGCTTCGACGATCTCGGTGTTGAGCTGGATGTGCGGCCACATGTCGCATTTGTCGGCGACGAAGCGCATGTAGCTTTGCGTCTCTGCCCGGCCTGGATAGCGCTGCGACCATGACCATTCCTGCAGCAGTGCCTTTGAAAAGGTGAGGCAATAGTAATAACTTTCGCTGTCGGTGGCCGCGCCGGGATAGCGATTCCAGCTCCAGGTTCCGCCGACGTCGGTTGCCCGGTCGAAAATCCGCACGGAGAGTCCAGCGCCGCGCAGGTAATGGATGAGGGCAAGTCCCGCGAAACCTGCACCAATGCCGATCGCATCATAATCGACCTCGGGTGAGGAGCCGCTTAGGGTTACGGGCGCGTCGCTAACAGCGGTGTTCGTCGTGGTCATCAGTCGCACTCCCATGCAAAGTTATTGTTTTGTTTCTGCGTTTCGGACTCGAAATTGAATAAATATAATAAAATCAATACAGTACGTCCATCGTCGCACGCGAGTATGGCAGAAGCTCGCTCACGGCATTGGTGCGAACCTTCATCAGCCAATTGGGGTCAGCCAGAAGCGCCCTGCCTACGGCAACCAGATCAAAATCGCCGCGATCAAACCGTCTCGCCAACTCATCCAGCGATTTCAGCGTCGGCACTGATTCCCCGGCGACGAAATCTTCCATGAGGTCGCGGTCCAGTCCGATCGAGCCGACCGTGATGGTGGGCTTGCCGGTGATCTTCTTGGTCCAGCCAGCAAGGTTCAGATCACCCTCGTCCGGGAAAGCGGATTCCCAGAAGCGCCGTTCGGAGCAGTGGAAGATGTCCACACCGGCTTCCGCCAGCGGCACAAGCCATTCTGCCAGTTCGGCCGGGCTGGTCGCGATTTTCGCTTCGTAGAGGTAGGTCTTCCACTGTGAGATGCGAAAGATGATGGCGAGGTCCGGCCCTACCGCTTCGCGCACCGCAGCGACAGTTTCCACCGCGAAGCGCGCCCGCGAAGCGATGCTCGGCCCCCCGAACCGATCATCACGCTGGTTGGTCACGTCCCAGAAAAACTGGTCGAACAGATAGCCATGCGCGCCGTGAAGCTCGATTGCATCGAAGCCGAGGCGGCTGGCGTCGCAGGCTCCGCGCACGAACGAAGCGATCGCCCCGTCGATATCCTGCTGCGTCATGGGCTTCCCGCCCGCAATGCCCGGGCCAACGAGACCCGACGGACTTTCCAGAGGAGGGTGCGGGGAGTCGGGGTAGTTGAAGTCTTCGCAGCCGCCGACATGCCACAGTTGCGGAATGATCGCCCCCCCGGCCGCGTGAATCTCGGCGCGTGCCTTGTCCCACGCGGCGAGGCCCTCTTCGCCTGCAAAGACCGGCACAGTGTCCGCAGCGACCGCGCCCGGACGATCGACTCCAACGCCTTCTGTAATGACCGCGCCCACGCCGCCTTCGATCCGGCGGCGATAATAATCGATGGATTCCTGTGTGAGGATTCCGCCCGGCGCAAAGTACCTCGACATCGGGGCCATCATGAAGCGGTTCGCGACCTTGAGCGATTTACACGTAAAGGGCGTAAAGAATGGGTCCAGCAGAGTCATGGCCTCACCTTGTTTTTTGATGTCATATGGTTGCGAGGAATTCCCGCAGCACGCTGAGATACTGCGGTGCATCTTCGATGAAGGGGGCGTGACCGCATCCTTCGAAAGACGAGAGTGAGCCTTTCCGAGCCAATTTTGCGGCCGCCATGCCCACTTGCGGATCGAGGATGGCGTCGGCCGCGCCCACGATGGAAAGCACCGGGATGGAAAGCTCAGCAAGGAGCGCACGCTGCTCGACATTGGCAAGATCGAGCAGCGAATGGATCACATTCGGCCCGCTGTCGATAAATGCTGCCCACATCCAGTTCACCATGTCCGGGCTGACTTCACGCGCGCAGACCCCGGATGCCAGGCCCCGGAAAAAGCCGGCGCGATCGCCAGCCAATGCGGCAGCGGATGCGGCCAGCGATTCCGCTTCTCCGCCATAGGGAAAATCCTCGGTCTTGGTGAAGCGCGGCGACGCGCCGCAAGTGAGGACAAGACCGGCGGCTTGATCGCCTAGGGCCTGCGCGGCCTGCGCGGCGACCGCGCCGCCGAGCGACCAGCCGTTGAGCACAACTGGTGCAGCGGTCGTTTTGCGGACGATCTGGACCACATCGTCCGCCAGAGCGTTGATCGACATGTCGTCAAAGTCCCGGTCAGACTGCCCGCAGCCTCGGTGGTCGATCGCGATCACACCATGCCCTGCGGCGGTCAGGGCTTCGATGGTGCCCGCCCAGATGCGGCTGGACATCGCCCATCCATGGATCAGCACGATAGGCGTCGCCGATCCGCGATGATATTCGTAATAGACCGAGCGGCCTTCGCCGCAATCCAGACGGGCCATTGTGTCGCTGTCCCTTCTTGCAAATGCTTATTGCGGCGGTGCCAAGGTGGTCCCGACAAGCGGGCTGAAATGGTGCATTTTGACGTGACGGCGGGCGATCTTCCAAACTCCATCCCGTTGTTCAAACCGGTCGGTGTAGGTCGCCGCCACGGTTTGTGCCTGCCCATCGCTGGTCGTGCCGATGCAGAAGACATCGCAGACACCGTGGCTCAGGTCCGCTGCTTCCGGCGTGACCCGCAGGTTCGTCGTATAATGGGTCGTCTGAAGCCACGCGGGCCAGAGAATCCCCTTCACCGCATGAGTAATCCCCTCATGCCCCTCGAAATTGCCAAACGGGGGCCCGATTTCCCAAACGGCATCGGGCCACCAGATCGCGAGGAAGCGATCGAAATCGTGCTTGTCAAAGCCTAGACAATAATCGCTGACCAGATCGAGTTGCGCAAAGCGAGCTTCTAGCCTTATCAGCCGTTGTTCGAGCGCGGCGGTCATCAGAGTGGGTCCTCTTCCAGAAAGTCGGCAAACTTCAGCGCGGCCTCAGCGCGTCGGGTTGGGACGAAATATGTTGGGAATGTGCCGGGGGACGGCATGACATTGCGCAGGATGTCTTTGGCGACGGTCACCTTGTGCACCTCGGTCGGGCCGTCGACGATGCCCATCTCCGGCACATACTGCCACATATCCATGAGCGGCGTTTCGTTTGACATGCCCAGCGAGCCATGGAGATGGAGCGCGCGGTAGATCACATCCTTCAGCACCCCGGGCATCGCCGCCTTGATCGCCGAAATCTCGCGGCGGACGCGGTGGGTATAGCCCTTGTCCTGATCCAGCAGCCACGCTCCGTAGAGCACGTGAAGGCGGAACTGGAGGATTTGAGTATAGCTGTCGGCGATCTTCTCCTGGACCATTTGCTTGTCGGCCAGACGCTCGCCCTTGGTCACGCGGGACACGGCGCGTTCGCACATCATGTCCATTGCCTTGTTCAGCATGCCGACTGTTCGCATGGCGTGATGGATGCGGCCACCGCCGAGGCGGGACTGCGCGACCTTGAAGCCGCCGCCCACCGGGCCAAGCGCGTTCTCGTGCGGCACGCGGCAGTTGTTAAAGCGCAGGTAGCCGTGAACACCGCTGCCGATTTCGTCTTTGGGGCCGACGGCGGTGTTGCGGATGATTTCCAGACCTGGTGCGCTGCGCGGAACGATAATGGTGGTGGAGCCTTCATGCACCGCGACTTCGGGGTCGGTGATGCACATCACGATCAGAAATTCGGCCATGTCGGCATGGCTTGCAAACCACTTTTCGCCGTTGATGATCCATTCGCCGCGCACAAGTTCGGCAGCGCAAGTGAACTCACCCGGGTCAGCGCCGGCTTGCGGCTCGGTCATCGAGAAGCACGAGACAATTTCGCCATCCAGCAATGGCGCCAGATAAGCGGCCTTCTGCTCTTCCGTGCCGAAGCGGGCGAGAATCTCGGCATTTCCGGTGTCCGGTGCCTGTGTTCCAAAAACCGTCGGAGCAAAGCGGCTCCGGCCCAGAATTTCGTTCATCAAGCCAAGATGCAGCTGGCCAAAGCCTTGCCCACCGAGATCGGGACCCAGATGGCAGGCCCATAAACCCTTATCTCTGACGATCTGTTTCAGCGGTGCCATCGCCTTACGGGCGGGTGAGCGCGGATCGAACGGATCTCCCGGCTTGCGGAACACCAGATCCATCGGCTCGATCTCTGCGGCTACAAACTCCCGCATCCAATCGAGCTTTTCCTGAAATTCAGGCTCTGTCGAAAAATTCCATGCCATTCAATGATGCTCCATGTGCCGGTCAGCAACCCGCGTACCAGCCGCCGTCGATCCAGAGTTCGGCGCCGGTTACGTAGCGGGCTTCGTCGGAGGCGAGGAACAGCGAGCCATAGGCAATGTCCATAGGGTCGCCCACCGTTCCCATCGGGATCGACGCCTTAATCGCAGCATCCTGTTCGGGCGTGATTTCGCCCAAAATCGGGGTGCGGATCTGGCCGGGGAAGATCGTGTTGACGCGGATGCCCTGTTTGGCAAATTCAAGCGCGGCACCTTTGCCCATAACGCGAACAGCTGCCTTCGACGCATGGTAGCTGATCGCATTCGGGCTGCCGATCAGTCCATAGAGCGACGAGATATTGACGATAGCTGCATTCCCGGCCTTGAGCAGTTCAGGCGTTGCAGCCTTCATGCCATAAAAAACGCCAGTTTGGTTGATCGCGATCATCCGATCCCAGCCTTCCGGGCTCTCGGTTTCAATGCCGCCCGGGTGGAAAATGCCGGCATTGTTGACAAGGTTGGTTAGCTTGCCGAACTGCGCCGTGGTCAACGCGACCGCCGCTCGCCAGCTTTCCAGATCGGTGACGTCAAGCTTGGTGAACGCGGCCTTGTGGCCGCTCTCGATGATCTGCGCCGCGACTTGCATGCCGAGCGCTTCTTGAAGGTCGCCGATCATGACGCTGGCACCTTCACTTGCGTAGAGCATCGCTTGCGCTGCGCCGATGCCACTCGCGCCCCCAGAGATCAGGGCCACCCTGCCAGCCAGTCTTTGGCTCATTCACCTGCTCCCGCTGTCATGCTTTTGTTGGCTGCTGATGGATCATATTTGCTAGTTTGAGACAAGCAAAAATATAGGCAAGATTTCGGGCGATCCCGACGACATGAGCTCCGGGTCTCTGAAAAAACGCTATAAAACCGCAGTCTATCCGCACGCTAGGCGCCGATCCGCTGCGATTGGATTTAAACTTGCTGGCGCAAAGCAAGTTTGATAGCATTCGGGAGAGGCTGACGCCGCCGAACCTCTCCCGATCAGGCTGATCGCCTTGCGGGAGGGGTCGGGTCGGAAATGCCCAATAAATCGGTCACGACGTCAGAGCGTGCGGGATGGGAGAGTGAATGATGAGCATGTCGGCAAAATCAACGCGCGTTATGTCATGGCGCGTTATCTTGGCTGCCTCGATATCGGCAGCCGCTATGGCCTCGATGGAGGCCCGCGCGCAGGAAGCCCAGGCGTCTGGTGCCGAATTGGGCGGTGGGCTTGAAGAGATTGTCGTTACAGCGCGCAAGCGGGTTGAAAATCTGCAATCTGTGTCGTCATCTGTCAGCGCGCTAAGCGTGACGGATCTGTCGAAGCGTTTCGACTCCGACGTTCGCGATTTCGCCAACTCATCGCCCAACGTGTTGATCGATGATACACAGCAAGGGCCTGGTGGCGTTGCTGCAATCTACATCCGTGGCATCGGTGTGGCAGACGTTGAAAAGTCGGTTGATCCGGCAGTCGGCGTTGTCATCGACGATGTTTATCTGGGCCAAAGCTCGGGCAGCCTGCTCAAGGCGATCGACCTAGACCGGGTCGAAGTACTGCGCGGTCCTCAAGGGACTTTGTTCGGCCGAAATGCAACGGGCGGCGTGATCTCGCTGTCGCGCTCGCGGCCGACGCAAGACCTGACCGGAAAGGTACGCGCTACCTACAGCAGCTTTGAAACCTACGATCTTCAAGGTGTGGTCAGTTTCGGTATTGTCCCGAATGTCGCACTCAAAGTAAGCGGTGCCTATAATTCCAGCGACGGCTATATCTTCAACCGGACCCAGGATCAGCCTGGGCAGAAGTCCGATTTCCGGGCCATCGGCGCGCAATTGCTGGTTACGCCGACCGATGCTTTGGAACTGAGCGTGAGCTATGACCGGCAGGTCACTCGCCAGGATCCCAGCCAGCTTCACGCCATCACCAAGGCAACGGACCTGTTCTGCGCGGCATATAACTACTGCTCGCCCTCGCCCGGGGTGCCGATCTCCGGCGACCGCTACGTCACCGTGGGCAATGCCCCGGTAAACAAGAGCGCGCGGTTCGAGCTCGATATGGCCATCGGCAAGATCAAGTATGACCTCGGCGGCGATTTCGAACTCCAGTACATCCTCGGCTACCTGAAGACGAATGAATCGATCAATCAGGACTTCGATTCGACGCCGCAGACCCTCTATCACACCGACCGGCCTGCGCGCTGGCGCCAGATCACCAATGAAGCCCGGCTGGTCATGGGCGGCACTGGTCCGCTTACGTTCGTGCTCGGCGGATATCAGTGGGATTCGCGCTACACCATCAACCTCAAGAACTACATCGGCTTTGCTGGCGCGCCGTTGCTGACCAGCGCGCAAGATGTTACTCAGACCACGCAATCTTATGCGGCCTATTTCGAAGGCGACTACAAGTTCACCGACAAGTTGAAGCTCACATTGGGTGGGCGCTACACGCATGACCGCAAGTCGACAATCGTCAATGACAAGACAATCTTCATTTATGGGACGACCGAGGAAGTCAATCCGGTAGTCACCATCCCGCCATCACTGGCGGCTGGTAATATTGTTATGACGACGCCCGTGAAGGCTAGCTGGTCTAAGTTCACGCCGAAAGTCAGTATCAGCTACAACTTTACTGATGATGTGATGACTTACGCGCTGTGGTCGCGCGGGTATCGCTCGGGGGGATTCAATGGTCGTCCGGCAACGCTCAGCGCGGCGACTGCACCTTACAATCCAGAAACGCTCGACAACTTTGAACTAGGTTTCAAGTCGGAGTTTCTTGACAATCGAATCCGTTTTAATGCGGCTATCTACCTGATGAAATACAAAGACATGCAACAGGATCTCGACGTTCCTGCCCCCGGCACATCAACCGGGCGCGAGAATCGCACGATCAATGCCTCGCAAGCCGATCTCAAGGGCTTCGAGGCCGAGCTTACCGCGCGGGTTGCCGATGGATTTACTTTGAGCGGCAACGTTGGTTATCTCGATGCCAAGTACAAGAACTTCTTCGGGGACATCTACAGCACCGGCACGCCCGTGGATGCGACCTTCCTCAAGATCCGGCGCGCTCCGAGATGGACCTTCGATCTGCGCGCTGCTTATGAAAGAGAGGTTGGACCGGGCACCCTGTTCCTGAACGCCGAGTTGCACCATATCGGTGGTCATGAACTGACCTTCCTCAACAATCCAAACGTGCGTAATGGCGCGCAGAACATGTTGGATGCCTCGATCAGCTACAAGATCAACAAGACGATGATCAGCGTGTTCGGTAAGAACATGCTTGACCAGAATGGCTGGACAATCGGATACGATGTACAGAATGTCTGGAGTTACGCCGCACCGCGTCCGCCGAGCGCGTGGGGTGTTGCTGTAACCCAGTCGTTTTGATCAGAAGGCCGGCGGATAGAGTGTCGGAACAACCACCAGCCGGAACTGCGCCCCGTCGCTGGCTAGTGACGGGGGCGTCGCGTGGCATTGGCCGCGCGATCGCCGCCATTGCATGCAGCAAGGGCGATCAGGTTTGCCTTGTCGGTCGCAGTTCCGACATCGGCAGCACTGCGGCGGCGATGGGCGAGCATGCGATTGGTATGCAAGCGGATATCACCAACCCCGCCGATCTGGCCCGGCTTGCCGAGACAATCGAGGCGCGATGGGGCGGCATTGATGTCTTGATCAACAATGCTGGCCTCCATCGTGGCGGCACGCTGGATCGCCTGGCCGACGAGGACTGGGAAGCGTCACTCGCAACCAACCTGACTGGACCGATGCGAATTGTCCGCGCCATGCTTGGTCAGATGTCGCCCGGCGGATCCATCGTCAATATCGGCGCGGTAGTGGGCTTTCGCGGATTTCCGGGCGACAGCAGCTATGGGGCGTCCAAGGCGGGGCTAGCCGGGCTGACGCAGGTTCTCGCCGCGGAACTGGCACGCCGCCAGATTCGGGTAAATATGGTGGTGCCGGGCTTTGTCATGACTGAGATGACGTCCGGCGTTTCGGAACGCGCACGCGAATCCATTCTGGCGCGCGTTCCTTTGCAGCGTATGGGAACCCCCGAAGAAATCGCCGAAGTCTGCTGGTGGGTCGCCGGATCAACCTACATGACCGGCTCGGTAGTATTCACCGACGGGGGCCTGATGTGCAACCTTTAGGGGGAGCGCAAGCGTTAGCAACATGGCTGGAGCAGGCCACCGGCCTTGAAGATGTGAGACTGGGTGCTGCCTTGTCCGGCGGAAACTCCAATGTTACTCGAGTTGTTGAAACTAGCCAGGGTCGGCTGATCCTGCGTCATCCGCCCGTCAATGTCATTTCAGACAAGGCTGCCGCGGGGATCGAGCGCGAATACACTGTCATCAAGGCGCTCCAAGGACGAGCACCAGTACCGCGAACGATCGCATGGTGCAGCGATCGTTCGGTGCTCGGTCAACCGTTCGCGGTGACCGAATGGATCGAAGGTATTGCGCTGGGCACCGAAGTGCCGGCAGCCTATCCTGTGGGCCCAGAGGCAATCGATGCACTTGGGCTAGAGATGATGCGGGGGCTGGCGACCGTCCATGTAATCGATTGGCAGGATGTTCTTCCGGCAAGTTTTGGCAGACCTGACACATTCGTCGAGCGGCAGATCGAACGTTGGTCGGCAGTGCGCAAGCTAAGCCAGGTACGATCGCTGCCATTGCTCGAGGAACTTGGACAATGGCTGCTGGCAAATCGTCCGGCGGTAAGCCGGGCCAGCGTCATCCATTGCGATTTTCATCTCGACAACTGCCTGATGGCGCTGGAACGCCCCCATTTGAACGCCATTCTCGATTGGGAAATGGCAACCATCGGCGATCCCTTGATCGATGTTGGCCTGTGCCTGTTCTTCTGGCGCCGCGATCCCGCATCGCAACTGGGTTTTCCAATGGTCCAAGGGCTTTCCAATCGGCCCGATGTCATCGCACCGGCGCGTCTTGCCGAGGAATGGTCCAAAGCCACCGGCTTTGATCACGATCACCTTGCCTATTACATGGTCTTTGCCGCTTGGCGATTGGCAGCGATTGTCGAGGGAGCGTTTGTGCTTCACCGCGAAGGCAAGGAAGATACCCCTTATGCGCGCGGGCTTGAGCACGATGTGCCCAACTTGCTGGAAGAAGCGGCAGCCATTGCCAGACGCGGGAGCATCTGATGGACAGCACAATGATGGATCACGCGCTGTCCACGCAAATGATCTTCGAGCGCGGTGAGCGGCTATTTGGTGAAAGTCGGGTTGTCCGCTTCGATGGTAGGCAGACCAGCGTCACCGATTATGCGCAGACCGCACGACGAGCACGCTGCCTCGCGAGCGCCCTTGCTGAGCTTGGCCTCGGGCCGGGCGAACGTCTGGGCACCTACTGCTGGAACACACCAGCGCATCTTGAAGCCTATCTTGCGGTTCCCGCCATGGGGTGCGTGCTCCATACGCTGAATGTCCGGCTGCCCGCGTCGCAGATCGAATACATTATCGATCATGCCGATGACCGCATCCTTTTGGTCGACGCTGTCCTTCTGCCGACATTGAGCGCGGTTCTGCCGGGATTGAGCCGGGTGCGGGACATTATTGTCATCGGCGACTGGAGCGAACCGATCGAAGGTTTTGCGGGAAGGGTCCATGATTACGAGGCCCTGATTGCCGCGTGTGATCCGTTAACGACATGGCCGAGCGTTGCGGAAACCGATGCGGCGGCAATCTGTTATACCTCCGGCACAACTGGCCTGCCCAAGGGCGTGGTGTACAGCCATCGCTCGGTGTTTCTGCATAGCCTCGCCTCGATGGCGGCGGATAGCTTCGCGATCTCGAACCACGACCGGATTCTGATGGTGCCGCCCATGTTCCATGCAAACGCCTGGGGCATGCCCTTTTCAGGCTGGCTGGCGGGAAGCGACATGATCCTGCCCGGGCAATATCTTCAGCCTGCCCATCTTGCGGCGCTGATTGAAAGCGAACGACCGACCTTGATGGCTGCGGTGCCCACGATCCTCAATGATCTGCTGCAGGCGCATGGGCGCTCGCCCATGGATCTTGGCAGTTTCCGCTCCATCGTATGCGGCGGCTCTGCCGTTTCGCCTGTGCTGATCGAACGGGTGAAGTCGGCCTGGGGTGTCGATGTGGTGCAAGGATGGGGGATGACTGAGACGAGCCCGATGTGCGTGCTATCCCACCCGCCTCGCGGCGTCAGCGATGCGGAAGCCCTTCGTTGGCGGGCGAAATCCGGCCGGCCCGTGCCGGGCATGCAGGTTCGCATCGTCGATGGCAGCGGCAATCGCTTGCCCGAGGACGGCAAGACCGTTGGCCAGCTGCAGCTGCGCGGCCCTTGGGTTGCGCGCGGCTATTTGCACGAAACGCCTGAAGCATCGCCGCTCAGCGCCGATGGCTGGTTGCGTACCGGCGATGTTGGGCGCATCGACGCGCGCGGCTATGTCGAAGTAACGGACAGGGAAAAAGACCTCATCAAGTCGGGCGGCGAATGGATTTCGTCGGCCGAACTTGAAAGTGGCATTGCGCAGTTGCCGGGCGTAAACGAAGTGTCTGTCATCGCAGTTCCAGATGAACGTTGGGAAGAGCGTCCGCTTGCGGTTATCGTCATGGAGCCGGGTGCTGTTGCCGATTTTGCCGCAATGCGCGCGGCATTGCTCGGCAGTTTTGCTAGGTTCATGATACCTGAGAATTGGTCGGTGGTTGAAGCCATTCCAAAGACGAGCGTTGGAAAACTCGACAAGAAGGCCATAAAAGATAAGTTTGGTGAGGGGGGCTTGAACGTCGTCATTGAAACACGTTTTGGTTCCGGAGACCTAGATTGAGTTTAGCACCACTCAAAGTTCAGCCATTGACTGCCGAGAAGCCGAGGCTCACCCAGGTTGAGCGTACAGCCCTGTCCGACGCGCGCATGTTTGAAGCCGCCATGCATCTTATTGTGACGTGCGGCACCCACAACACGACGCTGAAAGACATCGGTGAAAAAGCCGGGTACAGCCGCGGCCTTGCCAGTAACCGGTTCGGCTCCAAAGAAACGCTTTTCAACCATCTGGTGCGCGATTTTAACGAGAAATGGGCTTCGGAGTTGCGCCGTTTTGTTGGGAACAACACCGGACTTTCAGCAATCGAAGGTGCGCTTGATGCGGTCGAATTCTTTCTTCTGAACAGAACCATGCAGATGCAGGCGATGTACATTCTTTGGTTTGAATCGATCAGCAGTTACCCAGTCGTCCGGCACCGCCTGGCAGCCAATCATATCGCCTATCGGCGCGATACGGCACGCTGGCTGGCACAGGGCATCGCAGCGGGAGAAGTGCGGCCATCGGTAGATCCTGGCAGCTTCGCAGTCGAGTTTAGTGCTTTCATATTTGGCATTGTTTATCAATGGCTTGCAAGTTCTTCTGGGATCAGTCTTCACACCGTTTTGCAGCATTATCGTCAGAACACGATTGCGCGGTTGAGGCACAGCAGTTGAAGATCCGGCTCGATGCTGGCGAAATTGCCTACGTCCCCAATGTGGAAAGGCGCGGTTCAATCGCCGGGATGCGGATGGACACCCCCACATTTGCTGCCATGATCTGAATCGCTCTATGTGGCGAACAGTTCCACTGGCAGGTGCCCAGGTGGCGGCGATGCCGAAAACGACTGCTGATGCAGCAAGCCTTGATTGAACCGGCAACGACCATGCCTGATTACAGACCGCCCCTCCGCGCCATCGCACGTATCATCGATGCCTGGTCGTTCGACATCATCCATGAATGGGTTCAATTGTTCGGCGGCGACACCCGGCTAGCGGAAATCTGGCTCTTCGTTAAGAGCGCCAATACCCGCCATTTTCTTGACGACCCGGCGTTCGCGGCCGGTTACCGCCCCGTAAAGATCCGCACCATAGCCGCCGCTCTCGGTTTCAATTTCGAGGCGGTTCGTCGCAAGGTTGCGACGTTGCGGG
>NZ_CAMBTS010000029.1 GCF_945870625.1 Novosphingobium sp. Chol11 | reverse complement strand
ACACCGTCGGCCTTGCGCAGCACCGGGTGGTTTGCGCCGCGGTGGCCCTGGTGCATCTTGATCGTGCGTGCGCCGGCGGCGAGGCCGAGCATCTGGTGGCCGAGGCAAATGCCGAACACCGGCACGTCTGCTTCGAGCAGCCCCTGGATCACTGGGACGGCATAGGTGCCAGTGGCCGCAGGATCGCCGGGGCCGTTGGAGAGGAACACGCCGTCTGGTTTCAGCGCCATGATCGCGTCTAGCGGCGTCTGCGCCGGGACGACCGTGACGCCTGCGCCCGCGAGCACCAGATTGCGGAAAATGTTGTCCTTCGCGCCGTAATCCACCGCGACGACATGCGGGCGGGCATCGTGCGGGGATCGGCCGTAGCCCTGCCCCAGACGCCACACGCTGCCCTGCCAAGGCTCGTTTGCGGTGCGGCTGACGATCTGCGCCAGATCCATGCCTTCGAGGCCGGGCCAGTTCTTGGCTTTGGCGATCAGCGCGGGAATGTCGAAGCGCCCGGCTGGATCGTGCGCGATCACCGCATTGGGCGCGCCGCCCGTGCGGATGCGGCGGGTGAGCGCGCGGGTGTCGACGCCCGCAAGGCCGATCTTGCCCAGCTTTTCGAGCCATCCCTGCAAACCAACCTCACTGCGGAAGCTGGCGGGCACGGTCACGTCTTCACGCACCACGCAGCCGACTGCGCCGGGCACATCGTGGCTTTCCATATCCTCGGCATTGGTACCGACATTGCCGATATGCGGGAAAGTGAACGTGACGATCTGCCCCGCATAGCTGGGATCGGTCATCACCTCCTGGTATCCGGTCATCGCGGTGTTGAAGCATACCTCGCCCACCGCCTCGCCAACCGCGCCGAAGCCTCGCCCCCATGCCACCGATCCATCGGCAAGCACGAGGACTCCGGTGGCTCCCTGTGGTTGAGGCGCGTGCGAAAAGGCGGGGTCGGCCATGATGAAAGGCGCTCCGATGGGCAAAAGGCTGGCGATGTCGCTAAGGGGCGGTCGCTAAGCCCCTGCGCCGCCAGCGTCAACCTAGCGGCGGGATAAAGTTTCGCCTACATGACAGCGCAGTGGCCCAATCGGCCCCAAGCATCCACAGGAAATTCACAATCATGATACGCGATACGATCAAAGCCGCCCAGATTTCGGCGATGAAGGCGGGCGACAAGGCCCGGCTGGCCGCCGTGCGCCTCATCCTTGCCAAGCTGAAGGACAAGGACATCGAATTGCGCACTGCCGCCAATCTGCCCGACGACGATGTGCTGGTGGTCGATGTGATGCAGAAAATGATCAAGCAGCGCCGCGAATCGATCACGCTCTATGTGCAAGGCGGGCGGCAGGAACTCGCCGACATCGAACAGGCCGAACTCGCCATCATCGAGGAGTTCCTGCCTGCGCAATTGAGCGAGGAAGAGGTGAAAGCGGCGATCGACACGATCAAGACCGAGCTTGGCGCGAGCAGCCTCAAGGACATGGGCCGCGTGGTCGCCGAACTAAAAGCACGCCACGGCCAGAGCCTCGACATGGGCAAGGCCAGCGCGCTGGTCAAAGCAGCTCTTGCCTGAGCGGCACTTGTCCCTCACCCCCCAATTCCTTGACGAGTTGCGCACCCGAATTTCGCTGTCCGGGGTGATCGGGCGCAGCATTCGCGTGACCAAGGCTGGGCGCGAATTCAAGGCGTGTTGCCCGTTTCACAACGAGAAGACTCCCAGCTTCACGATCAACGACGAAAAGGGGTTTTACCACTGCTTCGGCTGCGGCGCGCATGGCGATGTGATCCGCTGGATGACCGACCAGCAGGGCCTGCCGTTCATGGACGCGGTGAAAGAGCTGGCCTTGCAGGCCGGGATGGACGTGCCCGCCCCCGATCCGCGCGCGGCGGCGCGGGCCGAGGCGCAGAAATCGCTCCATGATGTGACTGCGGCGGCGCAGGACTTTTTCGTGCGCAGCCTGGGCGAGGAACGCGGCGCCGAGGCGCGGCGCTATCTGGCCTCGCGCGGGTTTCCCGAAAGCTTGGTGCGCGAGTTTGGCTTCGGCTTTGCGCCCGATAGCCGCACCGCGCTCAAAGACGCGCTCTCGGCCTTTCCCGATGCCATGCTGATCGAGGCGGGCCTGCGCATCGTGGTGGACGACCGCGAGCCCTATGACCGGTTCCGCGGGCGGCTGATGCTGCCGATCCTCGATCCGCGCGGCCGGGTGATCGCGTTTGGTGGTCGCATCCTCAGCGCCGAAAAGAAGGACGCGCCCAAGTACCTCAATTCGCCCGATACCCCGCTGTTCGACAAGGGGCGCACGGTTTACAACCTGCACCGCGCCGCGCCGGTGGCCCGCTCGAAAAACCGCATCGTGGTGGTCGAGGGCTATATGGACGTGGTGGCGCTCGCGGCGGCGGGCATTGCCGAGGCAGTGGCCCCGCTCGGCACTGCATTGACCGAGGACCAGATCGAGCGGCTGTGGCGCGTCACCGAATGCCCGACCTTGTGCTTTGACGGCGACAGCGCCGGCCAGCGTGCGGCAATGCGCGCCATTACGCGCGCCTTGCCGTTGCTGCGCCCGGGCCATTCGCTGCGTATCGTAACCCTGCCGCAAGGCCTCGATCCCGATGACGTGGTGAAACGCGAGGGCGCGCGCGCGATGGAGGCGCTGCTCGACGGCGCGCGCAGCATGGTCGAAATGCTGTGGGAAGGCGAGCGCGAGGCTGCGCCGCTGGCTACGCCGGAGGACAAAGCCGGGCTGAAAGCGCGGCTGATGGCTCATGTCGATACGATCCAGCACCCCGATATCAAGGCGCTCTATCGCCGCGACTTGCTCGAACGGTTTGATGCCTTGGCCTTTGCCCGGCGCGAACGCGCGCCGTTTCAGCCGGGCGCGCGCAAGTTTCAGAAGGACCGCAATGGCGCATGGAAGCCCGCCCCGCCGTCGCTGGGCGCGAGCGACACAACGCGCATGCAGAAGGTGGGCACAGGCGATGGCCTGCTCGCGGCGGTGATCGTCGGCTTGATCGCGCACCCGGACGAGATCGCGCGCCACGCCGAGGCGCTTACGCGGGTATTGCCGCTAAGTGGCCGCTATGCCGGCCTTATCGACGCGCTGCTGGAACTTTCCGACTCCGACCATGTTCTTGAAAGCGAGGCGCTGCGCACCATATTGGCGGAGCGGCGGATGGACATTCCGGCTTCTGCAGATTTTGCGGAATTGCCGTTCGGCTTTTTGACCCCGCACGATGGCAGTAAGGACGAGCTTGCCGATGCAATCACATTGCTGGTTGAAATTCCTGCAGTCGAAGCGGCGCTGGCCGAAGCAAACCTGAGGTATCAGGCCGAGCTTTCCCCCGAAACCGAAGCCGAAAAGGAGCGCTTGCGCGAACGGGGGGTGGCATTACGGGCGCGGCTAGGGCAAATGGGTCGGATTCGAAATTCGTTATAATGAGAATGAAGGGTGACGTTCCGTCTGGACAGTCACCGCTGGCACAAGGTGGTACCGGGGTTCAATGGCATCTGATGAAACGACCGATGGCGGCGACGCACCGCTGATCGACCTCAACGACGCTTCGATCCGCAAGTTGATCGCTCGCGCCAAGCGCCGCGGCGTCATCACGATGGACGAGCTGAACGAGGCGCTGCCGCAAGACCAGATGTCTGCCGACCAGATCGAAGACATCATGGCGGCGATTTCGGAGATGGGCGTCAACATCGTGGAAAACGATGAGGATGCGGTCGATCCCGAAGACAAGAACGCCGACGACGAAGCCGATGAGGCCGAAGTAGCCGACGATCGCCCCGATATCGTCAAGCGCAAGGAAACGGTCGAGCGCACCGATGATCCCGTGCGCATGTACTTGCGCGAGATGGGCGCGGTCGAACTGCTCAGCCGCGAGGGCGAAATCGCGATTGCCAAGCGCATCGAAGCCGGCCGCGACACGATGATCCTGGGGCTGTGTGAAAGCCCGATCACCTTCCACGCGATCATCCAGTGGTCCGAAGCGCTGAACGCTGGCGAAATGCAGCTGCGCGAGATCCTCGATCTCGATGCCATGCTATCCAAAGAACCGCAGCCCGAAAACCTGGCCGAAGACGGCGAGGAAGCGGCTGGTGAAATCACCGAGGCGACCGCTGGCCCTTCCTTCAAGGAGGAGGACGAGATCGAGGAGGAAGAACCCGCCGAGGACGAGGAAGGCGAACTGCGCGAGCAGCGCGCCCGCCCGGTCGAGGAAGAGGAAGAGGACAACACGCTCAGCCTCGCGCAGATGGAAGCACAGCTCAAGCCCGAAGCGCTGGAGAAGTTCGCCCGGATCACCGACTTGTTCCGCACGTTCGAGCGCATTCAGGGCGAGCGGCTGAACGCGCTGGGCATCGGCATCGATTTCCCGATGAGCAAGGAAACGCTCTATCAGCATCTGCGCGAAGACCTCACCGCGCAAGTCGAAAGCGTGCAATTCCACGCGACCAAGATCGAATATCTGGTCGACAACCTTTATGCCTTTAACCGCCGCCTGACCACGCTGGGCGGGCAGATGCTGCGCCTTGCCGAGCGTCATAAGGTGCCGCGCAAGGACTTCCTTGATCGCTATGTCGGCCACGAGCTTGACGAAGGCTGGCTCCCGGCGCTGGCCGGCAAGGACAAGAAGTGGGCCGCGTTCGCTTCGGTCGAGGCCGAGCCGGTCGAGCGCATCCGCGCCGAGATTGCCGATATTGCGGCCGCCACCGGCATGTCGCTCGGCGAGTTCCGCCGTATCGTCAACATGGTCCAGAAAGGCGAGCGCGAGGCGCGCATCGCCAAGAAGGAAATGGTCGAGGCGAACCTGCGTCTCGTGATCTCGATCGCCAAGAAATACACCAATCGCGGGCTGCAATTCCTCGATCTCATTCAGGAAGGCAACATCGGCCTGATGAAGGCGGTCGACAAGTTCGAGTACCGCCGCGGCTACAAGTTCAGCACGTACGCCACATGGTGGATCCGGCAGGCGATCACCCGCAGCATCGCCGATCAGGCGCGCACCATCCGCATCCCCGTCCACATGATCGAGACGATCAACAAGCTGGTGCGCACCAGCCGCCAGTTCCTCCACGAGCAGGGCCGCGAGCCCACGCCCGAGGAAATGGCCGAGCGCCTTTCCATGCCGCTCGAAAAAGTGCGCAAGGTGATGAAGATCGCCAAGGAGCCGATCAGCCTCGAAACGCCAATCGGCGACGAGGAAGATTCGCATCTGGGCGATTTCATCGAGGACAAGAACGCGATCATCCCGGTGGACGCAGCCATTCAGGCCAACCTCAAGGAAACCGTCACCCGCGTCCTCGCCAGCCTGACCCCGCGCGAGGAACGCGTGCTGCGCATGCGCTTCGGCATCGGCATGAACACCGATCACACGCTGGAAGAAGTCGGCCAGCAGTTCTCGGTAACGCGCGAACGCATCCGCCAGATCGAAGCGAAGGCGCTGCGCAAGCTGAAGCACCCGAGCCGTTCAAGGAAGATGCGTTCGTTCTTGGATCAGTGATCCTAAGAACCGCTCTTCCTACTTGTCGTTGCTGTAAACCGCCACCGTATCTGCGAGCGGATCGAGCCGCACGTTGATCGCCGTTCCTGCGGCCAACGCCAGCAGCACCGCCGCTGCGACGAGCGCGTGCTTGCGGTTTATTGATGGCCAGAGCGGCAAGGCGGCCAACCCGGCCAGCGCCAGCGGAAGCACCGCGACCACGGGCAGGTTTGGCCCCACCCCCTGCATCACCTGATGGCCGAGCGCGAGCATGTAACCCGCAACCAGCGCCGCGACCAACACGGCCAGCCCCTGCCCAGCGATTCCAGTGCCGCGCGCCGCTGCGATAGCTCCCGCCGCGAGCATCACCGGCAACACGACGACATAGGCCGCAGTTGGGGCCAAGACCTGCCCTGCCACCCCAAGCACCAGAAGCGGCAGCGCCGCACCAGCCATGGCTGCGGGGTTGGGCCGCCATGCTGCCATCGTCAGCAGGAACGCAACCACACTGCTCGCCAGCGCCATCACCTCCAGCCTCGGAATTGCCGCCAGCCTGTCGTAATAATTGGGCGCGCCGGGCGCGAGCGAGAGCTGGTTCATGGCGGTGAGCAAGACCCCCGCCAGCACCATCAGCGCCAGCATCCGCCCTGCCCCGCCCGCCGCCGCGCGCCAATTCGCTCGGCCGGCAAATTTAAGACCTGCCGCCGCCAGCGCGAGCATGATCCACCCCGCCCATGCTGGATAGACCACCAGCGTCAGCCCAAAGGCATCGAAGAAGACCACGTCCGGGGCCTTGCCCGGCAATTGCCGCGCGCCGAGCAGCGCGCGCGTCAGGTCGAGCACTTGCCCGCCCATGTCCTGCAGCGACCCCTGATCGAGCGCGTCCGGCGTCGCTTTGGGCGAATGATAGAGCCACGGCCGCCCGATGAAGGCATAGTTGTAAGCCGTGTAGGGCAGCGCCAGCGCCATCGACAGGTCGGTATCGTTGGGCAGCACCTTGTAGATGAACACCGCCAGCGACGATCCCGCCGGGCCGCGCACCGCGCCTGCCGCCAGCGCAATCGCTGCGCCGTTGTCGGACGATGTCTCGAACAGGGTCGTGCGCCCGCCGCCGCCGCGCGCTTCGACATTGATCAGCGCGCCGATCCGACGGTGCAATGGGTCGGCGGTGAAGAAATGCCGCGCGCCATCGAGGCCCAATTCCTCGCCATCGGTGATCAGCACGATCAGATCGCGCGGCGGCGTCCCGCCCGCTTTCACCGCGCGCACAACATCGAGCAGCGCAGCAACGCCAGTCGTATCGTCCGCCGCCCCGGGCGAGCCCCACACCGTGTCATGATGCGCCATCAGCGCCACGGCGGGCAACGTCCGATCCTTGCCGGGCAAGACCCCAATCACGTTGTGCAAGGCCAGCGGCGCGGGCGTTTGGCCGGTCCAACGGGCAAAGATAGCCATGGCTTCTGCGCCGCCGGCCACCGGGCTTTCACGGGTTTCCAGCCCCATCGCGCGCAGGCGCCGCATCAGATGGGCGCGCACCGCTGCATCTTCGGGCGATGTTCCCGGGTGCGGCTTGGCGGCGATAACGCGTATATCGGCCATCGCGCGGCCTGCCGCAAAAACGTTGGCCGGACTTTGCGCGGGGCGGGGCAATGGCGGCGTCGTTGCCATGATTGCGAGCCCAATTCCGGCCAGAAGAGCCAGCAGCGCGGGTATCATCTTGCTCATCGCCTTGTCCCCTTATGCGCTGGGTATCGCGGTGCTCTGCTGAACCCAAGCCTTTTTGCAGCCCCCTTTCGGCTGCTTATGACTATTAGGGCAATTAATGTGGCCTAGGTGGCGGCAATTGCCTATAAGCGTTGCACTCTCCAGCCCCGCCAGCCATCAGGATCGCCCTTGCGCATCGCCATCGCCTCAGACCATGCCGCGTTCGATTTGAAGACGGAATTGCGCGAGTATCTGATCGGATTAGGGCATGAAGTCGCCGATCTGGGGCCAGAGTCTGCGGATCGCGTCGATTATCCCGACTACGGCTACAAGCTCGCCTCCGTGATGGCCGAAGGGTTGGCGGAATTTGGCGTGGCGCTTTGCGGATCGGGCATCGGCATTTCGGTGGCGATCAATCGCCATTCGGCGTGCCGCTGCGCGCTGGTAGCAGAGCCGCTTTCGGCAACCCTGGCGCGCACGCACAACGATGCCAATTGCATCGCCATGGGCGCGCGCCTGATCGGGCCGGACATGGCCAAGGCCTGCCTCGATGCGTTTCTAAGCGCCGATTTTGCCGGCGGGCGGCATGAAGCCCGCGTCGCCAAACTATCCCATCCCGCGTTCTGATCGATAAGGAGCCCACCCATGAACCTCATGACCACCGCCGCAACCGCGCCGGAAATCCGCAAAGTCGGCTTCTTCACGCAGCATCTTGAAGCGGCCGACCCCGAAGTGTTCGCGGCGATCCGCGGCGAGCTTCACCGCCAGCAAACGAAGATCGAGCTGATCGCAAGCGAGAACATCACCAGCCTTGCGGTGCTCGAAGCAACCGGCTCGGTATTCACCAACAAGTATGCCGAAGGCTATCCCGGCAAGCGCTATTACGGCGGCTGCGAATATGCCGACGTTGTCGAAACACTGGCGATCGAGCGCGCCAAGCAGCTGTTCGGCTGCGATTTTGCCAATGTTCAGCCCAATTCGGGCAGCCAGATGAACCAGGCGGTGTTCCTTGCGCTGCTCTCGCCCGGCGACACTTTCATGGGGCTCGATCTCAATTCGGGCGGCCACCTTACGCACGGTTCGCCAGTGAACATGAGCGGCAAGTGGTTCAATCCCGTCGCTTATGGCGTGCGCGAGGACGACCATCTGATCGACATGGACGTAGTCGAAAAGCTGGCGCACGAACACAAGCCCAAGCTGATCATCGCAGGCGGCACCGCCTATTCGCGGCTCTGGGATTTTGAGCGTTTCCGGCAGATCGCCGACGCGATCGGCGCGTGGCTGCTGGTCGATATGTCGCATATCTCCGGGCTGGTCGCGGGCGGCGCGCACCCTTCGCCCTTCCCGCACGCCCATGTCGTCACCTCGACCACGCACAAGTCGCTGCGCGGCCCCCGCTCCGGCATCATCCTCACCAACGATGAGGATCTGGCCAAGAAATTCAATATGGCGGTTTTTCCGGGCCTTCAGGGCGGGCCGATGGTCCACACCATCGCGGCCAAGGCGGTCGCCTTTGCCGAAGCGCTGCAGCCGGAATTCAAGGCTTATGCCCATCAGGTCGTTGCCAATGCCCGCGCACTGGCGGCCAGCCTGCAGGAAACCGGGCTGGGCATCGTTTCGGGCGGCACCGACAACCATTCGATGCTGGTCGATCTCACTGCGAAAGATGTCACCGGCAAAGCCGCGGAAAAGGGCCTCGACCGCGCTTGGCTGACCTGCAACAAGAATGGCATTCCGTTTGACAAGCGCTCGCCGTTCGTCACTTCGGGGGTGCGCCTTGGCACACCCGCCGGCACCACGCGCGGTTTTCGCGAGGAAGAATTTGCCCAGATCGGCAAGCTGATCGCCGAAGTCGTTGAAGGGCTTGCCCGAAACGGCGAAGCAGGCGATGGTCAGATCGAACAGCGGGTGCGCGAGCAGGTCGAAGCGCTGTGCAACAGTTTCCCGATCTACCCGGAGATGTGAATCCATGGCTGATAACAACGATCTCGCAAGCCGTGCCACCGCCGAAGTTTCGGCGATGGCCAAACAGGGCATGAGCCACCCCTCGACCAAGCCGGTGCTGATTGGCGCTGGAATTGGCGCAGTGGTCGGCGCGGTTCTGCCGTTTGTCTCGCTGCCGATGGGTCTGGTGGTCGGCGCGGGCTACGCGTTCTGGCAGAGGATTAAAAACTAACCGGATGCGCTGCCCGTTCTGCGCCCATGATGACAGTCAGGTAAAAGATAGCCGTCCGAGCGAGGACAACACATCGATTCGGCGGCGGCGCCAATGCGAACGCTGCGGCGCGCGCTTCACCACGTTCGAGCGGGTCCAACTGCGCGAAATCATGGTCGTTAAAAGCGGGCACGGCGGCGAATTGCGGCGCGAACCGTTTGATCGCGCCAAGATCGACCAGTCGGTCGCGCTCGCTTGCCGCAAGCGCCCGGTCACGCAGGAGCAACGCGACCAGCTCGTCTCGGGCATCCAGCGCCAGATCGAAACGCTCGGCGATGCCGAAGTCGAAACCCGCACCATCGGGGAAATGGTGATGGAAGGGCTGCGCCAGCTCGACAGCGTGGCCTATATCCGCTTCGCCAGCGTCTACCGCGATTTCACCGAAGCGCGTGATTTCGAGGAATTCGCCAGCACGGTGCGCGAGATGGGCGAGCTGTGAACCAGCCAGTGATCGTGCTCGTGCGCCCGCAACTGGGCGAGAACATCGGCAAGGCCGCGCGCGCGATGCTCAACTTCGGCCTCACCGAGCTGCGGCTGGTTTCCCCGCGCGATGGCTGGCCCAATCCTTCGGCCGGGCCTGCCGCCGCCGGGGCCGATGTGGTGCTGGAAAAGGCCGCCGTGTTCGAAACGCTCGCAGACGCTGTCGCCGATTGCGCGCATGTCTATGCCACCACGGTGCGCAAGCGCGGCGTGTCCAAGCCGGTACTCACGCCCGAGCAAGCTGCGCGCGACATTGCCGCCGCCCCGGCGCGCAGCGCGCTGGTGTTCGGCCCTGAGCGGTCGGGCCTCGATACCGACGACGTTGCGCTCGCCCGCGCGATTGTTACCGTGCCGATCAATCCGGACTTTGGCTCGATCAATCTGGCGCAGGCGGTGATTCTGTGCGCCTATGAATGGTCGAAGCATGCCGATCTGGTGCAGCCCACGATCGAGGAGCGCCTGCCCCCCGCACCGCAAGCAGACCTTGAAGGCATGATTGCGCAGCTCGAGGCGATGCTGGAGCCGCGCGGCTATTTCGAGCCGCCCGCCCGCGCTGGTGCCACGCGCCGTACCTTACGCTCGATGTTGACCAAGCCGGGCTGGAACCACCTCGAACTGCGCACGTTTCGAGGGGTGCTGAGCTCTTTGGAGCGGACGCCCGGTTCGCGGCTCCCGCCGCGCGCTCGCCGGGTGCGGGCCGAGCAGGACTGAAAGCCTTGACATTCCGCCCGTTCGCTGTTCTAGGCGCGCCTTCGCAATTGGTCCTGCACGCCCGGTGAAGCAGTGACCGCATTTTGTCTGGCGCAAAATGGTGCGGTTCCGGGTCTACGAAACATCGGCAAAATGCCGGTCAAACAGCAATTTGAAGGACGTTCATGTCAAAGCGTAAGGCATCGAAGCACAAAATTGACCGCCGTCTTGGCGAAAACATCTGGGGCCGCCCGAAAAGCTCGGTCAACCGCCGCAGCTATGGCCCCGGCCAGCACGGCCAGCGCCGCAAGAGCAAGGTTTCGGACTTCGGCATCCAGCTGCGCGCCAAGCAGAAGCTGCGCGGCTATTATGGCGACGTGACCGAAAAGCAGTTCAAGCGCACGTATCAAGAGGCCGCCCAGATGAAGGGCGATACCGGTCAGAACCTGATCGGCCTGCTCGAACAGCGGCTCGACATGATCTGCTACCGCGCCAAATTTGCCCCCACGATCTTCTCGGCTCGCCAGATCGTCAGCCACGGCCACATCTATGTCAACGGCGTGAAGTGCAACATCGCCTCGCGCCGCGTGTTCGCCGGCGACGTGATCAGCCTGGGCACCAAGGCCAAGGACATGGCCCTGATCGCCGAAGCACAGAGCCTCGCCGAGCGCGAAGTGCCTGACTATGTTCAGCCCGACGGCACCGACAAGATCACCTTCGTGCGCGTGCCCACGCTCGACGAAGTGCCTTATCCGGTGAAGATGGAACCGAACCTCGTCGTCGAGTTCTACTCGCGCTGATCGGACGTTTTGCGGATCACGCAATACAAAAAAGGCGGGGCGCAAACCCCGCCTTTTTTGTGTCTTTCTCGCGCGGGCAATATCTAGAAATCCACCGTCAGATAGCCGCCAAAGCGGCGTCCCGCGATCAGATCATAGACACCTGCGCCTCTCAGTTCGAAGCCCTGCAGGTCGGTCAGGTTCTCCACCTGCAGCCGCAGCGTGGCCGATTGTTTGGCGACGGTGAACTGGTAACGACCGCCAAGGTCGATCAGTGTCCGGGCAGGGATCGCGGTCAGGTTGCTCACAGTCGCAGTCTCGGGGCTGCGGTGCGAAGCGCTGACATCGAGCGACAGTCCGCTCAGCCATGGTGGCCGCCAATCGGCGTTGAACTCGATGCGGCGGCTGATGGCCCCCACCGGACGCTGGCCGATGCCATCAAGCGCGGCGCCTGATCCCGTCACGCGCGGGCGCAGCAGCACTGCGCCCGCCACCACGCTCAGGCGCGACGTGACCGGCCCGGCGACGGAAGTCTCGATCCCCTGGTTGATCACATCGCCCAGCGCGCCGAACCGACCCGCAGCATCGAGATTGAAGTAGGGCTTGCGCACATCGAACACCCCGGCGACCAACTTGACCTCGTCTGTCACGGCAAAGCACAGACCAGCGTCGCGCTGGCTGGTGCGGATCGCGGGCAGCGCCTCGTTGCGGTTGGCGGCGTTTTCAGGCGCGATCCCGCTCTCCTCGAGGCCTGTTACATAACCGCCATAAACGACAAGGCGCGGGGTCAGTTCGGCAGCGGCATTCACATTGAACAGGAAAGGCGCGGCGTCGCTCGCCACCGGCGGCTCGCCAGGCAGGCCGATCCGCTTGCGGTACTGCGTTTTCTGCACGCCCATGCTGATCTCGCCCACGCCCTGCCAGCGGCCTTCGTACGCGATCCCGGCGGTCCATTGGCGCACGCGGTCCTTTTGCTGGGTGGTGAATTCAAAGGCAGGCCGCGCCGAAGTCGTCTCTGCAAACACGCTGGTTACCCCCAGGTCGATCAGATCCGATCCGCCAAAGCGGCGGTCCCCGGCGCGGGCGCGCAAGCTGGCATGAATGCGGTGCACCCGCGGTCCATCGGCAATGGTGCGGGTCAGGCGCAGCTCGCCGCTGGTCGAGGCAGACAGTAGCGGCGGATCGGCAAAGACCAGTTGGTTGCCGGTGCCGCCGCTGTCCAGGTCCGTGATCAGGTTGGTGAAGGCCCGCCTATCATCATACGCGGAACGGAACAGGCCGCCCTTCAGCGCCCAGCCCTCGGCGATGCGCCAGTTCACGATGAGGCCAGCGTTGAATGCTCCGCCCTCGAAGCGCGCCCAGCGCGGGCCTTTGAAGAAGCGGCGCGGCAGGCGCGGCGGCAAGCCTTCGCCTGCGGGCAGGAACAGCGGGCTTGTCTCCTCGTAGCCGTCGGCGCGGGAGACGAACGGCACCAGTTCAAGATCAGCGGCAGGCCGCCAGCGCGCCGCGAGCGAAAATTGCAGGAATTGCGCGCGCGTCGCGTTGGCGTTGTTATCGTTATAAAGCGCACCGCCAAGGCCAAGGCTCAGGGTGCGGCTGATGGGGAGGTTCGCATCGGCTTCAAGCGAGTTATTACCCCAATGATTAAGCGCGCCAAGCAGGCTCAACGCTGTCTCATCGCCCGGTGTGCGGAAGGCATAGTCGACAATGCCGGTCGGCGCCGGGAACGGGCTGCCGAGCGCGGAGAGACCGACGCGGATTTGCGTGGTGCGTTGCAGGCGGGCGTTAAGGTCCCAGACCTGATCGAAATAAAGCCCCTCGATCCGCACATTGCCCGCCGCCGTCGGCGAAAAGCCGCGCGCGTTCTCCTCATTGTAAAGCCCGATGGTCTCGCGCCCGATCGTCGTACCGAACGCATCGGCCGCGCTGCGCACTGCGTTTTCGGCCGCGCGTGCGCCGGTTGCGGCGGTGGTCCCGGCATCAATCGCGGGCGGCAGCGTTTGCGCGGCGGCGACCGGCGCGAAAGCCAGCACCCAAAGGGCCGCGCCGCCGCAGCCAGAAAGGATCGCCCTGTGCATCATCGGCGCGGTTTCTGGCAGGCCCAACCCGCCCCGTCAATTTGTCACAGCCAACAGCGCGGTTGGCAAGATCGGCGGGGACGCAGGCTCCGTCCTTTGGTTTGCCCTTACGGCGCCGGTGTCACTGTGATGATGCGCTCCGCCTCCTGCAGCACGCGCGCCCGGCTCCAGACAAACGGCACATAGGCCCCGCCAGCCCAGCGCGCGAACAGATCGCGGTAATGCGGGCTGGCAGGATCGCCCGATTGGCCCGGCGTATTGATCGCCACGCTGTTGTCCCACGCGCCGACATCCATCACCAGCCGCACCGAAGGCCCCGCGACGAGGCGAAAATCCGCGCCCCAGGTCATCGCGTTGGGCGTGGAACTGTCGCCGCCGATGGAGAGCGGCCCGACCCGCCGCTCCGCCTCGCGCCCGGCGATGGGCAAGGCCGGGCGGAAATCGGCATTGTGCAAGGTGCCCCAGCGCCAGCGCGCCGGTTCGGGGCCAAGCAGACGCACGGCTTCGGCCCAGGCGTTGCTCAGCGAATCGAGCAGGATGCTCGTGCGCAGCGCCGCCGGATCCTGGCCCAGCAGGCTGCCTTCTTTCAGCACTGCCACGGCCGCTGGCGGAGAGACCGATCCAAAGCTCTTGCGCAAGGGTTCGGGCACGATGGCTGCCACCGCGCTCGCCGGCAGATGGTGGCGTGCCCAGATCTCGAACAACGCCGCCGCAGCGCTGTCTGCGCCAAGGTGCCCGTCGAAGCCCTGCAGCAGGCGCAGCGCACCCTTCTCGGCCTCGTTCCGGCCTTGTTGCCCGATGAGCAGGCTTGCGGCATGGCGGGCAGAGGGCGACGTCACGTCGTTTTGCAGCGCCAGCGAATCCACGATGCCGAACTTCGGTTTGGCCGAAATGACCTCGGTAATCCGCTGCATCCGGCTCGGATCGACCCATTCGAGGCCAAGCCGATGCGGATAGCCTGCGGGCACATTGTATTGGTTGGCCGTCGCGAACCATCCTTGTGCCGGGTCCTTGATCACTGGCATAAGCCGCGCATCGAGCAGCCCATTCCAGCGGTAAGTCTGACCAGCGGGCACCGGCAGCAGCCCATCGCCCGCCGCGCGCTTGGGCACGAAGCCGCCAGGTGCCCAGCCGATCGTGCCGCCGCGATCAGCATAGAGCAGATTGAGCGGCGGCGCCCCCCAATGGTTGCGCGCGGTCAGGAATTCGTCCCAGCTTTTGGCCGTGAACGCCCAGGCCGCATTGAAATAGGCCGATGCGCCGGGCTGGCTCCATGTCGAACGGAGCGCAAAGCTGCGCCCGCTGGCCGCGTCCTCGTGGATGATCGGGCCATCCGCGCTGAATTTCAGCGTCACCATGCGCGGCGCTTCGCCTTTCACGGCAATCGTCTCGGCCACTTCGGTCAATGTGTTGCCCTTGGGGTTCACCACCAGATCCTGCTGGTCGATCCCGAAGATCGTCAGCGCCCAGGCCACATTCTCGTTATGGCCAAAGCTGATCCCCGGCAGCGCTGGTTCGCCTGCGCCTGCAATCTTCAACTCGGGCGTATCGATATGCGAAAGATAGCGCAGATTGGGCACGCTGTGCGCGCGGTGCGGATCGTTCGCCATGATCGCCCGTCCGGTCGCGCTGCGTCCTGGCGAAATCACCCAGTTGTTCGAACCTTCCTGCACTTGGGGATCGCGCGCGACCTGCACCAGCGCCTTGCCCTCAAAGCGCACATCGCGCGTACCCAGCAGATACTCGTCGAGCACCTTCTCGGGAATGCTGCAAGGATCGAGCCCGTTCGGCACCACCACAGCATGCGCCGGTTCCAGCGGGCTGCGCAGCGGTTCGTACTTTGCGTCGCCGCCGCACAGCGCACGGGCCCTGTCGACCTCGCTCTTGAGATTGCTGGCAAGCGCGTTCGAGCGGATGCGCACCACGTCTTCGGCGGCCCAGCGCTCCGGGCGGCTGTCGGTCGCAGAAAATTCGATCGGAAGCGGCTGCTTGCCCGCCTCAACTTCATCAACCAAGGCATTGATGCCCGCCACAAACGCCTCGGTCCAGCCCTTCGCTGCCGCGGGATAAGCCGCCCATTCCCGCGCCATATCGCCGCGATAGAGCAGCAGCCGCGAGGCGCGGTCCTGCGCCACGTAAGCCGGACCGAAGCTTGCCGCGAGACGCCCCAGCCCGCGCTTGCGCCACAAATCGATCTGCCACAGCCGGTCGCGGGCCACGGCATAGCCTTGCAGGAAGAACCCGTCGCGCGCCGTCGCTGCGTAGATATGGGGAATGCCCGCACGGTCGATCACGATCTCCCCGGCCGCGTTCAGGCCCGCCACCTGCCGCGCCTCCCGCATTGCCGCAGGCGATACTTCCTGCGCATGGGCAGTTTTTGCCAGCAGCAGCGCGGCCAGCACAATCCCGATTTGCCTCATGATGTTTCCATGCCCCCGATCTGCCCCGACCAGATCGAAATGTGCTGCCAGATGGCACCTTTGGCAATCGCTTTCCCGCCCGTGCTCCGGCCAGCAGGAAGTAGCGCTACTCCTTCACCCCGTACTTCGCCCGAAACGTAGCTGCAAACGCCGCAAACCGCGCCTCGGCAATCGCAGCGCGCATGCCCGCCATCAGTTGCTGGTAGAAGGATAGGTTATGCTCGGTCAGCAGCATTGCGCCGAGCATTTCACCCGCGCGGTGCAAGTGGTGGAGGTAAGCGCGGCTGTATTTTGCACAAACCGGGCAGGCGCACTCCGGATCGAGCGGGCCGGTGTCTTCGGCATGGCGCGCGTTGCGGATGTTCACCGGCCCGGCCCACGTAAACCCCTGCCCGTTGCGGCCCGAGCGGGTGGGCAGCACGCAATCGAACATATCGACCCCGCGCTCGACTGCGCCGACAAGGTCGTCGGGCTTGCCGACGCCCATCAGATAGCGCGGCGCATTTGCCGGAAGCTGACCGGGGGCAAAATCGAGGCAGGCGAACATCGCTTCCTGCCCCTCGCCCACTGCCAGCCCACCGATTGCATAGCCATCGAAGCCGATTTCGGTGAGCGCCGAGGCGCTTTCCGCGCGCAGCCGCTCATCGAGCGCGCCCTGCTGGATGCCAAACAGCGCCGCGCGCGCAGCATGATCTTCGCCGCTGTCAAAGCCGGCCCGGCTGCGGCGCGCCCAGCGCATGCTCATTTCCATCGAGCGGGCGATGACCTCGCGCGGTTGATCGGCGCGCGGGCATTCGTCGAACGCCATCACGATGTCAGATCCCAGCAGCCGCTGAATCTCCATCGAGCGCTCCGGGCTGATCATGTGGCGTGAGCCATCGAGGTGGCTGGCGAAAGTCACGCCTTCCTCGGTGATCTTGCGCAAGTCTGACAGGCTCATCACCTGATAGCCGCCGCTGTCGGTCAGGATCGGACGGTCCCAGCCCATGAACGCGTGGAGCCCGCCCAGCCGCGCCATCCGCTCCGCGCCGGGGCGCAGCATCAGATGATAGGTGTTGCCCAGAATGATATCGGCGCCGGTGCGGCGCACATCCTCCACCTTCATCGCTTTTACCGTAGCGGCGGTGCCCACGGGCATGAAGGCAGGCGTGCGGATCTCGCCGCGCTGCATGGTGATCTTGCCGGTGCGTGCTTTGCCGTCTGTAGCGTCGATCTCGAACGAAAAGCGGGTCATGGCAGGGAAGCTAACCAATAAGAACAGCCAAAATTCTGATTGCGGCCCTTAGGCGCAATCGCCATGCCGCGCAAATGCACGATCCACTCATTCTGGCTGGCTGGCTTTATCCTGCGCTCACCGCGCTGGCGGTGCTGACGGGCTTTATCGATGCGATTGCGGGCGGCGGCGGGCTGCTGATGATGCCTGCGCTGATCTACACCGGCCTGCCGCCGCATGTGGTGCTGGGCACCAACAAAGTGCAATCGATGTGCGGCACCAGCATGGCGACATGGCGCTTCTGGCGCGCGGGGTTCTTCTCGTTGCGCACCAGCCTGCCGGTCGCGGCGATGGCCTTCATCGGAGCTTTGGCTGGCGCGCTGCTGATCCAGAGCTTCGATGCCAAGGTGTTACAGCTGGTGGTGCCGCTATTGCTGATGGCGGTCGCGCTCTACACCGTGCTTTCGCCCAGCATGGGCGATGCAGACCGCGCGGCCCGGCTTAGCGCGCGCGGCTACATGCCGGTGGCAAGCGGGATCGGGTTCTACGATGGCTTTTTTGGCCCCGGTGCCGGGCAATTCTACGCCACCACGCTGGTGGGCCTTCGCGGGCTTGGCCTCACCCGCGCAACCGGCCTGACCAAGCTGCTCAATGTCGCCAGCAATATTGCCAGCGTGATCGTGTTTGCGGGCGGCGGACAAGTGCTGTGGCTGCTCGGCCTCTGCATGGGCGCAGGCGCGATGGCCGGGGCATGGCTCGGCTCGCACTTTGCCGCGCGTCACGGCGCAAAATTGATCCGCCCGCTGCTGGTGGTGGTCAGCCTTGGGCTGACCGGGCGGTTGGTGTGGGGCTGGTTTCAAGGTTGAGCGCCCGCCGCCGGGCAAATCGTGCTAGAGGGCGACAACAGACAAGGCCCCAGCGCATGATGCATTTCACCGATTTCGATTCCGCTGCATTCCTGCGCGACAATTGGCAGCAGCAGCCGCTGCTCATCCGCAATCCCTGGGCGCGCTGGCACAACCCGCTCAGCCCCGACGAGCTGGCTGGCCTCGCTTGCGAAGAGGGGATCGAGGCGCGGCTGATCCGGCAAGCTGGCAGCAAGTGGGCGATGGAAGAGGGGCATTTTTCCGAGAAGCGCTTCAGCAAGCTGGGCAAGCAGCCGTGGACCCTGCTGGTGCAGGCGGTGGATCACCATGTTCCCGAAGTGGCCGCGCTGATCGAACCGTTTCGCTTCATCCCCAATTGGCGGATCGATGATGTGATGGTCAGCTACGCGAGCGATGGCGGCGGCGTTGGTCCGCATTTTGACCAGTACGACGTGTTTCTGGTGCAGGGCCTCGGGCGGCGACGCTGGCAGATCGGCCCGCTGTGCGATGCGCAGACCCCGCTCTTGCCGCACGACGACTTGCGCCTGCTTGCCGATTTCGAACCCACCTCGGAATGGCTGCTGGAACCGGGCGACATCCTCTATGTGCCGCCCCGTTTTGCGCACAACGGGGTGGCGGTCGGCGATGATTGCATGACCTACTCGATCGGCTTTCGCGCGCCATCGCGCCGCGAGCTGCTCTCGAACTGGTGCGATGCGGCCTTGGACCGCCTTGATGACGATGATCGCTTTGCCGATCCGGGTCTGGCGCGCCAGGCCAATCCCGGCGAGATCATGCCGCAGGCGCTGGAAGAGCTGCGTGCCATGATCGCGGCGCGGCTGGATGACGCCGAAGCGTTTGCGCGCTGGTTCGGTGCCTTTACCACCACGCCCAAATATCCCGAGACTGACTGGCAGCTTGAAGCCCCGGTCGCGCGCGCGGATCTGGTGGAGGCTGTCGCCGCCGGGCGGACACTTCGCCGCAATCCCGCCAGCCGCTATGCCTTCATCCGCTCCGGCGACGGCGCGCTGGTGCTATTTGTCGATGGTGAGCCCATCCATTGCGACCCTGCCGCTGCGGCGCTGGCGGAGCGCCTTTGCGCCTCGGCCTGCTTCGTGCTCGATTCCACGTTGATTGCGCCGGCCAGCAGCATCGCGCTGCTGGAGATTCTGTTCAATCAGGGCAACCTGGCCTTCGACGCCGATTAGCCATCAGCCCTCGCGCCATGCGCCGGGCGCAAGATCGGCCAGCGTCCATTCGCCGATCGACCAGCGCACCAGCCGCAGCGCAGGATTGCCAATGACGGCGGTCATGCGCCGTACCTGCCGGTTTCGGCCTTCGCGGATGGTCAGCGATATCCAGCAATCGGGCACAGTCTTGCGAAACCGCACCGGCGGATCGCGCGGCCATAGCTGCGGTGGTTCGATCCGCTCGGCCTCGGCGGGAAGCGTCATGCCATCCTTGAGCAGCACCCCCCGGCGCAGCGCCATCAGCCCATCATCGCCGAGCACCCCCTCGATCTGAACCAGATACGTCTTGGGCAGCTTGAAGCGCGGATCGGCAATCTGCGCCTGAAGCCTGCCGTCATCGGTGAGCAGCAGCAGTCCCTCGCTATCCCGGTCCAGCCGCCCGGCGGGATAAACCCCCGGCACGGCGATGAATTCAGACAAAGTCGCCCGCGCCGTCTCGCTGCCCGCGTCGGTAAATTGCGAGAGCACGCCGAACGGCTTGTTGAACAGAATGACTCGAGTCATCGGGTTTCAGGCCGGACCACCGGGCAACAACAGGCTCGAATCGCCATAGCTGTAAAACCGATAGTCGTTCGCGATGGCATGGGCATAGACCGCCTGCATGCGCTCCAACCCCATCAGCGCGCTGACCAGTATGAACAGCGTCGATCTGGGCAGGTGAAAGTTGGTCATCAGCCCGTCGATCGCGCAGAAGGCATAGCCCGGCGTGATGAAGATCGAGGTATCGCCGGCAAAGGGCCGGATCACCCGGTCTGCGCCGGTCGCGCTTTCGAGCAGGCGCAGGCTGGTGGTGCCCACCGCGATGATCCGGCCGCCGCGCGCGCGCGCTTCGTTCAGCCGGTCGGCCACCTCGGGCTCGATCCGGCCCCATTCGGCATGCATCGCGTGTTCAGCTGTGTCTTCGGCCTTGACCGGCAAAAACGTACCCGCGCCGACATGCAACGTCAGCGTCTCGCTCAGCACGCCTGCCTGCGCCAGCCCGGCCATCAGTTCGGCGGTGAAATGCAGCGCGGCGGTCGGCGCGGCGACCGCGCCGTCTTTGGCCGCGAACATCGTCTGGTAATCAAGCCGGTCTTGTTCGTCGGCGGGGCGTTTTCCTGCGATATAGGGCGGCAGCGGCATGGTTCCGGCGCGCTCGAGCAGCACTTCGACCGGCTCGTCGCCAGGAAAGCATAGCGTCCAGCTGCCGTCGGCATGCAGCGCTTCGGCGACGCCGGTCACGTCGTTGCCAAAACCGATCACATCGCCCCCGCGCAGCCGCTTGCCATTGCGCACGAACGCCTGCCAGCGCCGCAGATCAATCCGCTTGTGCAAGGTCGCGCCGATCCGGGCTCCGGCTCCGCCCGGATTGCCGCGTATCCCTTCAAGCTGCGCCGGGATCACCCGGGTATCGTTGAACACCAGCACATCGCCGCGCCGCAGCAGACCGGGCAGATCGCGAACGATGCGGTCACCGAGCGGGCCGGTGCCCTCTGCCACCAGCAACCGCGCCGAATCGCGCGGGCTTGCCGGGCGCAGCGCGACCCGATCAGGCGGAAGGGCGAAATCAAACAGGTCTACACGCATGGCAGGCCCCGCCCGCAGGCGCTGTCTAGTTCGGCACCGAGTTGCTGAGCATGTCGGCCGTAATCTTCCCCGGAGCCGCAGGCGCAGGAGGCGCCGGCCGCGGTTTGTTATCCGCGGCGAACGAGGCCTGAACGATCTTCGTCGGGCTCTTGGGCGGCTCGCCCCTTGTGATGGTGTCGACAAAGTCCATGCCGCTAATCACCCGGCCAAAATTGGTATATTTGTGATCGAGCGCAAACCGCGGATAAAACACGATGAAGAACTGGCTGTTGGCCGAATTGGGAGCATCGGTGCGCGCCATCGAGATGCTGCCGCGCAGATGCGGGTGATCGTTGAATTCTGCGTCCAGATCGGGCAGCTTCGAGCCTCCTTGCCCGGTGCCGGTGGGATCGCCGGTCTGCGCCATGAAGCCATCGATGACGCGGTGAAAAATCACGCCATTGTAAAAGCCTTCGCGCACAAGCTGCTTGACCCGCTCGACATGACGCGATGCCCACTGCGGCATCAGCCGGATGGCCACGCGCCCGCCATTGGAAAGGTCGAGCAGCAGGATATTCTCCGGTTCAAAATCGAGCGCGGTATTGACCGCATAATCTTCGGTTTGCGTCCGGATGATCGGATCGATCTTGATCGGCTTGATCTCTTCCTTGGGTTGCGGCGCCTGAGCCAGCGCGGGCGTGGCAAGCAGCATCGCGCCCAGTGCCAAGTGCGTGATAAAGCGCGAAAACATCAATCGGACCACCTTGTCGATAAAGAACGCCTGCGGATAGGCGCGGCGGGCTGAGCCTGCAATGAACAAAAAACGGGAACCGTGCGCTGCGCGCTGCGCGCTGCGCTCAATAGTCGCCCAATTGCCCCATCAGGGCCACGCGCGCCACCACATCTTCGCGCACCGCAGGGGTGACGAAATCCCCGACTTCGCCGCCGAACAGCGCGATTTCCTTCACCAGCTTCGAGGCGATCGGCTGAAGGCTCACGTCCGCCATCAGAAACACCGTTTCGATCTGGTCGTTGAGCTGCTGGTTCATTCCTGCCATCTGATACTCATACTCGAAATCGGCCACTGCGCGCAGTCCTCGCACGATCACGCTGGCTCCCTGACGCTCGGCAAAGCGCATCAGCAAAGCGTTAAAGCCGACCACGCTGACGTTTTCGATACCTTGCGCGGTGACTTCGCGCGTCACCATCGCCATGCGCTCTTCCGGCGTGAACATCGGATTTTTCGAAAGATTGGTGGTCACCCCGATGATCAGCTGATCGACCAGCTTCGCGCCGCGCCGGATGATATCAAGATGACCCAGCGTGATCGGATCGAAGGTACCAGGATAAATCCCGATTCTCGCCGCCCCCAGCATCTCTCCCATTCAATGATTCCTCTCGATGATGAAACGCGCCAGCGCGCGCAGCAGATCAGCTTCTTCTCCGTACGAAGACAGATGCGAAACCGCTTGCTCCACCAGAAACGCCGCCTGTTCGCGCGCGCGCGCCGGGCCGAGCAACGAGACGAAGGTTTCCTTGCCCGCCACTTCATCCTTGCGCAGCGCCTTGCCCGCCGCCGCCTCGTCGCCCTCGGTATCCAGCAGATCGTCGGCGATCTGGAAAGCAAGCCCGATATCGCGGGCATAGCCGCGCAGATGACTGCGGCCCTCGTGCGGGATGCGCCCCAGAATCGCGCCCATTTCAACCGCCGCGCCAAGCAAGGCGCCGGTCTTGAGCTGTTGCAGCCGCGTTACCGTCGGCAGATCGAAGGAATTGCTTTCGGCAACGATGTCCATCATCTGGCCGCCCGCCATCCCGCTCATCCCGCTGGCCATGGCCAGCGTGCGCACCAATTCGATCCGCACGAACGGATCGCCGCTGATATCGGGGTCGGAAAGCACCTCGAAGGCAAAGTCGTGCAGCGCATCGCCCGCCAAGACCGCCGTCGCCTCATCGAACGCCAGATGCAAAGTCGGCTTGCCGTGCCGCAACGCGTCGTTGTCCATGCACGGCAGGTCGTCGTGGATCAGCGAATAGACATGGATCGCCTCGATCGCGGTGCCAGCGCGGATGGCGGCGTGGCGATCAGCGCCAAACATGCCAGCGGTCGCGCTGACCAGCAAAGGGCGCAGCCGCTTGCCCCCGCCGATGGCGGCATAGCGCATTGCCTCGACCAGCCGGTCGCGCGGATCGTGAGGCATTGGCAGCAAGGCGTCGAAGCTCTCGTTGATTTCTCGCGCAATCCGTTCAAGCGCGGGTGCGAGCAGCGCTCCGGCGCGTTCAGCAAGGTTTGTCGTCATCAAGCGGCACCTGCATTGTCGTCGAACGGGCGCAGCCCGGCGGCGCGCCCGTCGCGATCGGTGATGATCGCTTCGATCCGCACTTGTGCCGCATCGAGCCGGGCCTGGCAGTGCGCCCGCAGTGCATCTCCCCTAGCGTAAAGGCCGATCGCCTCATCCAGCGGCGCATCGCCGCCTTCCAGCCGCCGCACAACATCCTCCAGCGCCTTCAACGCGTCCTCAAAGCTCATCTCGCCAAGATCGTTCTTCTGTTCCATCGGTGATAGCATTGACCGCCGAGCGCCATGGGGTCAAGCATCGACAACCGGAGAAATGCTATGCAGCTTGTGATTGCCTATTTTACTGCGGCGCTCATTTTTGGCGCACTCGACGCCATGTGGCTCGGCTGGGCCGGACCAAACCTCTATCGCCCGGCGCTGGGCGATCTTTTGGCACCCACGTTTCGCCTCGCGCCAGCGGGAGTATTCTATCTCGCTTATCTTGCGGGCCTCGTTTGGTTCGCGGTGCGCCCTGGCATTGCGCAAGGCATCGGTGCGGGCGCGCTCAATGGCGCGCTGCTCGGGGCCTTGTGCTACATGACCTATGACCTCACCAATCAGGCAACGCTCGCGCGCTGGCCGGTGCATGTCACGCTGATTGATATAACATGGGGGGCCTTCGCCACGGCAACTGCCGCCACCGCCGCGGTCTGGGCTGCGCGCACGTTTGGCAGTTAAGCGCTTGTTTATTGGCCACTTCGCACCAGCTTTTGTCGCCGCAACCGCGCGCAAAGCCCCGCCACTCGGCGTGTTGATGGTTGCGGCCCAGCTGATCGACTTCGGCTTCTTCGGCTTCGTGCTGCTGGGTGTCGAACATTTGCGGCTCGTGCCGGGGATAATTGCAAGCAACTGGCTCGACCTTTATGACATGCCCTACACCCACAGCCTGCTTGGCACCGGCGTTTGGGCGGCCGGCTTTGCCGCGCTGATCGGGTTGATCTTCCGGAGCCATCAGGCCGCGCTGATTGCCGCGCTCGTCGTCGTCTCGCACTGGCTGGTCGACTACCTCGTTCACCGCCCCGACCTTACACTCGCCGGATCGCCGCCAAAGTTGGAGCTTGGCCTGTGGAACACGCCACTGATCGAACGGCCGCTGGAGCTTGGCATGGCCTTCGGCGCGCTTGCTTTCTACATCGCGCGCACCCGCCCAGCTTCGACGCGCGCGGGATGGGCGCTGGGCGTGTTCGTGGTGGTTCTCGCGCTGGTCCAAGCCGTCGATTGGTTTGGCCCGCGCACCACGGTTGTCGATGCCAGCCTGCCGCTGACCGCGCTCACCGCCTATAGCGTGCTCACCGCGCTTGCTGTCTGGCTGCAATCGACTCGTGTAAAGCCTACCGCTTGAGACTCGCCTTGCCCCCGCTCCCTCGCTAAGGGCAGGCAATGGCCGAGATCACCGCAGAAACCGTCGCCGCCCACGGGCTGTCCGAGGAAGAATATGCCCGCGTGCTGAGCGCGCTGGGGCGCGAGCCAAACATGGTCGAGCTCGGCATTTTCTCGGTCATGTGGTCCGAACACTGCTCTTACAAATCGAGCCGTATCCACCTCAAGAAGCTGCCGACGCAGGCTCCCTGGGTGATTTGCGGCCCGGGCGAAAATGCCGGCGTAATCGATATCGGTGATGGCCCGGACGGCACCAAGCTCGCCGCGATTTTCAAGATGGAGAGCCACAACCACCCGAGTTACATCGAGCCCTATCAGGGCGCGGCGACCGGTGTCGGCGGCATCCTGCGCGACGTCTTCACCATGGGCGCGCGGCCGATTGCGAACATGAACGCGCTGCGCTTCGGGCGGCCCGATCACCCCAAGATGAAGCACTTGGTGCAAGGCGTGGTCGCAGGGATTGGCGGCTATGGCAATTGCGTCGGCGTGCCCACCGTCGGCGGCGAGACCAATTTCCACAAAGCCTATGACGGCAACATCCTCGTCAATGCCATGACCGTGGGCGTTGCGGATCAGAGCCGCATTTTCTATTCCGCAGCCACCGGCATCGGCAATTCGATTGTCTATGTCGGATCCAAGACCGGCCGCGACGGCATCCACGGCGCAACCATGGCCAGCGCCGATTTCGACGACAAGTCTGACGAGAAGCGCCCCACCGTGCAAGTCGGCGATCCGTTCACCGAAAAGCTGCTGATCGAGGCCTGCCTCGAACTCATGGCTACCGACGCGATTGTGGCGATCCAGGACATGGGCGCGGCGGGCCTCACCTCCTCCTCGGTCGAAATGGCGAGCAAGGGCGGCGCGGGCATCCGGCTCAACATGAACGCCGTGCCCTGCCGCGAGGAGGGCATGACACCTTACGAGATGATGCTGAGCGAGAGCCAGGAACGCATGCTGATGGTCCTGAAGCCCGGCAAGGAGCCGATGGCCGAGGCGATCTTCAAGAAGTGGGAGCTTGATTTCGCGGTCATCGGCGAAGTGACAGATACAGGCCACATGGTGCTGGAGTTTGACGGCGAAGTGGTCTGCGACATCCCGCTCGGCCCGCTGGCGGATGACGCGCCGCTTTATGATCGGCCTTATCTGTCGCCCGAAGACTACAAGGCGTGGGCCAACGTAGCTCCGCTGGGCGATATCCCCGAAAGCACCGATATCGCAGCTGACCTGCTCAAGCTGATGGCCTGTCCCGATCTCGCCAGCCGCCGCTGGATCTGGGAGCAATACGATTCGCAGGTCGGCGCAGACACCATGCAGAGATCGGGCGGCGACGCAGCGGTCGTTCGCCTCCATGGCACCCACAAGGCGCTGGCGATGAGCACCGATTGCACCCCGCGCTATTGCTATGCCGACCCGTATGAAGGCGGCAAGCAAGCGGTGGCCGAGACCTATCGCAACATCAGCGCGGTCGGCGCGGTGCCGCTGGCGATCACCAACTGCCTGAACTTCGCCAACCCGCAACGCCCCGAAATCATGGCGCAGATCGTCGGTTGCCTGAGCGGCATGGCCGACGCCTGCCGCGCGCTCGACTATCCTATCGTGAGCGGCAACGTCTCGCTCTACAACGAGAGCAAGGCGACCGGCGGCGGTTCGGCGATCCTGCCAACGCCCGCAATTGGCGGGGTTGGGCTGATGGACGACCATCGCAAGATGGCGACGATTGCTTTCAAGAACGAGGGCGAGGAGATTTATCTGATCGGTCGCCCGCTGCCGCATCTGGGTCAGTCCCTCTGGCTGCGCGAAGTTCTGGGCCGCGAGGAGGGAGCGCCGCCGCAGGTCGACCTCGCTCATGAACGCGAAGCTGCCGAGGTTGTGCGGCATCTGATCGCTGCTGGAATGGTCACGGCGGTCCACGATATTGCCGATGGCGGCCTTCTGGTCGCGATTGCCGAAATGGCGCTTGCGAGCAATCTTGGCGCTCACTTCGGAGATTATCTCTCCCGCCACGCAGCGATGCTCTTCAGCGAGTTCCAAGGTTGCTACGTGGTCACTATCCCGGCAGCTGAAACCGCGCAGTTCAATGCGTTTGTCGAGCACGCCACAGTCGGTGACATACCCCCGCTATGGCTTGGGCGGGTGGCCGGAGATGCTGTGGTATTCGAGGCTGACGAGCAGGGCCCCCAGATTTCGGTACCCTTGAGCGCCCTGCGCGAAGCCAGCGACAGCTTCTTCCGCGACTGGATGGAAGGGTAAAAAGCCCCTCCGACCCGCCTGCGGGCTGCCACCTCCCCGAGCAAGCTCGAGGAGGTGGCAGCCCGCAGGGCTGGCGGATGGGCCTAGCTCAGGCCGCCTTCTGCCCCAGCAGGTCATAAGGATCGACGCCCATCTCGGCCCACACCTTGTGCGCGGCGGCATAGTGCACCGTAGGCGTGATGTTCAGTTTGCGGCGTACTTCTTCCAAAGGCATTGGCAGCAGCGCGGTGATCGATTGTTCGCACAGACGCGGGCAGGCCTTGCCGAGGCGCTGGCCTTCGCGAATCGCCTTCAGAATCGGCGCGCCACTAGGCACTTGCTTGCGGATATTGAGCCCGGCCATGTAGGCGATGAACACGTTGGCGAGCGCTGGCTGCTGGCTGAACGTGAACGCCAGCACCGAAGCCTCGCCCAGCGCATCGCGGCCATAGCCCGTCAAAACATGCAGCATATCATGCACATCGCGCAGCCGGTTCATGTACCACTTGAACTGGTCCTGATAGTCCGGATGGTGCACGGCGAACTTGGTGAACTCATCCACCAGCCCTTGCGCAGAGAGACCTTCGCGCTCCATGAAATCGCAATACGCATGCGCCAGCGATCCGGCGGGCATGCGGCGCAGCGCGGCGTGATCATCGAGAATTGCGGGCAGGAACGGTTCGCGCGCGCGCAGCGCCTGGCCGCGCTCGGAAGTGAGGAACGCCGCGCCCGCCTTGCGCAGCTTGAGCCACGGCAGCGCTTCGAAGATGTGAAACACCTCCTCGGTGTTTTCCTTGTTTTTCAACAGCTCGCGGAAATGATGCAGCGCCTTGCGCGGGCGCAGCTTGAGCGCCGGGCGGCGCGGGTCGAACAGCGGCAATGAGGAAAAGGAGTCGGCTTCAAAGACGGCGGTTACGGCGTTCACAAATGGCCTCCCGAAGGTGTTTGCAACTCCATTACTAACATCAATGTAAATATCTCGTCAACCGGCTACTCGGTCCCAACCACCCACTCAGCGCGTGCAATCCCGAACAGATCGAGGATCGCGGTCAGATCGCCGCGCTCGATCCAGCCATCGGCGGCGGCGCGCGCCTTTGGCTTGGCGCGATAGGCCAGCCCCAGCGTCGCGGCCTCGAGCATCGGGATATCATTGGCCCCGTCGCCAGTGGCAAGGCTTGTCGCCCCCTCCCCCAGCCGCGCCGCTTCTTCGAGCAGAACCTTCCTTTTGACCGCACTATCGACAATCCCGCCAACCACTTCGCCCGTCAGCGCGCCGTCATGCAGCCCGAGCCCGTTGGCAAGGACCCGGTCAAACCCGAGCTGCAGGCCAACCGGATCGGCAAAGGCATGAAAACCGCCCGTAACCAGCACAGTATGGCAGCCCAGCGCTTTCAGAGTCGCAACGAGCGTGCGCGCGCCCGGCATCGGATGGATGCTTTCGTCAAGGCATTGGCGGATGGCGTCCTCCGGCAGCCCCTTCAGCAGGGCGACCCGCTCGCGCAGCGCGGCCTCGAAATCAAGCTCGCCCCGCATCGCGCGCTCGGTGATCGCGACGATCTGCGGCTTGATCCCGGCAAAATCGGCCAGTTCATCGATGCATTCGGCATCAATCATGGTCGAATCCATGTCCGAGACGAACAGGCGCGGGATCGCCATGGCGCTGCGCGACAGCAACAGATCGCACACGGGGAAACATTGATCGAGGATCCGGCGGACATCGGCCACTTGGGGCGCATCCGTGCCCTCGATCAGCTCAAGCTCGAGCACGATATCGCTGGTTTCCAGCATGCCCGCGCCCGCCACTTCCCAGCCGCGCGCCTCAATCATTTCCATAGCGAGCGAGAGATTGTCTCCAAGCGTCTCTTGCTCTGCTATCAGCCGCGCGATGAGCACTGGCAATTCCCCTCAAAACGCGGCCGCAAAGCCGCCGCTCGCGCTCATTGCAGGGCCAACCGCGAGCGGCAAGAGCGATCTTGCGGTAAGGCTGGCCCTCGCGCAAGCAGAGGCGGGCCGATCAGCGCGGATCATCAATGCCGATAGCGCGCAAGTCTACGCCGATCTTGCCGTGCTGAGCGCGCGGCCCACGCCGGATGACATGGGCGGTATTCCGCATCGCCTGTTCGGTGCGTGGGACGGGGCCACCGCCTGCTCGGCTGCCGATTGGGCAACCGCCGCCAAGGCTGAGATCGCCGAGGCGCATGCCGCAGGCGCGCTGCCCATTCTGGTGGGCGGCACCGGGTTTTACTTGCGCACCTTGCTCGATGGGATCGCCCCGGTGCCCGCAATCGACCCCTATGTGCGCGCCGAAGTGCGAGCGCTGCCGATCAGCGAAGCCTATGCCGCTATCTGCGCCGAAGATCCCATCGCGGCCGAAAGCCTCGCGCCCGCAGACCGCGCGAGGATCGCGCGGGCGCTTGAAGTGGTGCGCAGCACTGGCCATCCCTTGCGCCTTTGGCAGGAAAGCCGCGAGGGCGGCATCGGCGGCGAGATTGCCTTGCACCCTGTCATCCTGATCCCCGACCGCGCGTGGCTCTACGCCCGCTGCGACCAACGGTTCGAGGCCATGCTCCGCGGCGGCGCAATTGCGGAAGTGGAAACCTTGCAGGCGCGCAAGCTCGATCCGGCGCTACCGGTGATGCAGGCCATCGGTGTGGCCGAGATCACCGCGCTGCTGCGCGGCGAGATGAGCGAGGCCGAAGCGCTGGCGGCGGGTAGCCAGGCCACACGGCGTTATGCCAAGCGTCAGTATACTTGGCTACGCAACCAGCCCCCAGCCAGTTGGCCGCGTCTGGAATACGAAAATTCCACGAGTATCCCACCTGCAGCATCTTTATTTCAAGTTTAGGCGGTTGACATGATGTTTTATGTCGTATAGCGCACCCAACAACGAGATCAGCCCGGCGCAGCCTTGCCTCTGCCCCGGGCTCGATCTTTTTTGGCACAATTCTGCTTTTGGCAAAGCACACGCAAGCCGGTATGGGGCCGTCTTGATTTTGAAGGAATGGTAGCGTGAAAAGCGGGCGCACCGGCGCAGAAGTCCTTGTGGAAAGCCTCGTTGCCAAGGGCGTCGAGTTCGTGTTCGGCTATCCCGGCGGCGCGGTACTGCCAATCTACGACGCGTTGTTTGGCGATGACCGCATCCGCCATATCCTCGTGCGCCATGAAGCAGGCGCGGCCCATGCCGCCGAAGGCTATGCCCGCGCTACCGGCAAGCCTGGCGTGGTGCTCGTCACCTCCGGCCCCGGCGCGACCAATGCGGTTACCGGGATCGCCGATGCCTTCATGGATTCGATCCCGCTGATCGTGATCACCGGCCAGGTGCCGACCTCGCTGATCGGTTCGGACGCGTTTCAGGAATGCGACACAGTCGGCATCACGCGCCACTGCACCAAGCATAACTATCTGGTCAAAGACCCCGATCAACTCGCCGCCACGATCGACGAGGCCTTCCGCATCGCCACCGAAGGCCGCCCCGGCCCGGTGGTGATCGATATCCCCAAGGACGTCCAGATCGGGGTGGTCACGCATGCCGCGCCGGCTTCGCAGCGCCGCAATCGCTATGATCCGCAAGTCGAAGCGGGCCGCGCCGAAATCGCGCAGGCGGTGCAGATGATCGCGGCAGCAGCCTCGCCGATCTTCTACACCGGCGGCGGCGTGATCAATTCGGGGCCAGAGGCGGCGCGCTTGCTGCGCGAGCTTCAGGCGCTCACCGGCGCTCCGGTCACCTCCACCCTGATGGGCCTCGGCGCATTTCCGGCGGGCGACCCCGCGTGGCTGGGCATGCTGGGCATGCATGGCACCTTTGAGGCCAACATGGCGATGAACCGCGCCGACTTGATGGTGTGCATCGGCGCGCGGTTCGACGACCGCGTGACCGGGCGGCTCGATGCCTTCTCGCCGCATTCGAAGAAGATCCACATCGACATCGACCGCGCCTCGATCAACAAGACCGTGCGCGTCGATCTGCCGGTGATCGGCGATTGTGCCAAGGTGCTCGCGCAGCTCATCGCGGGCTGGAACGAAGCACATTGCGAAAAGGCGGACCTTACCGAATGGTATGCACGGATTGATGGCTGGCGCGCGCGCCAAAGCCTCGCCTATCCGCGCCGCGCCTCGGCGATCATGCCGCAGCTGGCGGTGGAGCGGCTGTACGAACTGACCAAGCACCGCGATCCGATCATCAGCACCGAGGTGGGCCAGCACCAGATGTGGGCGGCGCAGTATTTTCATTTTCACGGTCCGAACAAGTGGCTCACGTCGGGCGGGCTTGGCACGATGGGCTATGGCCTGCCCGCCGCCATCGGCGCGCAGCTGGGCCATCCCGATGCGCTGGTGATCGACATTGCGGGCGACGCCTCGATCCAGATGAACATCCAGGAGCTGGGCACCGCGACGCAGTACCGCCTGCCGGTCAAGGTCTTCGTGCTCAACAACGAATGGATGGGCATGGTCCGCCAGTGGCAGGAACTGACCTACGAAAGCCGCTATTCAAACTCCTACTCCGACAGCCTGCCCGATTTCGTGAAGCTGGCCGAGGCTTACGGCTGGAAGGGCATCCGCATCGAGGACGAAAGCCAGCTGGATGCCGGCATTCAGGCGATGATCGATCATCCGGGCCCGGTGTTCGTCGATTGCCTCGTCGCCAAGGAAGCCAATTGCTATCCGATGATCCCGAGCGGGGCTGCGCATACCGACATGATCCTCTACGGCGACACCGTAGCCGGCACGATGGACGACGCCGCCAAGGCGCTGGTGTAAGGGACAGGATCATGACGCAGATCGACCAATTGGCGCAGGAGCGCCACGTCCTCACCATCACCGTCGACAATGAGGCGGGCATTCTGGCCAAGATCGCCGGGCTGTTCACCGCGCGCGGCTA
>NZ_CAMBTS010000028.1 GCF_945870625.1 Novosphingobium sp. Chol11 | reverse complement strand
ATCGCCGCGAACCTTGAAGCCGATGCACCGTACCGCTAGGGGCCGCGCATCATGATCCAGGTTTTCGCGTTTTATCTGTTCGCCAGTCTGGTGATTGCCTCCGGCGCGATCACGATCCTGTCGCGCAATCCGGTGCATTCGGTGCTGTGGCTGATCCTCGCGTTTTTCAACGCGGCGGGGCTGATGGTGCTGGTGGGCGCGGAGTTCATCGCGATGCTGCTGGTGATCGTCTATGTCGGCGCGGTCGCAGTGTTGTTCCTGTTTGTGGTGATGATGCTTGACATCGATTTTGCCGAGATGCGCGCCGGGTTCGTCAAGAATTTCCCGCTGGGCTTTCTGTTGGCGCTGGTCTTGCTGTGCGAACTGGTGCTGGGCGTGGGCGCCTATCGCACCGGCGCGCTGGAATTGGGCGTCGCCGATGGCCGGGCGCCGGTCGTGGCCGGGGTTTCGAATATCGAGGCCATCGGCGCGCTGCTTTATACGCGCTATCTGTTCCTGTTCGAGACGGCAGGCATCATCTTGCTGGTGGCGATGATCGGCGCGATCGTGCTGACCCACCGCGAGCGCGTGGGTGCGCGGCGGCAGGATGTGGGCAAGCAGAACGCGCGCCGCCCGCAGGACGCCACGCGCAATGTGAAGCCCGCTGTGGGGCAGGGGGTAACGCTGTGATGATCGGCATCGAACACTACGTCGTTGTCAGTGCGATCCTGTTCGTGCTCGGCGTGCTGGGGATTTTCCTCAACCGCAAGAACGTCATCATCATCCTGATGGCGATCGAGCTGATCCTGCTGTCGGTGAACATCAATTTCGTCGCGTTCAGCGCCTTTCTCGGCGATCTGGTGGGGCAGGTGTTCGCGATGTTCGTGCTCACCGTGGCGGCAGGCGAAGCGGCGATCGGCCTTGCCATTCTGGTGATCTATTTCCGCGGCCGCGGCACGATTGCGGTCGATGATGTCAACCGGATGAAGGGATAAGCCGGGTGCATCCGATCATCCTCATCGTTTTTCTGCCGCTGGTGGCGGCGATTGTCGCCGGGCTGGGGCATGACATCATCGGCAAAGTTGCGGCAAAGGCGATCACCACGGGCGCGCTGTTTGCCTCGTGCGCGCTGTCGTGGCCGATTTTCCTGAGCTTTGTGGCGGGCGGGGCGGAAGCCACGGTTGTCCCGGTGTTGCAGTGGGTGAAATCGGGCGAGCTTGATTTTTCGTGGGCGCTGCGGGTCGACACGCTGACGGCGGTGATGCTGGTGGTGGTGACATCGGTTTCTGCGCTCGTTCACCTCTATTCGTGGGGCTATATGGACGAAGATCCGGACCAGCCCCGGTTCTTCGCCTACCTTTCGCTGTTCACCTTTGCGATGTTGATGCTGGTGACGGCGGACAACCTCGTGCAGATGTTCTTCGGCTGGGAAGGGGTGGGCCTGGCCTCGTACCTCCTGATCGGGTTCTGGTTCCGCAAACCATCCGCCAACGCCGCCGCGATGAAGGCCTTCGTGGTCAACCGCGTGGGCGATCTGGGCTTCATGATGGGCATTTTCGGGACGTTTCTGGTGTTCGGCACGGTCTCGATCCCCGAAATCCTGAGCGCTGCGCCCGGTATGGCGGGAAGCACCATCGGCTTTCTGGGCCAGCGGTTCGATACGATGACGGTGCTGTGTATCCTGTTGTTCATCGGCGCGATGGGCAAATCGGCGCAGCTTGGCCTCCACACCTGGCTGTCCGACGCGATGGAAGGGCCGACGCCGGTTTCCGCGCTGATCCACGCCGCGACGATGGTGACGGCGGGGGTGTTCATGGTTTGCCGCCTCTCGCCGATGTTCGAGACCAGCCCGGTGGCGCCGGGTTTCGTGACGTTCATCGGCGCGGCGACGTGCTTTTTTGCCGCCACGGTGGGCACGACGCAGACCGATATCAAGCGCGTGATCGCCTATTCGACCTGTTCGCAGCTGGGCTACATGTTCTTTGCCGCAGGTGTCGGCGCATATGGCGCGGCGATGTTCCACTTGTTCACGCACGCGTTTTTCAAGGCGCTACTGTTCCTGGGCGCAGGCTCGGTGATCCATGCGATGTACCATGAGCAGGACATGCGCTATTATGGCGGCCTGCGCAAAAGCATCCCGCTTACATTTTGGGCGATGATGGCGGGCACTCTGGCGATTACCGGCGTGGGCATTGTCGATGTGGCGGGCTTTGCGGGCTTCTACTCGAAGGATGCGATCCTTGAGGCGGCCTTTGCGCGCGGCACGGAGCTTTCGACCTTTGCCTTTGCCGTGGGTATTTTTGCGGCGCTGCTGACCAGTTTCTATTCGTGGCGGCTGATGTTCCTAACGTTTTACGGCAAGCCGCGCTGGGAACAGTCCGAACATATCCAGCATGCGGTGCATGATGCGCATGGGCACGGCGATCATGCCCATAACGATCATGGGCATCACGCCAGCAGCAGCGACGGCACCGCAGGCTATCATCCGCACGAGAGCCCGCTGTCGATGCTGATCCCGCTGGGGGTGCTGTCGGTCGGCGCGGTGCTGGCGGGTTTTGTGTTCCACGGCGCGTTCATCAGCGAGGGCATCGGCGAGTTCTGGAAGGGCAGCCTCGCGTTTGACGAGCATCTGATCCGTGCGATGCACGAGGTGCCGGAATGGGTGAAATGGGCGCCGTTTGGCGTGATGCTGACCGGGTTTGCGATTGCCTATTACGCCTACATCGCCAGTCCGGCCTTCCCGGCGGCGTTCGTCAGCCAGTTTGGGGCGCTCTACACCTTCCTGCTCAACAAGTGGTATTGGGACGAGCTTTACGACGCAGTTTTCATCCGCCCTGCAATGTGGCTGGGCCGGGTTTTCTGGAAGGTGGGCGATGTTGGCATGATCGACCGCTTTGGTCCCAATGGTGCGGCGTGGATCGTGGCGCGCAGCAGCCGGGCGGCGGTGAAGCTGCAATCCGGGTTCCTTTATAGCTACGCGTTGGTGATGCTTGTCGGCCTTGTCGGCGCGGTCAGCTGGGCGATTGCGAAATGAGCGGCCTTCCTTTCCTCTCCCTGATGCTGGTGGTGCCGCTGATCGGCGCGGTGGCATGTCTGGCGGCGGGCCGCGAGCAGGCGCGGATGATCGCGCTGGCCGCGACCATGGTCGATCTGGTGCTCGGCGCGATGCTTTGGGCCAGCTATGATGTGGGCGGGGCGCAGTGGCAGTTTCAGGAGCATGCCTCGCTCTTTGCCGGGTTTGAATGGAAACTGGGCATCGATGGCATCGCGCTGCTGCTGATCGGGTTGACGGTGTTCCTGATGCCGATCTGCATCGGCGCGAGCTGGAACACGATCGAAAAGCGTGCGGGAGAATATTACGCGAATTTCCTGGTGATGGAGACGCTGATGATCGGCGTGTTCAGCGCGCAGGACTTGTTCCTGTTCTACATCATGTTCGAAGCCGGGCTCATCCCGATGTACCTGATCATCGGCATCTGGGGCGGGGCGGACCGGATCTACGCCAGCTACAAGTTCTTCCTCTACACGCTGCTCGGCTCGGTGCTGATGCTGATCGCGATGTTCTGGATGGCGAACGAGGCGGGCACCACCGACATCCCGACCCTGATGGCCTATAACTTCCCGGTGCAGGCACAGTGGTGGCTGTGGCTGGCCTTTTTCGCCAGCTTTGCCGTGAAAATGCCGATGTGGCCGACGCATACTTGGCTGCCTGACGCGCATGTGCAGGCGCCGACCGGGGGCTCGATCATTCTGGCGGGCGTGCTGCTTAAGATGGGCGGATACGGCTTCATCCGCTTTTCGCTGCCGATGTTTCCCGAGGCGAGCGCGCAGTTTGCGCCGCTGATCTACGGGCTTTCGATGGCGGCTGTGGTCATCACCTCGCTGATCGCGCTGGTGCAGCACGACATGAAGAAACTGATCGCCTATTCCTCGGTCGCGCACATGGCGATCGTTACCGTCGGGCTGTTTGCGTTCAACCGGCAGGGGCTCGAAGGCTCGATGATCGTGATGCTCAGCCACGGGCTTGTCGCGGGCGCGCTGTTCCTTGCCGTCGGCGTGATCTACGACCGGCTGCACACCCGTGAGATCGACCGCTATGGCGGCCTGGCCATCAACATGCCGGGTTATGCGCTGTTTTTCATGCTGTTCACGATGGCTTCGATTGGCCTGCCCGGCACCAGCGGCTTTGTCGGCGAGTTCCTCTCGCTGATCGGGATCTATGCGGTCTCGAGCGCAGTGACCTTGGTCTGCACGACCGGCATTATTCTAGGCGCGGCCTATATGCTCTATCTCTACCGCCGCGTTGTGTTTGGCGTGCAGAAGAACGCCGATGCGGCGGCGATGCCCGATCTGGACGCGCGCGAATGGGCGATGATGGTGCCGCTGGCGGTCGCTGTGCTGTGGATGGGGATTTATCCTGAAACCTTCCTCGCGCCAATGCGCAAGGATATCGCCAGCCTTGAAGCGCGGGTGGCGCAGGCGCGGCCCAAGGGCGACGCGCAGATCCGCTTTGCGGCGGCTCATTCTGCTGGCCATGCTGCTGATCATTCTGCTGGCGAGCCTGCGGCCAAGCCTGCGGGCGGCCATGCCGCTGCCGAACCGGAAGAAGCGCACTGATGGACCTCTCCCAATCGCTGATGATCACCGGCCCCGAAGTGGTGCTGAGCCTTTCGGGCCTCGCGCTGCTGATGGTGGCGGCATGGAGCGGGGACAAGGCCTCGCGCATGATCTCAATCGCGGCGGTCGGCGTGTTGACGCTATGCGCGCTGATGGTCGCGCCTGCGCTGGGCAGCGGGGCGATGGGGCCAGGCACGCTGGCGTGGTTTGGCCAGTACCGCGCCGATGCGTTTGCCGCGTTTGGCAAGCTGCTGATCTATATCGGCGCGGCGGTGACGCTGATCGTGGCCCCGGCGTTTTTTGAGCGCAGCCGCAGCATGCGCGCCGAGTTTCCGCTGCTGGTGCTGTTTGCGGCGCTCGGCATGGGCATGATGGTTTCGGCAGCAGACATGCTGACGCTTTACCTCGGGCTCGAACTCAACAGCCTTTCGGCCTATGTGCTCGCTGCATTCCTGCGCAACGATGAGCGTTCGGCGGAAGCAGGCCTCAAATACTTCGTGCTGGGCAGCCTCGCCTCGGGCATTTTGCTCTATGGCATCAGCCTGACTTACGGTTTCACCGGCACAACCAGCTTCATGGGCATCCGCGCGGCGCTTTCCGGTCATATGTCGCTGGGCGCGACATTCGGCGTGGTGTTCGTGCTGGCAGGGCTGGCGTTCAAGATCAGCGCCGCGCCGTTTCACATGTGGACGCCCGATGTCTACGAAGGCGCGCCGACCCCGGTAACGACCTTTTTCGCCACCGCGCCCAAAGTTGCGGCGCTATGTCTGCTGATGCGCGTAGCGGTCGAAGCGCTCGGCGGGCAACCGCAGGCGTGGCAGCAGATCGTGATTTTTGCAGCGCTGCTTTCGATCGTGATCGGCGCGCTCGGGGCGATCGGGCAGGACAATATCAAGCGCCTGCTCGCGTATTCCTCGATCAACAATGTCGGTTTCATGCTGATCGGCCTGGCCTGCGCGAACGAGAACGGCGCAGCGGCGATGCTGGTGTACCTGGCCATCTATGTGGTGATGTCGGTCGCGGCCTTTGTGATCGTGCTGATGCTGCGCGATGAGCAGGGCGAAGCGGTAGAATCGATCGCGGCGCTGGGCGGGCTTTCGAAGACCCGGCCGATGCTCGCACTGGCGATGGCAGCGGTGATGTTCAGCCTTGCGGGTGTGCCGCCGCTGTTCGGTTTCTGGGGCAAGTTCGTGGTGTTTCAGGCAGCGGTGCAGGCCGATCTGCTGGTACTCGCTGCGATTGGCATTGCCGCATCGGTGATCGGCGCGTTTTACTACATCAAGGTCGTCAAAGTGATGTATTTCGACGATGTGGCCGATGTGGTGAAGGGCCCGAGCGACCGCGCGCATGGCCTCTTGCTGTTGGGTTCGAGCGTGGTGATCTCGCCGCTGGGCTATCTCCTGACCATTCCGCTGGCCGGAATAGCGGCGAAGGCCGCCGCCGCGCTGTTTCACTCCGCCTGATTTTCAGCACCCTTGATTTTCAGCCCTCCTTATTTTCTGGCCGCCTGATCCTTGATCGAGATCGTCGCAGAGATCGGTTCGACCAATTCGGCGCTGCGCGCGCGGCTTGCGGCGGGCGAGGGGCTGGCCGAGGGCCGCTGGCTGATCGCCGACCGCCAGACCGCCGGGCGCGGACGCGCCGGGCGCGTGTGGAGCGGGGGACTGGGCAATTTCATGGGCTCGACGCCGGCGCTGGTGGGCCAGGGCGATCCGCCAGCGGCCACTTTGGCGCTGGTGGCCGGAGTAGCGGTGCACGAGGCAGTCAGCGCGTCGGCGCCCGGTCTGGACGATGTGCGGCTCAAATGGCCGAATGATTTGTTGGTGGGCGCAGCCAAACTGGCGGGCATCCTGCTCGAGCGGCAGGGCGATGTCGTGGTTGTCGGCATCGGGGTGAACCTGGCCGAGGCTCCGCCGCTGCCCGACCGGCCGACGGCGGCGCTGGCGCGGTTGGGCTATCCGCTGGCGCGGGATGCGTTTGCGCAAAGCTTGGCGGCAGTGTGGGCGCAGATGCTGGCGCGCTGGCACCGGGGCGAATGGCCCGCGCTGCGGGCGGAGTGGCTGGCGCGCGCGCATGCACAGGGCACGCTGCTGGCGGCGCATGACCCGGCGCTCGGTCCGATCACGGGCGGGTTCGCCGGGCTTGATGGCGATGGCGCTGCGCTTCTGCGCTTGGCGGATGGAACGATGCGTGCCATCCACGCAGGCGATGTGGATCTGATAGGTGACTGATGCTTCTTGCGGTTGACGTGGGCAACACCAATGTCGTGTTCGCGCTGTTCGAGGGCCTCGAAATCCGCTCGCGCTGGCGTGTGGCGACCGATCCGCGCCGCACCGCCGATCAATATGCGGTGTGGCTGCTGCAATTGATGCAGCTGCAAGGCTTTGATCCCAAGTCTGTCGAGCAGATCATCATCGCCACGGTGGTGCCGCGCGCGCTGCATAATCTGGAAGTGCTGGCGCAGAAGTATTTCGGGCGCGATCCGCTGATCGCAGGCAAGCCGCCGGTCGAGTGGGGCTTTGAGGCGCATATCGATGAGCCGCGCTCGCTGGGTGCGGATCGCGCGGTGAACGTGATCGCGGCGCATGCCAAGTATCCCGGCGATCTGATCGTGGTCGATTTCGGCACCGCGACCACGTTCGATGTGATCGATGCCGCCGGGGCCTATAAGGGCGGGATCATCGCACCCGGCATCAATCTCTCGCTCGAAGCACTGGTCAATGCCGCCGCCAAGCTGCCGCGCATCGCGATCGAGGCTCCCGCCGCCGACAAGGGCGTGATCGGGCGCAATACCGAGGACCAGATGCATATTGGGGTCTTTTGGGGCTATGTTGCGCTGATGGAGGGCTTGATTGCGCGCATGCGTGCCGAAATCGGGCGTCCTGCACAAGTTATCGCCACCGGTGGGCTTGCGGTTTTGTTCGGTGAGCATACATCCATTTTCGATACCGTCGATACGGATTTGACGCTGGATGGCCTTGCCCTGCTCGCAGGACGCGTGGCCGTAGCGGCTTGAACACCGGCAATCTGAAGATTGCCTGCAACAATAGAATTGGAAGCTGAGTGACCCCCGCAAAGGAATTGCTGTTTCTCGCCCTCGGAGGATCAGGCGAGATCGGAATGAACGTCAATCTTTATGGCTGCGACGGCAAATGGCTGATGGTCGATCTGGGGATGACCTTTGCCGATCCGCATTATCCCGGCGTCGACCTTGTTTTTGCTGATCTCGAATTCATCGAAGAGCGGCTGGATGACCTGATCGGCGTGGTGCTGACCCATGCGCATGAGGATCACATCGGCGCGGTGCCTTATTTCGCGCAGGAGCTGGGCGTGCCGCTCTATGCCACGCCGTTTACCGCGCGGTTGGTCAATGAAAAGCTGGTCGAGGCCAGGATCGCCAAGAGCGTGAAGCTGCATACGATCCCCAATGACAGTTCGCTGAGCCTGGGGCCGTTCGGCATCCGCTATGTGCCGCTGGCGCACTCGATTGCCGAGGGCAACGCGCTGGTGATCGACACGCCTTATGGCCGGATTTTCCATACCGGCGACTGGAAGCTGGATGACGCGCCGCTGATCGGCGTGCCCGCGACGCAGGCGGAACTGACCGCGATCGGCGATGAGGGTGTGCTCGCGCTGGTGTGCGATTCGACCAATGTGTTCAATCCCGAAGCATCGGGCTCCGAAGGCGCGGTGCGCGACGGGCTGATGGAGACGGTGGGCGCGCTGGAAGGGCGGCGCGTGGTGGTGACGACGTTTGCTTCCAACGTGGCGCGTTTGCAGACACTAGGGCAAGTCGCCGAGGCGACAGGGCGGCAGCTGTGCGTGGCGGGGCGCTCGCTCGATCGGATCATCCGCGTGGCGCAGGCCAGTGGCTATCTGCAGGATTTTCCCGAAACGGTCGATATGGACGACGCGATGGACCTGCCACCGGGCGAACTCTTGGTCCTGGCGACCGGCGGGCAGGGCGAGGAGCGCGCCGCGCTCGCCCGGATCACCAGCGACAAGCACCCGATCAAGCTGGAGAAGGGCGACGCGGTGGTATTTTCAAGCCGCCAGATCCCCGGCAACGAGCTGGCCATCGGGCGCATCCAGAATACGCTGGCGGAAAAGGGCGTGCAGATCATCACCGACCGCCAGAGCATGATCCATGTTTCGGGCCATCCCGGGCGGCCCGAGCTGGCGGCGCTTTATAGCTGGCTGAAGCCTGAAATGTTGGTGCCGGTGCACGGCGAGATGCGCCATATGGCCGAACAGGCGCGGCTTGGCGCATCCGAAGGCATCCCGCGCACGATTGTGCAGAAGAACGGCGATCTGGTGCGGCTGGCCCCGGGCGGTCCGCGCAAACTGCAGACCGTGCGCAATGGCCGGCTGGTGCTCGACGGCGATATCCTGACCCCCGCGGACGGCGAGACGATGGCATCGCGGCGCAAGCTGGCCGAGAACGGACTGGTGACAGCAGCGCTGGCGGTCAGCCCCGATGGCAAGCTGGTTTCAGGCGTGGAGATCGCCGCGATCGGACTGCCGCTGGAAGAGGACATGCCCGAGTACATCGCCGAAGCGCAGGACGATGTGGCCAAGGCGCTGCTCGCCTTGAAAGGCGACAAGCGCCGTGACCGGGCAGCCATTGCCGAGCTGGTGCGGCTGACCGTGCGGCGCGCAGCGCAGCGCTGGTCGGGCAAGAAGCCGGTGGTGCAGGTCATGTTGCGCGAGCGCTGAGGGCCCACTGCCATGCCCGTGCTCTCCATCATCGCCATCTACCTGCTGTTCTGGGTGCTCTCGGCGTTCCTCGTGATGCCGTTCGGGGTAAAAACCCATGACGAACTGGGCATCGAGAAAGTGCCCGGTCAGGCGGACAGCGCGCCGGGCAATTTTCGGGCGCGTGCGATCCTTTTGCGCGCAACCGCGCTGTCAGCGGTGCTGTGCAGCCTTTACATCGCCAACTTGTATCAGGGCTGGATCACAGCCTCCGATCTCGACATTTCGCGCCTGATCGGCCTGAAAAAGTAAGTCAGACGCCTTCGAGCGCGTAGCCAGCCGAGCGCACGGTGCGCACCGGATCGGCGGCGCCGGGAAGCGCGATGGCCTGGCGCAGGCGGCGGATATGCACATCGACGGTGCGCACCTCGATATCGCTGCCGCTGCCCCAAACCGCATCGAGCAATTGCCCGCGCGAGAACACGCGGCCGGGATGCTCCATGAAATGGCGCAGCAGGCGAAACTCGGTCGGCCCGATCTTGATCGACTGATCGCGCCGGATCACGCGGTGCGCAGTGGGATCGAGCGAGAGATCTCCAACGGTGATCGTTTCCCCAGCCAGCGCCGGGCGCACGCGGCGCAGCACCGCGCCCACGCGCGCGATCAGCTCACGCGGGCTGAATGGCTTGGTGATATAATCGTCCGCGCCGATTTCGAGGCCGCGCACACGGTCGTCCTCGTCGCTGCGCGCGGTGAGCATGATGATCGGCACGTGCGCGGTCGCCTTGTTGCGGCGCAAGCGGCGGCAGACTTCGATGCCGCTGGTGCCGCCGATCATCCAATCAAGCAGCACAAGATCGGGAATATCCTCGGCGGCGAGAAGCAGCGCCTCGTCGCCATCGTCGGTGGTGCGGACCTCATATCCTTCGCCGCGGAACCTGTATTCGACCAGCTCGGCCAAGGCGGTATCGTCCTCGACCAGAAGCAGCTTTGGCGCAGTCATAATTGGCCCCTGTTGCGTCTTATGTGACGAACGCGCTGCGTAGATACGACATTTGTTACGGGGTAATTACGCCGGTCAACCACTGGGGTACGCACCATTCTCAAACCAATACGTCCAACCCGGAATGAACGACGTGCTCGCGTTCCGGCAAGTAGTCACCGGTTGACGCGTAATATACCATTTCCGCGATATTCGTGGCATGATCGCCGATCCGCTCAATGTTGCGCGCGACAAACATGAGCTGGGCAACCGAGCTGATCGTTGCCGGATTCTCGACCATGTACGACACGAAATTGCGAAAAATACTGTCATAAAACGCGTCAACTTTGGAGTCGCGCTGGACAATTTCAGCCGCAGCGATGGGATCGCGCGCGGCAAAGGCGGTGAGCACATCGTGCACCATGTCACCCGCCAGTTCGTTCATGACAGGAAGGAGGGTGAGGGGCTCAAAGCGTTTGCGCCCTTCGATGTGGCCGACACGGCGGGCAATGTTCTTGGCATAATCGCCGATCCGCTCGATCACCCCGGCGATCTTGAGCGCGGCGATTACTTCGCGCAAGTCATCGGCCAGCGGCGCGCGCAGAGCCAGCACGCTGACGGCAAGCCGATCGACTTCGGTCTCAAGCAGATCGATGCGCTTGTCGCGGGCGATGACTTCGGCGGCAAGCACCTCGTTGCCGCTGACCAGTGCGTCCATTGCCTCTGCGACCGAAAGTTCTGCCAGACCGCCCATTTCGGCCACCAGCCCGCGCAAACGGGTGATGTCATCGTCGAATGCCTTGACGGTGTGCTCTGTCACCTTGTTTCCTTATCCGTAACGGCCGGTAATGTAGTCTTTCGTGCGCTCTTCACGCGGATTGGTGAAGATATCAGGGGTGTTGCCATATTCGACGATCTTGCCGAGATGGAAGAACGCGGTTCGCTGTGAAACGCGCGCGGCCTGCTGCATCGAATGGGTCACGATCACGATAGCATAGCGGGCGCGCAGATCGTCGATCAATTCTTCGATCCGCGCGGTAGCAATAGGATCGAGCGCCGAGCACGGCTCATCCATCAGGATCACTTCGGGATCGACCGCAATCGCGCGGGCAATGCACAGGCGTTGCTGCTGGCCGCCAGAAAGCGCGGTGCCGCTATCGCTGAGCCGATCCTTGACCTCGTCCCACAGACCAGCGCGTTGGAGCGATTGCTCGACGATGCCGTCCAGTTCACTTTTGCTGCTCGTCATCCCGTGAATGCGCGGGCCATAGGCGATGTTTTCGTAGATCGATTTGGGAAACGGGTTCGGCTTTTGAAACACCATGCCGACGCGCGCGCGCAATTGCACCACGTCCATCGTCGAGCGGTAGATGTCGACCCCGTCCAGCAGGATTTCGCCATCGACCCGCGCGCCCGAGATCGTATCGTTCATGCGATTGAGCGTGCGCAGGAAGGTCGACTTGCCGCACCCCGAAGGACCGATGAAGGCGGTGACAACATTGTGCGGGATCTCGATCGAAACGTCGTCGATCGCCTGCTTCTGACCATAGAAGACCGAAACATGCTTTGCGCTGACCTTTGACCGGCCAGTGTCAGCAGCAGCCGGGGTGGCCGCTGTGTCAGTGTCGTTGAGGAGCGGGGCGTCCATGGCTACCACCTTTTTTCAAATCGGTTGCGCAGATAGATCGCCGAACCGTTCATGACGAGCAGGAAAATCAGCAGCACGACGATGGCCGCGCTGGTGCGTTCGATGAAGCCGCGGTCGATCTCGTCGGACCACAGGAAGATCTGCACCGGCAGCACGCTGGACGGCGAGGTGAAATCGCTGGGCGGGCTGGCAACGAAGGCGCGCATGCCGATCATCAGCAAGGGCGCGGTTTCGCCAAGCGCGCGCGCCATGCCGATGATCGTGCCGGTAAGGATGCCCGGCAGCGCCAGCGGAAGCACATGATGAAACACAACCTGGACTGGGCTCGCCCCCATCGCGAGCGCCGCGTCGCGGATCGAGGGCGGCACCGCCTTGATCGCATTGCGGCCGGAAATGACGATGACCGGCATGGTCATCAGCGCCAGCGTCATGCCGCCGATCAGCGGTGCCGAGCGAAGGTTCGGAAACGCGGCCAGAAACACGGCAAGGCCGAGCAGCCCGAAGATGATCGAGGGCACCGCCGCCAGATTGTTGATCGAGATCTCAATCAGTTCGGTCCAACGGTTGTGCTTGGCATACTCTTCAAGATAGAGTGCCGAAAGCACGCCGATCGGGAAGGCGAGGAGCAAGGTGACCAGCATGGTCATCATCGACCCCTTGAGCGCGCCCCAGATGCCAACGCTTTGCGGGCTGGTGGCATCGGAGCGCACCAGAAAGCCGCTGTCGAATGCGCGCACCAGCCGCTTTTCGGCCACCAGCTTTTGTGCGACAGCGCGGAGCGCCGGTTCGCCCCCGCCGCGCTGCGCATTGGCCAGATCGTCGCTGGCCGGAAGCGAGAGCTCGAGGGTCTCTTTGCCCAGCAGCGTCGGATTCTCGATAAGCTGTGCCCCAACCTCGCGCCAGGCGGTTTCGGCCAGCAGATCGGCACCGCCGGGCCCAAAGGCCCTGTCGGCGGCGCTGTCCACCAAGGTCGGTAGGCCCGCCGCCTCAAGACCGCCAATGGGATCGGGCTGGGCCAGCCGCGCGGGATCGATCAGAATCGCACCGTTGATCGGCGCGGTGAGCTTGAGTTCGCTGCGCTGAAATCCTGCTATGCCGTTCGAGGCCATGGCGCCGAGCAGGAACACCAGAATGAGGCCTGAAAACACGACCGCGCCAAGCCCGGCCCAGCGAAACGCAGCGTCGGCGATATAGCGGCGGCGCAAGCCTGCATTCATGCGCGCCACCCGCGCCGCATGCAGCGCTTCGAGCTTTGCGCGCTGTGCCTCGGTCATAGCAGGCTTAGTCATAAGCTTCCCGGTAGCGCTTGACGACCCGCAGCGCGATGTAATTGAGCGCGAGCGTGACTAGAAACAGCACCATGCCCAACGCGAAAGCGGAGAGCGTTGCCGGATTGTCGAAGCTGCCTTCGCCGGTCAACATGGCGACGATCTGGAAGGTGACCGTGGTCATCGACTGAAACGGATTGGCCGTGAGATTGGCGGCGGCGCCTGCGGCCATGACGACGATCATGGTCTCGCCAATCGCGCGGCTGACTGCCAGCATGATCCCCGCAACAATGCCGGGCAGCGCGGCAGGAACGAGCACTTTGCGGATGGTCTCAGCGCGGGTAGCCCCCATCGCGAGGCTGCCATCGCGCATCGCCTGCGGCACTGCGGCGATGCTGTCGTCTGCCATCGAAGAGACAAACGGGATGATCATGACGCCCATGACCAGCCCGGCGGCCATCGCGCTCTCGGTCGAAGCATTGCTGATGCCGATGCTTTGCGCAATATCCCGCACGGCGGGGGCCACCGTCAGCGCGGCAAAATACCCGTACACCACCGTGGGCACACCAGCGAGAATTTCGAGCAGGGGCTTCATGATCTGGCGCACGCCGGCGCTGGCATATTGCGTCAGGTAGATTGCGCTCATCAGCCCAAGCGGGATTGCCACCAGCATCGCGATGAACGCGCCGATATAAATCGTACCCCAAAACAAGGGAACCGCGCCGAAGTCAGCGCTATCAACCGGGCCACTGCTCATCGGATCGGGCGCCCAGTGCAACCCGAACAGAAAATCGAACGGCGAGACCATGCTGAAAAAACGGGCGGTTTCAAAAACCAGACTGGCGACGATGCCCACCGTGGTAAGGATTGCAGCCAGCGAGGCGAGCAGCAGCAAGTTCATCACTGCACGCTCGATCCGCGTGCGCGCCGTGAAATCGGGCTTCAAGCGCAGGAACGAAAATGCTCCGCCCGCAAAAATGATCAGAAGGGTGACCACGAGGCCGATCGATTGATACCGCAGCAGAGCGGCCCGGTAAGGTTCGACCAGTCCTTCTGCCTCGGCATTGAAAACCGCGCGGGCTGCCCCTGTGGCGACTGCGCGCGCCTCGTTCATCATGGCCTCGCGTTCAAACCCGAAAGCGGGCAAGGCCGCTGCGGCGGGATCGGCCAGCACGTGCTGAAGGATCAATCCGGGGCTGATCATTTCCCAGATCAGCGCAAACAGCATCGCCGGCACAGTTACCCATAGCGCCACATACCAGGCGTGAAACTGCGGCAACGAGTTGATCCGACCGCGCGGCGCGGCAAGCCGGAAAGCGCGCGCGCGGGAACGCCCTGCCAGCCACCCGACAAGACCCAACCCCAAGGCCAGAAGAAATAAAATTGCAGGCGACATAAGTCTCGATGCGTCCTTAGTTCAACTGTACGCCATCGAGCACAGGCAATGTGCTTGCCGCCTTGGCACTGGCTGCCTGAATGGCATCGGGGGCAACTACCATGCCAAGCTTCGACAGGACGCCGCCTTTGTTCCACAACTTGGCCCACTCACCGACAAAAGCCTGAAGCCCGGGAATGGCCTTCACGTGCGCTTTCTTGACATAGATGAAGAGCGGACGGGCGCCGGGATACGAAAAGTCGGAAATCGTGGCGTAAGTCGGGGTGACGCCGTTCATCGTGAGCCCCCGCAGCTTGTCGGTATTCTCCTCAAGATAGGAGTAACCGAAAATGCCGATCGCCTTGGGATTGGCTTCGATCTTTTGCACGATCAGGTTGTCGTTTTCGCCCGCATCGACATATGCGCCATCTTCGCGCACATCGCCGCAGATCGCTTCATGCTTTTCCTTGTCGCTCTCTTTCAGAGCCTTCATCGCGGGGTTGCTGTCGCAGCCCCTGAGCAGGATCAGCTCCTTGAACGCATCGCGCGTGCCCGAGGTGGAGGGCGGTCCGTAGACGAGGATCGGCTCGGCCGGGAGGGCGGGATTGACGTCCTTCCAGGTCTTTGCGGTGTTGGGCTTGCCATAAGGCGTTTTGGCCAGCGCTTCGTAAACGTCTTCCGGCGTAAGCGGGATGCCAGGGCCGCCATTGCCCTCGGCAAAGGCCACGCCATCAAGCCCGACTTGAATTTCGACAATCTCTTTGACGTTGTTCTTCTGGCAATCGTCAAATTCGGATTTTTTCATCCGGCGCGAGGCATTGGCGACATCGGGATGTTGCGGACCCACGCCGGCGCAGAACAATTTCATGCCCGCGCCCGTGCCGGTCGATTCGATGATCGGCGACTTGATCGAGGGATCGCTGCGGGCTGCTGATTCGGCTACCGCTTTGGCGAAAGGATAGACCGTGGACGAACCGACGGCGCGCACCTGATCGCGGCTACCCCCTTGCTGGCCGCCACATCCTGCGAGTGCCAGCGCCAAGATTGCGGCAGACGAGATGGCAGTGGTGGATTTCGCAAACATAATAGATTCCTTCCGCACCCGATCTAGCAACCCGCAATGCGACAGCGGAATGACATGCTTAAGACACTCGCGGCGCAAGCGCAGCAGCAAGCGCCACGCGCACGGTTACGCTGGTACCTTCGCCCAACCGGCTGACGATGTCGAGCTTGCCGCGATGGCGCTCGACAATGTGTTTGACAATCGCCAGGCCAAGGCCGGTGCCGCCCGCAGCGCGGCTGCGGCCGGGGTCGGTGCGATAGAAGCGGCGGGTGAGATAGGGAATATGATCGGGGTGTATCCCATCGCCGTGATCGGTTACTTTGAGCACGGCTTCGTTGCCCACGACCGAGACGCCGACCGCCACCGGTGTTTTGTGATCGCCGTATTTGAGCGCGTTATCGATGAGGTTGCGGATCACCTGATCGAGCTGCTGGCGATCGCCGATCACCACTGCACTGTCCGCCGCCACCTGCAGGCGCGTGTCACCCACAGTGGCGCAGACTTCGCCGCCGATGCTGGCCGCAAGCTGGCCCAGATCGATCCGCTCGCGGGGAAGCTCGTGCTTTTCCGCTTCGATCCGCGAAAGCGACATCAGGTCCTCGACCAGACTTTGCAGCCGCTTCGCCTCGCGCAGCACGGTGTTGTGAAACCGGGCGGCGGTAACTGCGTCGACTTTGGCATCGGGATCCGACAGCGTTTCGATGTAGCCGATGATCGAGGAGAGCGGCGTGCGCAATTCGTGGCTGGCATTGGCGACGAAATCGGTGTGGGAGCGGCTGATATCGGCCTCGACCGTGCGATTGACCAGCTCGATCACCGAAAAGCGTTCGTCGATGCTGACCCGGCTGACATGCCAGATGCTGCGTGAGCCGGTCAGGCCGCGCACCACCGCGCTGCCGTTGGGCTTGTCGAGCAAGGTAATCGCTTCGGGATGACGCAGCGCAACCCGCGCGTCCTGACCAATGATATGCGGACCCAGCGCCTCGCGCGCGGCGGCGTTGGCAGCGACGATGCGCTGATCGTCGAGCATCAACACCGGCACGCTGAACGGCTCGACCAGTTCGATCATCGTCTGGCGCGAAACGCTGCCTTCGTCTTGCACCGGCGCGGGCATGGGGGGCTCAGGCGTTGCCAGCCACAAGGTTGCCAGCCACAAGATCAGCACCGCGATGGATAGCCACAGGTTCGCGCCAGCCAGCAACATGCCGACCGCAGCGGTGATGGCGACTGTGATGCTGAACCAAGGCAGGGAAAGTCCCTTCATTGCAGTTTCGTTTCGGTGAGATTCATTTCGGATCACGGACCTTATCAGTTGTGTCCCGAACGATGCTCAGGAGCGTTGGAGCTTTCCTTGGGATTTGAGTATCTTGGTCAAGCCTGCGCCCCGCGCGGAGCGCATTTATCAGTATACGCGCAAAGACTGCGGTTTTATGTCGGTCCTTGGAACAATATTGGCGCAAGACACTCAAGGGCAACAGTTTTTTGCCATGTTCCCGGCTTGCCGGCCATTGTGGTGGCTCTCTGGGCCTCGTTAATGCGGCGCGGATTGCGCATTGCCGCAAAATTGTCATGGTTTTGTCTTCGGCAAGCAGGCGGGACCTGCCTCGCGCGGGTGCTTTGCTCTAACCGGGCCTGAACCAGGCCTTGGCGGCGGTGGACAGCAGAATCACCGCCATCATCGAGAAGATCACCGAGAGGAAGCCCCATGGCACCGTGCTGATCCGATCAAGGTCGCGCCTGCGGCTCTGCATCCGGTCGGCGATGGCGGCTGCGACTGCGAGCACCATGACCGCCGAGCCTGCGCTCAGAAATCTTGCAAAGGTGCTCAGATCGTCGAAGTCCATGACACTTTGTTCCAACGGGTGTTTGCGCTGCGATGTCGTTCGCGCCGCGATAGGCGCACGGTCCCGGGAATGTCGACCGGTTGGCGCGATGGTATCCCGGCGGCGGCAGATTACGCCCGAAATACTGCCGCGCGCAAACCGCGACCGCATGCGGGGGCGGGCGATCCGCGTTGCCCGCGCCGCGGTTTCCGCGCTCACTTTGGCAGCCGCGATGAAACGGAACACGGGGCCAACTTTCAAGTTGTCTCTACAGAGGTGCTGGTTGCTTCTATGGAGATGGTCATGATCGACTCTGCAATTTCCCGTGCGTCGTCGGCGCAGTCGTCGGGCGCATCCATCCGCGTTTGGGATTTGCCTGTGCGCCTGTTTCACTGGTTTCTGGTCTTTGCGATCTTGATCGCGTTCCTGTCGTCCGAGGAGGATAGCGCCCTCGCGCCATGGCATGTTCCGGTCGGGTGGATTGCGGCAGTGCTCGTGGCATTCCGGCTCGCGTGGGGTTTCGTTGGCGGCGAGCACGCCCGCTTCGGTGATTTCCTAAAGCCCAGTGAGATCGGCCATCACATCACCAGCCTGTTCTCGGGCAAGCCAGAGCGATCGATAGGGCACAATGCACTTGGGGGTATCGCGATCATTGCGCTGCTCGGGACGGTTGGCGGCATTGTCTATACCGGTGCCACGATGCTGGGGGACGCTGAAGGCGGCCTGCATGAGGCGCTCGCCAATGTCCTGCTTGGCCTGATCGCGCTGCATGTCATCGCCGTCGTAGCAATGTCGCTGCTGACCAAAGACGACTTGATCGGCGCGTTTATAACCGGCACCAAGCGCGCCGATTTGCACCCCGGCATCGGCGATGCGCGACCACCGGTGCCGCTGGCGTTGCCCGTTGCTGCGATCGCTATCGCAGGTGCTGCAATGGGTGCGACCATGATCGATCCGTTGGCATTCACCCCGGGGGCTCATACCGAAGCTGGCGAGAGCGGCGGGGTTTCGGAACAAGGCGAGCGCGACAATGACTAGGCTGCATCTTCACCGCGAACGCCACCTGGTCTCGCGAGTCGGCTGGCTGCGTGCAGCCGTGCTTGGTGCGAACGATGGTATTGTATCAACCTCCAGTCTGATCATTGGGGTGGCGGCCGCCGCTGCCAAGCCGGGCGATATCCTGATCGCCGGGGTCGCCGGGCTGGTTGCTGGCGCGATGTCGATGGCGGCGGGCGAATATGTCTCGGTGAGTTCGCAGGCCGACACCGAACGGGCCGATCTGGCGCGCGAGAGGGCCGAACTTTCCAGCGACGTCGATGCGGAGATCGAGGAACTCGCTGGCATCTATATCAAGCGCGGCGTTGATCCTGCTACCGCCGACGGTGTCGCCAGGCAGTTGATGGCCAAAGACGCGCTCGCGGCCCACGCGCACGATGAGCTTGGCATATCCGAGATGACAAGCGCGCGCCCGATCCAGGCGGCGCTCACTTCGGCCGCGACGTTTACCGCCGGCGCGGCGCTGCCGCTGGCGATCGTCATCTTCGCACCCGCCAGCTTGCTGGTCGCGATCGAAGCTGCCGCCTCGCTGCTATTTCTGGCGCTGCTGGGCGCCATTGGCGCGCGGGCGGGCGGTGCTCCGGTTCGTGCCGCGACGATCCGCGTCACCTTCTGGGGAGCGCTGGCCATGGCCCTGACGGCCGGAATCGGCATGATGGTGGGAACGGCAATATGATCCAGCGCGTCGCCGCCTTGCGCGGGCGCGGGGCATGATGCCGCCGTTCCTGAAGAGCCTCGCTTCGGTAGCTTTAGTTTAACCTCGCTCTGGTTTATCATGCACGCGCTTCCAACCCGGGTTTTGAAGGAATCGATGTGGTAAATCTGCAAAAGGGCCAATCTGTCCGGTTGGAAAAATCGGGCGGGGGATCGCTGTCCAAAACCACGATGGGGATTGGGTGGGACGTGCGCCAGCCGAAAGGGCTGGGTCGCTTCTTTGGCGGCGGCGGCGGCGATATCGATCTTGATGCATCATGCCTGTTGTTCGATGCGAACCGCCAAATGATCGATTCGGTCTGGTTCCGGCAATTGAGCAGCAGCGACGGCAGCATCGTGCATACCGGCGATAACCGGACCGGCGCGGGCGACGGCGACGACGAGCAGATCGACGTCGACCTCACTGCGCTGCCCGGCTCTGTCGCCTCGCTTGTTTTCACGGTCAACAGCTTTCAGGGTGACACGTTCGATCGCATCGAAAATGCCTATTGCCGCCTCGTCGATACAACAACAGGCGCTGAACTGGCACGTTACGATCTGACCGGAAGCGGATCGCATACCGGCCAGGTGATGGCGAAGCTGACGCGCGGGAGCGGCGGCTGGGACATGAAGGCCATCGGCGAGCGCACGACCGGCCGAACTTTTCACGACATGATGCCCGCGATCCTAGCGCATCTTTGAAATCAGCGATAAGATTGGTGCACCGCGCCGAGGCTATGGCGGCGATGTCAGCAGATGGAATTCCAGATGGGCTTTTTTGACAGCCTCAAGACCAGGATGAACGAGCTGCGGTCCGGCCTTGAGGACGGACTCAAGAAATACAAGAACAAGAACACCTTGAATGCCATGATGGCGGGATGCGCCTATGTCGCGGCGGCGGATGGCAAGATTACATCCGAAGAAAAGCAGAAGATGGCGAATCTGGTGCGCAACAGCTCGGTGACGTCGGTGTTCGACGCGGGAGAGGCGATCAAGATTTTCAATCAGTTCGCGGAAAAATTCGAGTTCGATTTCGAGGTCGGCAAGAATGAGGCGCTGCTGGCCATCGCCAAGATCAAGAGCGATTCAGGCGCGTCGCGGCTGATCATCCGGGGCTGCATTATTATCGGCGGCGCTGATGGCGATTTCGATGCTTCGGAGAAAGCCGTGGTCCGCGAAATCTGCCGCGAGCTGGGCCAGGATCCGACTGAATTCGACCTTTAGTCGCTGTCTAAAGACATGCTTGCCGATCACATCAGGGGAGTGCGATGACCGAGCTGCTGCAAGGGGGGAATGCGCCCGTTTCCGGCGCGCAGGTGACAGTGCGGATCGACGGCACGCCAGCGGCGGGGGTCGATCTCGATGTCTCCGCCTATCTGCTTGGCGAAACCGGCAAAGTGCGCGGCGACGAGGACATGGTGTTCTACAACCAGCCCAGCGGCGGTGACGGCGCGGTGCGGTTTTCGAAAGGCGGCGGCGCGCTTGGCATGTTCGAGGTCGATCTTGGACGTCTTCCCGCCGCGATCGTCCGGATCGTGTTCTGCGTGACGATCGACGAAGCGGCGGCGCGGCGGCAGACGCTGGCACAAGTGACCGGCGCCCGGATCAGCGCTGGCGATATCGCGTTTACGCCCACACTCGCGGGCGCGACCGAAGCGGCCATGACCTTTGGCGAACTTTATTTGCGCGGCGGCGCATGGAAATTCCGCGCTGTCGGACAAGGTTTCAACGGCGGCCTTGCCCCGCTTGCGCGATCCTTCGGGATCGACGTTGCGGAGGATGCGACCGCTTCGGCCCCGCCGCCACCCCCTCCGCCGCCACCCCCTCCGCCCGCTGCAAAGCCGATCAGCCTCAGCAAAGTGTCGCTTGATAAACCGGGCCAAGCGATCAGCCTCGAAAAGCGGGGCAGCAGCTTTGGCGAAATCAGCGTCAACTTGAACTGGTCGCGCGGCAAGAAGGGCTTTTTCGGCGGGTCGGCGATCGATCTCGATCTTGGCTGCCTGTTCGAAATGGCGGATGGCAATAAAAGCGTTGTGCAGGCGCTGGGGCGCATGTTCGGCGGTTATCACGACTGGCCTTACATCGCGCTGGACGGCGACGACCGTTCGGGCGATGTCTCCTCGGGCGAGACGATGCGGATCAACGGTGCCCATTGGCCCAAGATCAAGCGCATCGCCATCTTCGCGAACATCTATGACGGCGCGCCGAACTGGAATACGACCGACGGGGTGGTGACGGTGACAATGCCCGATCAGCCGCCGATTGAAGTCCGCATGACCGAAGGCCGCAATGACAAACGGCTGTGCGGGGTCGTACTACTCGAAAACGTCGGCGGAAGTTTGAAGGCCAGCCGTATTGTCGATTATTTCCGGGACCAGAGCGAACTCGATCGTGCATTCGGGTGGGGGCTTAACTGGCGTGCGGGTAGCAAGGATTAATGTTTTGATACGCAAATACTATTCTGGATCGATCATTTTTACGATCCTTTGCTTGCTCCTTGCTAGCTGGATTGGCTGGATTTACACCGGCACGATTCCGGGCATGCTCGGCGTATTGTGGATCACGCTGGTGCTTGGCGTGCTGGAAGTGTCGCTTTCTTTCGACAATGCGGTGGTCAATGCCTCGGTTCTGAAGGACATGGATGCCAGATGGCGCGGGATCTTCCTGACTTGGGGGGTTTTGATCGCGGTGTTCGGGATGCGGATCGTTTTTCCGCTCGTGATCGTTGGGATCGCAGCGCAGCTTGGGCCGGTGGAAGCCATCCGCCTTGCCGCCACAGACCCGGAAGCCTATGAAGCCATCGTCAAGAGCGCGCATGTCGCGATCTCCGGCTTCGGCGGCGCGTTTCTGGCGATGGTCGGGCTGAAATTCTTTTTCGATGCCGACAAGGAAGTGAATTGGATCGACGTGGTCGAACGGCAGCTCGGGAAATTGTCGAGCGTCGATGCGGCGGAAATCGCCATTGTCCTGCTCGCATTGTACGGTGTGATGACCCTGCTGCCTAGCAGCGAGCAGATCACATTTCTGGTGGCTGGCATATTCGGCGTGCTGGCATTCATCGGCGTCGAGGCAATCGGCTCTTTGCTCGAAGCGCCGGATGACGCGACCGGCGTGGTGGCGCGATCCGGGCTCGCGGCGTTCCTTTATCTCGAAGTGCTCGACGCCTCGTTCTCGTTCGATGGCGTGATCGGGGCGTTCGCTTTGTCGAACAATCTTTTCATCATCGCGCTGGGTCTTGGCATCGGCGCGATGTTTGTCCGCTCGATGACCGTCATGCTCGTCGACAAGGGCACGCTGGCGGAATATCGCTATCTTGAGCATGGCGCTTTTTGGGCCATCCTCGCGCTTGCCGCGATCATGCTGCTATCGGCCAGGTTTGAAATTCCTGAAACTGTCACCGGTCTGATCGGAGCGGTGCTGATCGGCGTCTCGCTTTGGTGGTCGGTGCGATACAATCGCCGAAATCCGGGCGAGGCGATTGACGATGGCCCGGCAACCCCGAAGGCCGTGCTTTAGGATTTACCGTTTCGCAATGGAAAGGAAATGCTCATGGCAGTTAGTCTTGGCAAGGGCGGAAATGTAAGTCTGTCCAAGGAAGAACCGGGTCTGACCAAAATCCTGATCGGCCTCGGTTGGGATACACGTTCGACCGATGGAACCGACTTCGATCTCGATGCGAGCGCGTTTCTTTTGGCGGCGGCAGACAAGGTGCGCGGCGATGATGATTTTATCTTCTACAACAATCTGAAATCGACCGATGGCTCGGTCGAGCATACCGGCGACAATCGCACTGGCGAAGGCGACGGCGATGACGAGGCGCTGAAGGTCGATCTGTCGCAGGTGCCTGCCGATGTGCAGAAGGTGGCGATCGCGGTGACGATCCACGACGCCGAGGCGCGTCGCCAGAATTTCGGCATGGTCGCAAACGCGTTCATCCGCGTTGTCAACGATGTGACGGGGCGCGAAATCGTGCGGTATGACTTGAGCGAGGATGCCTCGACTGAAACCGCCATGGTGTTCGGCGAAGTCTATCGCCACAACGCAGAATGGAAATTCCGTGCCGTCGGGCAGGGTTATCAAGGCGGCCTTGCGCCGCTTGCGCGCAACTATGGTGTCAACGTCGGCTGAAGGGCCGTTTAAGCGGAGAGAATTGACATGGCAGTATCACTATCAAAAGGCAGCAACGTCAGCCTGAGCAAGGAAGCTCCCGGCCTCAAGACCGTGCGTGTTGGCCTCGGCTGGGATACCCGCGCCACCGATGGTAGCGGTTTTGACCTCGATGCGAGCGTTTTCATCCTGAACGAAGGCGGCAAGGTCCGCGGCGACAGCGATTTCGTGTTCTACAACAACAAGGCCGGGGCCGACGGCGCGGTGACGCACCAGGGCGACAATACAACCGGCGAAGGTGACGGCGACGACGAGGTCGTGGTGGTCAACCTCGACAAGCTTTCGGCCGACATCGCCAAGCTCAGCTTTTGCGTCACGATCCACGACGCCGAGGCGCGCAAGCAGAATTTCGGCATGGTGACGAACGCCTTCATCCGCGTTGTCAACGAGGCCGATGGCAAGGAAATCGCGCGTTACGACCTGTCTGAAGATGCCTCGACCGAAACCGCGATGATTTTCGGCGAGCTCTATCGCCACAGCGGCGAGTTCAAGTTCAAGGCGATCGGCCAGGGATTTGCCGGCGGCCTCGGACCGCTGGCCAAGTCGTTCGGCGTCAACTTGTGATCCGGTGATCGCGCAGGGGCAGGGTGTGACGACCCTCTGGTTCAACGAGGGCTATTCGAGCATCCGCGACGCTGTTTTGATGATTCGCGAGGCGCGCGGGGAGAACCTGCGCGTCCTCGCCTCTCATCGCGATGCGCTGGCACCGGTGCTGGAGGCCGCTGATGCTTCGTTCGTCGAGCCGCCCATCGCCCGGACCGATGCTTCTGCGATCACCGCCTATGGCGACTATTGCCTCAACGTTTGCGCAGAGCGCGGGGTTGACCTGTTCATCGTGCAGCGCGGACGCGCAGCCATGGCCTCACGCGCTGCAGAATTTGCCGCCATCGGCACTCGGCTGGCGACCACCGGAACGGCGGAAACGCTGGCTCTGATCAGCGATAAGGCGCGATTTTACGAGGTGGCTTTGGCCGCTGGTATCGCGATGCCGTGGACGCGCGAAGTGACCGATGCGGCGGGCTTCGATGCGGCCTGCGCCGAAATCGAGGCACGCGGCCTCAAGGCCTGCGTCAAGCCGCCGCACGGTGTCTTTGGCTCAGGTTTCTGGCAGTTGGTGGACGACCTGCCGCTGTTCGAAACTCTGATGAATGCCGATGCGCACTGCATCGCGCCAGCCGTGATAAGAGAGGCCATTGCCGCTGCGCCAGACCCGCTGCGCCTGCTCGTGCTGGAACATCTGCCCGGCACCGAATGGAGCTTTGACTGTCTGTGCCGCGACGGGCGGCTGGTGGTCGGCGTCGCCCGGCGCAAACTGGGACGCGCGCAGCGGCTTGAAACCGATGGTCCGCTGTTCGCCATGGCGCGCCGCGCGGTGAGCGCGTTTGGCCTATCGGGTTTGATCAATCTCCAGTTCAAGGCGGCTCACCTTGACCATGACAACGACATTCGCCTGCTTGAAATCAATCCACGAATGAGCGGTGGATGTCTCTACACGCGCTATAGCGGGGTCAACCTCCCGTGGTGGCAAGTCGCGCTCGAACTCGGACTTGCCGATGAGGCGGACATGCCGGTGCCCGTCGGCGGCGCGCTGGTTGCGGCTGTTGGCGAGGCGCAACAGCTAGAAGGCGCGGCGATTTTGCCTGTGCATGCCGATGCGTGAACTGACGCCCGGCCATCGCATCGACTTTTCGGCCCCCGTTGCCGAAATCGAGCTGAGCGGCCCGCAGATTGAGCAGCGCGGCGAGCGGCTTGGCGCAGTGATCGTCGCGTTCGATGCGCAGCGCGCCATCCCTGCGAGTTTCGAGCCGATCACGCTGGCGAAGCGCGAGCTTCGCCCGGGCGCCAGCTTTGGCGAGCGCGGCGCGCTGCGGATCGACTTCGCCTCGTTGCCGGCCGATGTCGAGCGGCTGATGTATGTGCTTTATATCGTCGGCGGTTATGGCAGCGGCGTTACCTTCCGCGATTTCGGCAGCTTAACCGCAACCATCGGCGACATCAATTTCGCGCTCGACCTCACCGATCGCGGCGAGGCGGCGGTGATCCTGCTCGAATTCTACCGCTACAAGGGCGGCTGGCGGCTCGCCGCAAACGGACAGGGCTTTGTCGGCGGGGTCGGCGCGGTGGCATCGGCGTTCAACGTCGCGATTGCGGTTCCCGAACCCCCGCGCGACTATTCCGGAAGTGACGGAGGACCGGACCGGGATCGCGGGCGCAGCGGCGCTTCCTCGGGCAGCGGTTTCGCGATCGATCAGGCGCACATTGTCACCAACGCGCATGTGGTAGACGGCGCAAAGAGCGTTTCGGTGGTCAGCGAGAAGTTTACCGCAGTTGCAGAAATCGTCTTTTCCGATCCGCGCAACGACATCGCGCTGCTGCGTGTTGACCGCGATCTTGGCCCCGGCGCGCGGTTCCGCGACGTCGATGCCATTGATCTGGGCGAAGACATCGTCGTGCTTGGCTTTCCGTTGCAGGGGTTGCTCGGTTCCGGGCCTACGGCGACCGCAGGCAATGTGTCGTCGCTGTGCGGGATCGGCAACGATAGCAGCGTCCTCCAGTTCACCGCGCCGATCGCGAGCGGCAACAGCGGCGGCCCGATCCTCGATAGCAGCGGCCTGGTCATCGGGCTGGTCCACGCATCGCTCAATCTTGATCATATCCGGCAGAGCGGCGCCAATGCCGAAAACGTCAATTTCGGCGTGAAGGCGGCGATGGTGAAGACGTTCCTGGCGACAACCGGGATCGATTGCATTCAGGCCAAGGCAGGCGCCGTGCGAAACCGCGCCGATATCGTGCGCGAGGCACGCGGGTACATCTTCCGAATCCGCTGCGAGGGGTGAGCGTGGACAACGCCAGAACACTGCCTGCGCCGCATAGCGGCGACAGCCGGACGTTTCCGCTAGGCGGCGGCACGCTGGCTGTGCGCGTGGTCCATGCGGATTGGCCGCTCGACGCGCTGTGCGCCTTTGCCGCGCGCGACAATCCGCGCCGGGCTTTTCTGGTTGTCTCGAAAGTGCTCGGACGGCACATCGGTACGCCGCCTGCGACCATGCGGGCGACGTTCCGCGATCTGGCCGCGCGCATCCCGGCCGATCTGCCGGGGCCGGTATTGGTGATTGGACTTGCCGAGACGGCGATTTGCCTCGGGCAGGGGGTGCATGAAGACTATGTCCGGCTGACCGGGCGCGGCGATGTGTTGTTTCTCCATTCGACCCGGCAGCTGCTGGATCATCCGGTCCTCGCGCGCTTTGAAGAGCCGCATAGCCATGCCTCGTCGCACCTGATCTACCAGCCGCATGATCTGGCGGGCGACTTTGCCGCGCCGCGTTCGCTGATCATGGTCGACGACGAGATTTCGACCGGCACGACCCTGACCAATCTGGCGGCGGCGATGACCGGCGCATTGCCATCGATCGAGACGGTTGTCGCGGCGACTTTGACCGACTGGTCGCTGGGCCATGACTGGATGGCGCGCGTGGGGCGGCCCGCACAGACGGTGAGCTTGCTCTCAGGGACGCTGGCATGGACCGGACGGCAAGCGGCGGCGCGCAGCGAAGACCGGCAGTTCGAGACGTCGGCGCGGGCGCTGGGAACCATGGCGCAACACCGCAATTTCGGGCGGCTCGGGCGCATGGACATCGCGCAGGAATGCGATGAGCTGGCCAACTTCGACTTCCCACCGGCCTCGCGCGTGCGCGTAGTCGGCACGGGCGAGTTCACGTATCCCCCATTCCGCATCGCCGAAGCGCTTGCAGCAGCAGGGCACGATGTTGTCGTTCAGTCGGCAACGCGCAGCCCTGTGCATATCGACGGCCCCATCGCCTGCGGGCTGCGTTTCACCGATAACTATGGCACTGGAGTGGCCAATTACCTCTACAACGCCGATCCAGCCGACGGGCGCGCCACAATCGTGTGTCATGAAACGCCGCGCGGTTCGATCGACCCTGCGCTGATCGCCGCGCTTTCGGCGCAATCGCTGTATTTCGGAGACGATGTCTGATGCGCCCGATCGCCTTCGTCGATCTCGACGACACCTTGTTCCAGACAATCCGCAAATGCCCGGCGGACGTGCCTGCCCACGCATTGACGCCCTTGGGGTTTACCACGGACGGATCGGCGCTGAGTTATGCGACACCGCGCCAGATGGCGTTTATCACCTGGCTGACCGAGACGACCGTGTTCGTGCCAGTGACCGCGCGCGGGCTTGATGCGCTGCGCCGCGTGCGGATCCCGTTCAACACCGCCGTATGCGCGCATGGCGGCGTCGTGCTGAATGATGATGGCGCACCGGATGCGCCGTGGGCGGCGCATGTCGCGGCGCAGGCTGAAGTGCAAGCGCCGATGCTCGCCGCGCTGGCTGAGGCGGTGACGCTCAGCGCCGCAGCCCTCGGCACGCCGCTGGCGGTCCGCGTATTGTGCGAAGGGCCGGTCGGGCTCTATGTGCTCGTGAAGCATCCTGATGCGATCGAAGCCGAACTTAATGCGGCAGTCGATGCGATGCTCGGCGCGGTTCCAGCGGGCTGGACGGTGCACCGCAATGGCAACAACATCGCGATCATGCCGCCCTATCTCGGCAAGGCCCATGCCGTCAGCCATATCCTGCCCGGCCTGCGCGCCCGCTATCCTAGCGCGCCCACGCTGGGGATCGGCGACAGCCTGACCGATGCGCCGTTCATGGGGCTGTGCGATTTCGCGATGACGCCGACGGGCTCGCAGCTTGCCAGTGCCTTCCGCGCCGGAACCGGCTGATGTTCGCAGGCAGCTATGACCCCGCCGATGTCACGTTCCTGCTCAAGCGCGTGTCACTGGCGCCGACGGTCCTTGCTGAGAAGGAAGCGCTGATCCAGTCGGGGCAGCGGCATTATTCAGAGATGCTCTCGCCGGAAACGCTGCCGGGCGAGGCGTATCTGGAACTCTATCGCAAGGCGCTCGCGCGCAATGGGACGCGGCTTGCGCAGGATATCGTGAACCTTGCGGCGGCGCTCGACCGGCAAAGCGCAGGCCGGCCCGAGATCGTGCTGGCATCGCTCGCGCGCGCGGGGACGCCGATCGGCATTCTGCTGGCGCGTGCGCTGCGGCGGCGCGGCCGCATTGCCGCGCATTACTCGATCAGCATCATCCGGGACCGCGGGATTGATCGTCAGGCGCTGGCGCACATTGCGGCGCGCCACGATCCCGCCGATACGGTGTTCGTCGATGGCTGGACGGGCAAAGGTGCGATTGCTGGCGAGCTTCGCGCCAGTCTGGCCGGAACCGGGTTTGCGCCCACCCTCGTCGTCGTCGCCGATCCGGCCGGCCGCGCCGATCTTGCCGCAACAGATGACGATTATCTGATTGCCTCGGGCCTGCTCAACGGGATCGTATCGGGGCTGGTCAGCCGCAGCATCCTCAACGCCGCGGTCGTCGGGCCGGGCGATTTCCATGCCTGTGTCTATTTTGGCGAGCATGAGCCGCACGATCTGTCGCGCGCGTTCGTTGCAGAAATCGATTCGCTGGCCTGCCATGCGACGCCGCAGCCGATTTTGGCCGACCCCGAGCGCCAGCGCGCACTGGCCGCCGGGTGCGATGCGATGGTGCAAAGCGTGATGGCAGCAACCGCCACCAAAGATCGCAACCGCATCAAACCCGGCATTGCCGAATCGACACGCGCGCTGCTGCGGCGATTGCCCGAGCGATTGTTCGTCCGCGATTTCGACGATCCCGATGTCGCCCACCTGCTTCATCTCGCTGCAACAAAGGCGCTTCATGTTGCGAGGCTGCCATCCGGTAGCCGATACCGCGCGGTTGCTGTGATCAAGTCGGTGGGAGAAGGTTAGGATGCGCCTGCACGCCTGGGATCTTGGAGCGACGCTTTATCTTCCCGCGACCCGCGATGATCTTGCTCACGCGGTGCTCGGCGGGAGGCATCCCGATCTGCGTTCTGCTGTCATCTGCCTCGAAGATGCGGTGGACTCGGCCGAAGTGCCGCTGGCGTTGTCGCGCCTTCAAGTGCTTCTGGCGAGGCTTGCCGCGCATGCCGCCGATGTTCCGCGTCCTGCGATCTTCGTCCGGCCGCGCGACGCGATCATGCTCGCCCATATTCTCCGCTTTCCGGGCATTGAGGCGGTCGATGGGTTTGTCATCCCCAAGGCGACGGCGGACAGCTTGCCGGCGTACCTCGCCGTGCTTGCGTTCGATCATCATTTGCTGATGCCGACGCTCGAAACACGCGAGGTTTTCGACCCTGCCGAGATGCGGCGGCTGCGCGAGCAATTGACCGCGATCCAGGAGCGCGTGCTGGCGGTCCGCATCGGTGGTAATGATCTCTTGCAGACGCTGGGCGCGCGCCGTTCGGCCGAGCGTACGGTTTATGATGGACCGCTTGGCCCGGTCATTGCCAATCTGGTGGCGACTTATGCGCCTTGGGGCTTCACGCTCAGCGCGCCGGTGTTCGAGCATTTCGGCAATCTTGCCCTGCTGCGGGAAGAGGTCGAACGCGATCTCGAGCATGGGCTGCTGACCAAGACCGCAATCCACCCGAGCCAGATCGGTATCATCCAAGGGGCCTATGCCGTCGCGGATGCAAGCTACGCCGAGGCGAAGCAAATCCTCTCGGACGACGGGCGCGCGGTTTTTGCCAGCCGCCAGGCGATGTGCGAGCCGGCAACGCACCGGCTATGGGCGCAAGGGACGTTGCACCGCGCCAAAGCGTTTGGAATTCTCTGCACCAGCCACGCCACACCGCTGAGCGCCTGAGCCGAGAGGAGACTGCCATGGCGGACTATCGCACCAAGATCGACGAAAAGACCGGGACCGGCGCGCGGTTCGAACTCTACCAGTTTGCGCGCAAGAGCTATGCGCTCGGCATGGCGGGCGAACCCGGCGGGATCCATGTTCAGCCTGCCCGCACCATGCGCCAGCTGCGCATTGTGCTGGCCGGCGGAGCCGCTTTGCTGGAGCCCGGCGCATTGCAATATGCGATCGGTAAATTGCAGGTTGAGGTGCAGAAAAACGACCAGGGCGGTATCTTCGCCCGCGCCGTGCGCTCGGCAGGGACCGGCGAATCGGCGTTTGCGACGCGTTACGCAGGTCACGGCGAGGTGTGGACCGAACCGACGGACAAGCAGTTTATCATCGCCGAAATGGATGGCCCCGGCGACGCGCTCATCCTCGACGACAAGGCATTCTATGCCTGCGAAGCGACGATCGCTATCAAGACCCATGTCCACAAGACAATATCCGGCGCGCTTTCCGGCGGTGGTCTGATGCAGCCCAAGCTGGAGGGTGCCGGTGTATTCGTCGTCGAGTCGCCGGTGCCGGTCGATGAAATCGAGGCGATCGAACTAGACGATTCAGGCGAACTCATCGTCGATGGCGATCTCATGCTGATGTACAGCGCGACGCTTCAGGTCGAGCTTCGGCCGCTCGTGCGCGGGATGCGCAACGCGCTGCGCAGCGGAGAGGGGCTGGTGTTCGTTCTGCGCGGCAGGGGTACCGTTTGGCTGACGCCGACGATGCGTCTTTGATCCAGTATTGTCTGACTTAATCCGGCGCGAGATCGGTTTCGCCGTAGCGCATCTCGATGAAGCGCATGTTTCGCGTAAAAGCGTCGATATTGCCTTGGGCAAGCGATAGCGACATCGCGCGAAGGCGATCATTCATCTTGTCGAGCCCATCGTTGAGCAGGAAGCTTGCCGAACGACTGGTCTTGCGGAAAATTTCGGCTCGGTGCGCGGCGGGAATGTCGATGTAGCTCTTGATCAACGAAGGTAAGTGGACCTCGCTTAGTTGGCGGATTTCGGCGAGCAGCGGGCTCCATGCCGGTTCGCCAGTCGCCGCTGTTTCAATCTCGGCGATCAAGCCCAGGACCTGCGCGATGCGGTTTCGCGAGGCATCTGGGATCCGGGGGTCGGCATAGTCGAATGCGGCAGCCGCAGGGATCGCCGCCGGTTTCGGGTTGATCGTCGGCGGTTCGGAATCTGCGCCGCGCGGCTGAGAACCCCCGAACACCTTCTGAAAATAGCGCAAGATTGCCATGGTCGCCATCTTCGAAACTTATCCGTCTCCGGTCAAGTGAAGCAAACCTTAGAGCGTTTTCCGATCATTCTGGATCATAGCCACACGAACTGAAGTAGTTGGCGCATTCGTCCGGCTTGAAGATGTCAACGAGTCTGCCGATGAGGTCCCACAGGCCGGAGACGGTTCGTTCGCCTGCTTTGCGCAGCATGGCCTT
>NZ_CAMBTS010000027.1 GCF_945870625.1 Novosphingobium sp. Chol11 | reverse complement strand
CATCGCCCCTTCCACTTTGCGCCGTGCCTCTTTGGAAAGCGAGCCGTGGTGAATGCCAATCGGCAGCTTGTCGTCGTTCACGTCCCACAGCAGCGAGAAGATGTATTCTGCCAGAAAGCGGGTGTTGGTGAAGATCAGCGTTGTCCGGTTGGCGCGGATTTGCTGGTAGATCTGCGGCACCGCCCATGTCGCGGCGTGTCCGCCCCAGGGCACACGCTCCTCCTTGGGCAGCAGAATTTCGACCTCGGCCGCCGCGCCCTTCTCGCCCGCCACCAGCGCGACATTGCCCACATCGCCCCATGGCGCAAGCCAGCTGCGAAACGCCTCGGGATCGGCCACCGTCGCCGAGAGCGCGGCACGGCGCATGTCGGGCGCCAGCGCCTGCAGCCGCGCCAGCGCCAGCGCCAGCAGATCGCCGCGCTTGCCAGTGGCAAAGGCATGGATCTCGTCGATCACCACGCGCTTCAGCTCGGCGAAGAGACCGGCGCTTTCGGGATAGCTCAGCAGCAACGAAAGCGATTCGGGCGTGGTCAGCAGGATATGCGGCGGGCGCGCGCGCTGGCGCGCCTTGCGATCAGACGGCGTGTCGCCGCTGCGCGTCTCGACCGTGATCGGCAGGCCCATTTCTGCAATCGGCGCAAGCAGATTGCGCTGCACATCATGCGCCAGCGCTTTCAGCGGCGAGATATAGAGCGTGTGCAGCCCCTCCGGCGCGGGCGCGCCGCCAAGCCGCGACGGCGCAAAATCGGCGAGAGTGGGCAGAAACCCGGCCAAAGTCTTGCCCGCCCCGGTATCCGCCACGAGCAGCGCATGCTGGCCAGCGTCGGCGGCCGCCAACATCGCGATCTGGTGCTGGCGCACCCGCCAGCCGCGCCCGGCGAACCAGCCTTCGACTTCGGGGGGGACAAGCATCGCGAACATCACCGCGTGTTACGCGCCGGTGCGCCAAAACGCACCCCTGCCTGTTGTGCCGTCCCCCAGGCCAGCGCGATCACCGCACGAGCATGACCGCCGCCGAAGCTGGCCCCCGGCGCAGGGTCAGCACGATGAAAACTTCGTTGCCCAATGTAACTTCGAGAAAGCGCCGCGGCTTGTCCTTCAAGGGCACAAGAAAGCCGCCCTCTCGCGGGAACAGCGATGTGGCGTATGCAGCCCGTGCACCGGTCGCGGCGCTGACGACAACATCCGCCGGGATCACGCCCCAGCCATAACTGTAGCCGCGCGCCGCCTCCCGCAATTCCTGAACAAGTTCAGAAGGAACGGGAACGAAGTGAAAGGGCGCAGGCCCGCGCCATTCGGTCACCATGCCCGCAAAACGGAAGCTGTCTGGCGCATGATCCTGCATGTTGTGAAGGGGCCGCCTGATCTCGCTGCGAGGATCAGTGGCCCGCTGCCTCGCCGCGCTTCACGCCCGAGCCGGCAAGCTGCGCGTCGATGACCCCCATCAGTCGGTCGAGGCCCTCGTGCGTATAGCTCTCGGCGCGCGCCACCAGCACATCCTGCGTGTTCGAGGCGCGCAGCAACCACCAGCCATCGGGCGTGGTCACGCGCGCACCGTCGGTTTCATCGACATCGGCACCTTCGGCTTTCAGCCGCGCCATGACCTCTTCGACCACGGCGAACTTGCGGCTTTCATCGACCTGAAAGCGCAATTCCGGGGTGTTGATCATCGCCGGCATGGCGCCGCGCAGGGTTGTTACGGACTTGCCGAGGCGCACAGACGCGGCAATCAGCCGAATCGCGGCATAAATCGCGTCGTCAAAACCATAATATTGGTCGGCAAAGAACACATGGCCGCTCATTTCGCCCGCGAGCAGGCAGCCAGTTTCCTTCATTTTGGACTTGATCAGCGAGTGGCCGGATTTCCACATCAGAGGCTTTCCGCCCAGTTCGGTCACGCGGTCGAACAACGCGCGACTGGCCTTCACATCCGCAATAATCATGGAGCCGGGTAACCTTTTCAGCAGCTCTTCGACATAGATCATCAGCAACTGGTCGCCCCAGATAATCCGACCCTCGCCGTCGATGACGCCGATCCGGTCGCCGTCGCCGTCGAAAGCCACTCCGAAATCGAGATTTCCCTGCGCGACGGAGCGCCGCAGATCAGCAAGATTCCTCTCCTCTGTGGGATCGGGATGATGATTAGGAAAATTTCCGTCGACTTCAGTAAACATCAGGATGTGCCGTCCGGGCAGGCGGGCGGTCAGCCGCTCGACCACGGGGCCGGCCGCACCGTTGCCAGTGTCCCATGCGATCGCCAGATCCGCGCCCAGATCCGAGAGCGCGCCGTCGTCGATCCCGTTCAGCCCTTCAAGAAGCCGGTCGACGTATGCGTCCATGATGTCGACGGTTTCCCGCGTGCCTTCGCCGTCTGTCCAATCGCCGCTGGCGGCGAGCACGCCGAGATCGAGTATGTCTGGACCGAAGAACGGACGCCCCTGAAATACCATCTTGAAGCCATTGTAATTGGCGGGATTGTGGCTGCCGGTTATCTGAATGCCGCCATCTACTTCTGGCAGTGAGGCGGCGGCGTAATACAGCATCGGCGTTGGCCCCATGCCCACGCGCACCACATCGATCCCAGATGCGCACAGCCCGGCCACCAGCGCCGCTTCCAGCACTGGCGAGCTGATCCGCCCGTCATAGCCTACCGCCACGCGCTTGCCCCCGGCGCGCGCGATGCGCGTGCCAAACCCCCTGCCAATCGCACGGGCATCTGCGGTCGTCAGCGTTTCATCGATGATCCCGCGGATATCGTATTCGCGCAGCACGGTGGGGTGGAAAGTATGAGTCAAGGGAGAGGCTATTCCTTGGACTGGCGCTGCTTGAAGCGATCTGCGCCTGGCTGGCCATCATGGCGCTGAAAATACGGGCTATTGGCGTTGAACAATGCGGGCCAGCAAAAGGTCGCGCGCCGCGTTGGCCTCGTGCACCGCTTCGGAAGTGCCGCCGCGATCGGGGTGGACCTGGCCCAGCAGCCGCTTGTGCGCCTCGATGATTTCGTCGCGGCCCGCCTTCGCGCTCACCCCCAGCAGGTTGCGCGCACGGGTCGCGGTGCGGGCGCGCTCGCTCTCTTGCCACAGCTGCCAGGGCCAGCGTCCGGCGAGAAGCCGCACCGCCAGGCTGCCCAGCACGGCAAGCCACAGCAGGTTCATGCGATGCCTTCCAGCACGCCTTGTGGGCGCCGCGCGTCCAGCGGCGGCAACGGCAGCTTCAGCCCCGCGACCAGCGCGCGCAATTCCTGGCGCGCCACAAGATGGCTGGTGCCCAGCTCGCCCAGATGGCCCTTGTCGAGCAAGGTGAAGCCGCTGGGGAACAGCTCGCGGTAGATCACGCGTTCGGAGAGCCCCTTGGCAATGCGAAAGCCGACTCGCTTGGAAAGCTCGGTCAGGGCAAGGTCGATCCGGCGCTGGTTGCGCGCTTCGATATGCTGGGTGCGGTTGCGCACCACCACCCAGTCCATCGCCCGGCGCGCGTCCCTGATCTGGCTTTTCGCGCGTTCTTTGCGCGCTTCCCAGATCAGCTCGGCATAAAACGAGAGCCGCCGCACCTTGAAGGTTTCCGCATCGACCTGCCCGATCAGGTCGAAATCGACAAAGCTGTCGTTCAGCGGAGTGACCAGCGTATCGGCGCCCGTGGCGACATGGCGGGCCAGCGGATCGTCGCGCCCCGGCGTGTCGAACACCAGAAAATCGTGGGATCGGCTCAGCTCGTCTATCATCGCGTCAAGCTCGGCCACGCTGGTGCCCTCGTAGACCGCGAACGTGGCGCTGGGCAGGTCGATCTTGCGGCACGCCTGCGTTTCCGCGCGGTTTTCCAGATAGCGGTGCAACGTGCGCTGGCGGGCATCGAGATCGATCGCCGCCACCCGCGCGCCCTGATAGGCAAGCGCGATCGCGACATGCACCGCCGTGGTCGATTTGCCGGTGCCGCCCTTCTCGTTGGCAAAAACGATGCGATAAGGGCCTGCGGGATAAGGCCCTGTTGGCGCCGGTGCAGACGTCGCGGGGCGGGTGCTCTCGTCCATGTTTGCTTTCCATAACCGGCACTTGCCGCCGCAACAAACTCGCGGCTAAAGACGACGCGCGTACCGCCGGTGCGAAGAAGATTAAAGGAGAGCCGCGGCGCGTGCAAACCATCTCTAGGCTTGACGACCTGCGCGAAGCCGTTAGCGCGCTCAAAAGCGGGGGAAAAACCCTCGCGCTGGTTCCCACCATGGGCGCGCTCCATCCCGGGCATATGGCCTTGGTGCGCGAGGCGCGGGCGCGCGCCGATCGTGTCGCGGTCTCGATCTTCGTCAATCCGCGCCAGTTTTCCCCGGCGGAAGACCTCGCTACGTATCCCCGCCCGATCGAAGCCGATCGCGCGCTGCTTGAGGCGGAAGGGGCCGATCTGCTGTGGCTGCCCACGGCGCAAGAGATGTACCCGGCAGGCTACGCCACCACCGTCTCGGTCGCGGGCCTCGATGCCGTGCTGTGCGGCGCGGCGCGGCCGGGGCATTTCGATGGCGTGGCAACGGTGGTCGCCAAACTGTTCAACCAGGTCCGCCCCGATCTCGCGCTGTTCGGCGAGAAGGACTGGCAACAACTCACGATCCTGCGCCGCATGGCCCGCGACCTCGACCTCACCCACCCCCACGCCGACATGATCCTCGGCGTCCCCACCATCCGCGAACCAGACGGCCTTGCGATGAGCAGCCGCAACCAGTACCTCAGCCCCGAAGAGCGAACCCAAGCCGCCGCCCTGAACCGCGCCATGCGCGCCGCCGCAGCGCGGATCGCGGCATGCGAACCGGTCGCCGCCGTACTGGCAGACCTCAAGACCGAAGTGCTAACCGCAGGCTTCCACGCCGTAGACTACGGCGACTTGCGCGATGCGGAGACGCTGGAGGATATGGCGGTGGTTGATGGCCGCTCAGCGCGGCTGCTGGTAGCGGCGCACATCGGCAAAGCGCGGCTAATTGATAATGTGGCGGTTGACCTGTGGACGATCTCTTGAAACAAGTGAGTTTGCAAAGCGAGGGCCGACATGGACGATAAGGAGGGGTTCCAGGTCACACGACGGCGATCTATAACGAGAATTGGAATCTGCATTCTCAATATTGTTCATCCCGGTCTTGGCTTGATCCGGCTGCAGCGTTACAAGACCGGCTTTTCTTTCATTGTTTTGAATTTTGCAATATTTTTTACTGTTATCGCGGTTTATTGGGGCGTCTCGCAAATTAGCTACAATATCTTTGTTGCCTTGTTCGCATTCGTATTTGCTGGTGTGCTGACCGCATTTGGAGGCTCGCTCATTTTAACCTGGCGGTGGAGTGCCGAGTTCGGCTCCCGCAAAGGTTGGCTATGGCGCTGGTATGGTATTTTAGGTCTCTGGCTAGTCTTGTCGGCTTTGTTCTCGCCCTTTTTGGGCCTCGCGGAAGGAAGCTATCGCAACTTTTATTTGCCCGCGAGCAGCATGGCACCCACCTTGGAGCAGAACGATAGGCTTATTGCCAAAATGCGAGATATCGGGCCAATCGCGCGTGGCGATGTCGTGATTGTTCGGACAGGCAAGGTCGAATATGTAAAACGTGTTGTCGGATTGCCCGGTGACACTTTCGCGATGCGTGAAGGTGTGATTGTGCTGAATGGTACTCCAGTGCCAAAAAATCGATTGGGGGAAGTCGAGCGCGACTTTGGCATTAGCGGGCTTCAGAGAGTGGTGCGTGAACGGGAGCAGTTCCCTGAGGAAGCCAAGGCCCACGAGGTGTTAGATCTAGGGGCTACGCCCCAGGATAACATTTCACCTGTCAAGCTCGGCATTGGCCAATACTTCTTGCTCGGCGACAATCGCGACAATTCGCTCGATAGCCGGTTTGAAGAGGCCGTGGGAGGTTTGGGCGTTGTCGATCAACAGCGGATCGAAGGCCGCGTCTTATTTCGCTATTGGCGAAGCAACGTTGGCTTGGGAGAAGGCCGCGTATAATGGCTGTGCGATAAACGAGGTTCTGAATGCATTCCGGGCGTTCGCCAACAGCACTCACCCCAAAGTCTCTCTCACCGTCGCAATCGGAATATAAACCCGGCGCGGATTGTCCGCATCGCCAAGCGGCGCGAACCCGAGATCGGCATAGAACTTCCATCGCCGCTCGAAATCGCCGCCATCCAGAATATCGAGGACGATGGCGGCAGCGCCCATCTGATCGGCAATGCCGAGGCAGCGCTTCATGGCATCGACGATGAGTGCGGTGCCGAGGCGCTTGCCATGCATGTCCTCGCGAACGGCCACAGCGCGGATATAGATCACCGGAACATCCGGGACGCGCGCACGCTGCCATGTCTTTGGGCCGAGGTCCGCGCGCACTGCCATTGCGCCGAGCGTATAGAAGCCCAGAACCGCAGGGTCGCCGTCAGCGGTGGCGATCCATGCGGCGACCATGCCCTGCTTGATCTGGTCGGTCAGCGACAGTTTCAGGAAATTGTCGATCGGCGCGAACCCGCAGGAGAAGGCGCTGCGGTCATGAAGCGCCTTGTCGAATTTCGCGATGGTGAGCGCGGGCAGGTCGTTGCCGGGCTCAGTCGGCATCCCTGAGCAGGCCCTTCGTCACCTTCGCGGCCTGCGCCAGTCCGGGCACCGTCCTGCCCGGAGCTTCTACGGCGGTCTTGAAAGCATCGAAAGCTTCGACCGGCAAAATCGACATGGCCAAGCGCTGCTCGACTTCCTGCGCACGGAGCAGCGCGGCTTGGCGGATGAAGTCCGCTTCCTGCAGGCCGGTCGCCGCCGCCGCTGCCCTGATCCGCGCTTCATCGGCGCGGTGCATGCGCACTTCCTTGCGCGCCTCCATCTTGCCGGGAGTGGGGATAACGGTCTCCAACGCGAACATGGGGCAGCCTCCTTGTGGACCGTGCGTACGGTAAATCGCCGTACGTGTCAATCAGTTCGCATCCTTTGGCGAACGAGGTCTTATGGCGCGCTTCTGCCCCACCCACCCCCAACCCCTCCCGTAAACGGGAGGGGGGGAAGGCGGCGCCGCAAGTGCCCCTCCCGCGTGCAGGAGGGGTTAGGGGTGGGCAACAGCGCAAGCCCCTTGACAAAACGAACCATATAGGCTATTTCTCCGCCCGGATCGGGAGCGGGCTAGGCCGGCTTTGCCCTCGCTCATTTGGCCTCGGGCGCTTGCGTCAAGGGCCAACGCGACCGGTGCGGCTGCGGGTTCAAGGCGGGGCGTTGACCCCAGAAAGACCTTGGCCAGGCAATTACCGCGCCAGCACAGGATCATGGCTCCCGCCGGGCTTTGGCCCAGGCGAGCACAGAAACCGGCACGCATGCGAGCCGCACCCCCGGTTTCGGGTCATGATCGACACCCCAAAGGCTGCGCCGGATCAGGACCTGCCCCATCCGGCCACTCGCACCAGATGCAGAACAACGCCCTCCCCGCAGCGCCAGTGCAGGCGCCGCACCGGTCGCGCGATCCACCCCTGCTGCCCCACCGCAGCACCCGCGCGCCCGAAATCCAAATCCAACAGGATCTGGCGGCCTCTTTGCGAACGGTCTTCGCCCCTCCACACCTTTTTTTCGTCACCCCGGGCTCGACCCGGGGTCCCGTTTACTTGGCGAGGGTGCAGAACAAGCGGGACCCCGGGTCAAGCCCGGGGTGACGATAGTGAGCGGGTGGGAACGGGCTTTGCGAGATCGCAGCGCTCCAGCACCCGCCGAAACTTTCAAAACAGGCTGGTCTGCGCGCTCCCCGCCATACCTTCCGCCTCATCCCCCGCGATCTCGCGCATCACTTCATCCTCCAGCGGCACCTGCATCGCCGCCGCGCCCGCGCCATCCGCCGCCAGCCAACGATCAAACCCTGCGCCGCTGCGCAAGATCACCGGCATCGCCTTGGGATGTACCCGCCCCACCACCTCGTTCGGCGCGCACGTCAGGAATGCAAAGCGCGCGCCTTCCTCCGTCATCCCCCAGAGCCCGGCGAACGCGAACAGCGGGTCATCCGGCAGATCGAACCAGTGCTTGCGCTTGCGGCCCGTTTGCGGATCGGGCGCGGCGGACCATTCGGAGAACGCGGTGACGGGCACGAGGCAGCGCCGCGCCGGATCGGCCATCGCGCTGCGCCAGAGTGGGCTGGCAAGGTTGCGCACATTGGTGATCGGGCGCTTGATCTCGCCGAACGGGGGCCAGCCCCAGCGCATCATTTCCAGCTGGCGGCTTGTTCCTTGCCTTGGGCCTTGTGCGGTCACGACCGGGGCCAACTGGTCGGGGTAGATTGCATCCATCGCGGGCAGGTTGCGCCCGCCGGTGTCTGCGGCGAAAAGCTGCGCAATGGCTTGCGCCGCGCCGGTCATGCGATAAAGATTGCACATCGACATAACCATACCGGGAGAGACGGCCATGGCTACCCAGATCCGCCCCAATATCGAAGGCTCCAAGATCGATTGTTCTGACAGCGAATGGCAGGCACGGCAGGAGCTCGCCGCCGCCTATCGCATCTTCGACATGCTCGGCTGGTCCGAATCGGTCTACAACCACATCTCGCTGCGCGTGCCGGATGAGGAAGGGGCCTTCCTGATCAATCCTTACGGCCTGCACTATTCCGAGATCTGCGCCAGCAACCTCGTCAAGATCGACATCGACGGCAACAAGCTGGCCGAAAGCCCATACGGCGTGAACTTGGCGGGCTTCACCCAGCATGCCTATTTCCACCGCCATCTGCCCCGCGCGCATGCGATCTGCCATGTCCATACCACCGCGACGATGGCGGTGTGCAGCCTTGAGGAAGGGCTGCTGCCGATCAATTTCTATGCCTGCAATCTGATCGGCAAGCTGGCTTATCATGATTTCGAGGGCGTGACCGTCCGCGCCGAGGAAGGGGATCGGCTGCTCGCCAATCTGGGCGACAAGAACATTCTGATGCTGCGCAATCATGGCCCTGTGGTTCTGGCGCACAGCCTTCAGATGATGCTGCTGCAACAATGGGTGCTGCAGCGCGCCTGCGAAATCCAGATCGCCACGCTTTCGATGGGCCAGCCGGTGATCCGGATCGCCGATGATGTGGTCGCGGTGCACCAGCGCGATATCGGCAAGGCCAGCCCTCCTGGCGGCCCCGGCGTCGGCGAATTCGCGGCCTGGACGCGGCGGATCGACAAGATCGATCGCAGCTGGCGCGATTGAGCCTGAAGCGTCCGGCCTGAAATATGGCCAGCCTCACGGTCAATAATCAGCCGCTGGAGTTCCGGCTCGAACCCGATACCCCGCTGCTATGGGCGCTGCGCGATGCCGCAAACCTCACCGGCACCAAGTATGGCTGCGGCACCGGGGAATGCGGCGCATGCATGGTCATTGTCGATGGACAGGCCATGCCCAGCTGCACGCTGCTGCTCGGCGAAGCGGAAGGGCGCAGCGTGACCACCATCGAAGGGCTCTCGCCCGATCGCAGCCACCCGGTGCAACAGGCGCTGGTGGCGGAGCAGGCGATCCAGTGCGGTTTCTGCACGCCGGGCCTGGTGATGACCGCAGCTGCGCTATTGGCGCAGAACACCGACCCGACCGAGGCGGACATCAAGACCGCGCTCACCAATATCTGCCGCTGCGGGGTCTATCCCCGGCTGGTGCGCGCAGTGCAGCGTGCCGGGCGGGCGATGCGCGGGGCCGAGCGCCTCGCGCCGCTGCCTGCGCCCGCAGTCGCGACCACGCCGGGGCTCTAAGTCCTTAGAAGATAACCTTGACCGAAAGCCGCGCGTTGCGGGGGGCGCCGGTGAAGATGTTGTTGTCGGTATGCGCGGTGGGGAAATAGCTGGTGTTCAGCAGATTCTCGATATTGATCTGCGCCGAAATGGCGGTGCTCAACTTGTAGAACACGGCAGTATCGACGCGGGTATAGCCGGGCAGGGTGACAGCGTTGCTGATCGCGGCAAAGCTTGAGGATTGGTGGGTGACGCCCAGCGCAAGGCCGAGCTTGGGGGTGGCCTCGTAGCGGGTCCACAGCGCGATCTGGCTTTCGGGCAGCTGCGCGAGCTTGCGCCCGGCGGGGGCGGCGGCGGTGCTGGACCGCACTTCGCCGTGTTGCAGGGTATAGCCCAGGCTCACTTGCCACTGCGGCAGAATGCGGCCCGATGCTGAGAGTTCGATGCCGCGGGTGCGGGTCTTGCCCGAAAGTTGGGGCAGGCCGGTGACGGGATCGTTGAAGCGCGAGTTGTCGCGGTCGAGGCGGTAGGCGGCAGCGGTTAGTGCCAGCGCCGGAGTAATGTCCCACTTCGCGCCGGCTTCAAGGTTGGTGAATTCCTGAGGGTCGAGGGTGGCCTGCGTGGCATCGAGCGCGCTGAACTGGTCGCCCGATTGCGGCAGGAAGCTGCGGGTGTAGCTGCCGTAGAGCGAGACGTTGGCCTTGGGCTTGACGATGATCCCGGCGCGGGGCGACCACTTGCGGTCGGTGCGCGCCGCGCTGGTGGTGTTCAGCAGGTTGTCGGCGCGAATGCGGAATTCGTCGTAGCGCACGCCGCCGACGATCTGGAGGAACGGGGCAAGCTCGATTTGATCCTGCACGTAGGCGGAGAGGGTCTGGACTTTGGTGAACGTCGTGCGGCTCTGCGCGCCGAAGCGCACCGGGGGGACAGCGATTTGGGTTGCCAGCGCGACCACGTTCGAACCGGTGAACACGGCTTCGGCCCGGGTGGAATAAGTCGCCTGATCGCCGGCTTCGATCCCGGCGAGCACGGTGTGTCCGATCCCGCCGGTCTTGCCCTGCCAGACAAGGTTGGCTTGGCCGATCCAGCTGTCGCGCACGGCGGCGCTGTTATACCCTGCCAGCGCGACCGTGCCTGCTGCCGGATTGACAGCGGAAGAGGCGAAGACATTGCCGTAATACTTGTCGCTATGGCTGTATTGCCCGGCGACGGTCAGCGTGAGATTTTCGGCGAGGCGATGTTCGAGGCGGCTTTGTACAATATGGGCCCGCACCGTGGAGATGTTAACGTCGCTGCGGCCGAAGAACGTATCGCGGAAGCCTTCAAGCGGGCGGCCCCCGAGCGAGGGGACGCCGCGATCGGTGATGCGGCTGTCGTCGTCGTAGTTGTACGACAGATCAATGCGCGTGGCATCGTCAGGGGCGAAGGCCAGCGTCGGGTTCACGCCGATGAAGCGGCCGTGAAACGCGGCGCGGTGGTTGTCGAACTCCTCGTACGTGCCATTGATCCGCGCGCCGATGGTTTGCGACAGCGGCTGGTCGAGATCGGCGGAGAGCACGAAGTCACCGAAGCTGCCCACGGCGGCACTGGCGGTGGCGAGCGCGCTGGATAGCGTGGGGGCCTTGCGCACCCGGTTGATCACGCCGCCGCCGCCGCCGCGCCCGAAGAGCAGCGCGTTGGCGCCTTTGAGCACTTCGACCCGCTCGATATTGTAGAGCGAGCGGTAATACTGGGTGTCATCGCGCAGTCCGTCGAGATAGAAATCGGCGGTGGTGTTTTGCCCGCGCAAGGTGATCTGGTCGCGATGGCCCTCGCCCATCCCGAGCACCACGCCGGGGACATAGCGCAGCGCTTCGCCAAGTTGGGTTGCGCCTTGATCATCGAGTTGTTCGCGGGTCAGGACGGTGACGGTCTGGGGCACATCAATCAGCGGGGTAGGTGTTTTCAGCCCGCCTGCGGTATCGGCGCGGTAGCCATCGACCTCGCCGACCACCACGATTACGCGGTTTTCGCCGTCATCAGCCCCAGCCCCGTCATTGGCCCCGCCATCAGCAGATGCCACAGGCGCGCTCTGGGCATAGGCCATGGGCGGAACAAGCGCGGCGGTGGAGAGCAGCAACAGGGCGATACGGTGCAAGACGCAATCCTTCTTGAGAACCATTCTCATGAAGATCGGCTAATGCGATTTGTTCTCAGTTGCAAGGGTATTATTAGGAATCATTCTCAAAAATGAACGGTCGCGCAGGCATGATCGCGCGGACCTTGCGCCTGACGGCGCGGCTGCGCATAGATGGCGGCATCGCTGGCATGAGGATGCAAGCATGAAGGCAACGATCTGGCACAATCCCGGCTGCGGCACCTCGCGCGGGGCGCTCGCCCTGCTGCACGAGGCGGGGGCGGACGTCACTATCATCGCCTATCTCGAAGCCCCGCCCTCGGCGCAAAAGCTCGCGCAGCTTTACCGGGATGCGGGGCTCACCCCCCAGCAAGGCCTGCGCCTGCGCGGCACCGATGCCGAGGCGCGCGGCCTTCCGGCAGCAAGCGATGCCGAAGTGCTGGCAGCGATGGTTTCAGAACCGCGCCTGATTGAGCGGCCGCTGCTGGAAACGAGCAAGGGGGTAAGGCTGTGCCGCCCCAAAGAGCGCGTGCACGAGATCCTGTGAGATCAAAGACTGGGGAGCGCGGCTTCGGCCATGATGAGCGCAAGCGCGCATGACAACACGATCAGCACGCGCAAGGCCTCGCCGACCGAAGGAGCAGCATGCTGGGCAAGGACGATGGCGCGCGACATAACCCAATGTTAAGCCCAGATGTCTTAACAAACGGTAAAGATCATTCCGGCCGGGCTGACTGCTCATTGAGCCATTCGAGCAGCGCGGCAAGGCATTCGCGCGCGAGCAGCTTGCTGCGCTCGGGGCTCCACCCCTGCGCCGGGTCAGGCAAATCGGCGTTGTCCTTGAACGGCATTTCCAGCGTCATCGAAACGCAGCCATGGCTGGGGCCGAAACGCTCGGCGAGCTGGTTGGTCGACATGGTGAGATTGGCCCGGCCAGCCGGGGCGGCAGGATAGCCGCGCTTCGTCTGGAAATCGGGCGTGCGCCGCTCCAGAATCGCGCGGTAGCGGGCATAGCCTTCGCTTTGCTGCTCGCTCAGCGAAGGAATACCGTCAAACCCGGCAAGAAAGACATGCGGGATCGCCTCATCGCCATGCACATCGATGGCGAAATGCACGCCGGTCTGGTCCATCGCATCGCGAATCGCGAGCACTTCGGGCGATCTTTCGGCCGAGGGCGCATGCCATTCGCGGTTGAGGTTCACCCCCGCCGCATTGGTGCGCAAATGGCCCCGGCACGATCCATCCGGATTGGCATTGGGCACGATGTGAAACCGGCATAGCTGGCGCAGGCGGCGCGCATGCGGGTCTGCCGGATCGGTGAGCATATCGAGCGCGCCCTCGATCCACCATTGCGCCATCGCTTCGCCGGGATGCTGGCGCGCATAGAGCCACACTTGCTTGGCTCCTTCGCCCAGCGAGAGGCAATCGATCGGCTGCCCTTCGATGCTGCGGCCGAGGCTGCGGTGGCTCACCCCTTCGCTCGCGGCGGCGGCGGCCACCACATCGTGATGGCGCTCCATCGAGTAGGGCGCGAAATAGGCAAACCAGCACGGGCCCGGCTCGGGCCTGTGGCGGATGGTCAGCGTGCCGCCGTCTTCGTCTTTATCGAATGTCGTCTCGGCGCGGCCCCAATACTCGCGGTCTTGCGAAACCGCCGCGCGGTAATCGGTCCAGCCACCGGGATAGGCCGCCGCGTTCAGGCCCGTGAGCTTGAGCTCCAGCGCGCGCCCGGCGGCCCCGCTCACGCGGAAATGAAACCACTGGAAAAACTCGGAATCGCGGTCCTTGCGGATCGCCAGCCGGGCCTGGGTGCCAGCGATGGCAAGAACTTCGATATTGCCGCTATCGAATGCGGCGTCGATTTCGATTGGAGTCAGGGTCATTTCACCCTGATAGTCTCCCCCGACGTGCCGGGGAAGAGCGAGAACAGCGCTTTGGCCATGCGCGCCGCGATGATCTCGGCCCCGGGGCTGCGGGCCTTGCTGCGCTCGGTGCTCTCGGCGCGTCCTTCCCACAAGGGTTGGCCGCTCGCGCGCGCGCGAATCACCACGGAGAGCCGGGTGGAGACCGTGTCCCTTGCCCCGCCGCCCAGATTGAAGCCCACGCCCAGCCCGACGCCGCTGTTCCAGCCGCCGGTCGATCCGCCGACCCCGACGGACACAGGGCCGCTGCGGCGCGCTTCATCGCGGCGGTTCTGGCGCTCGATGCGCACTTCGGCGGTGGCATCGGCCGCGCCGGGGGTGGACGCGGCAAAGCCGAGCGCGGCCAGCTCGCGCTGCACCGCCGCCAGCCAGACGCCGCTTTCGAGGCTGCCTGCGTCTTCGCCCGGTGCAGCGATCACCACCACTGCGCCGCGCCCCAGCGCGGTGATCGTTTCGGGGGTGTGAAAACGGGTGACTTCGACCGGCGCAGCGAGCGCCGGCGATGCAGCGGCAACAAGCAGGAGTGCGGCAAACAGGGGGAGGGCGCGCATGGCAGGCAATCTTTCAGCGTTGGGGACAAAAGGGTGCGGGATCATCACTCTGACCGCTTTACTCGCCGGGGGCAATCATGCGCGGAATGGCGGCGGCAAGCGGCTGCACGATCTCGCCTTCCGGAAATCTTGCGAAAAGCGCAGCAGCCAGCCGCGTTGCCATCGCGCCGTTGTCCAGCCCGGATTCGCCTTCGCGGGCCTGCCCCTCGGCGTATCCCTCCCACAGCACACGGCCGCTGGCCTTGTCGCGAATGCGCACATCGAGCCGGGTGGCGATGATCGCCTTTTTCGCCTTGGTCAGATCGACCGCCAGCGCAAGGCCAAAGCCGCTGCCGCGATTGCTGATGGTGGTGCTCATCGCGCCGCTGATCGGCTTGCGCGGGGCCTCTTCGGGCACGGCGGTGCGATGCGCCACGCCGATTTGCGCGATCTGGCCGCGATCGCTGCTGCTGGCGGTGTCATACCCGCGCCGGGCCAGTTCATCGACCACCGCCGCTTCATAAACCGGCAGCTTGCCCAGTTCATCGCCGCCCGAGATCGCCGCAACCACGATTTGCCCTTTGCCCAGCAATTCGTCCGCATCGGCGGCGTGAAACGCGGTCACGGCGATGCCGGGCGCAGGCTCTGCGCTGCCGGTCTGCCGGTTCTGGCGCTGATCCTGCCGCGGATCCCCGCGCCGGTCGTTCCAGCCGCCGCCGCCGCGAGGCCCGCCATAAGGGCCTTCCCCGGGCATGCCCTGAGCGAACGCGGGCACCGCAAGAGCCGCGAGGATCAAGGCAAAGGGCAGAATGTATGGCCGGGTCATGGCGCGCCTTTCGGGCAACTTGTTCGGCGCAGCCTAGGCGCGCGTTACTGTCACCGCGATGAATGCCCGCTTCGTTGGGGATTCCTTCATGCTCGATGACTGATAGAGCGGCGCCACGTCGCAAACTTGAGGATGATTCGCATGGTTCCCGTTCTCGTTACCGGCGGTGCTGGTTATATTGGCAGCCACGCGGTGCTGGCGCTCAAGGATGCAGGCTGGCCGGTCGCGGTGATCGATAATCTCACCACCGGTTTCCGCTTCGCCATTCCCGATGGTGTGCCGCTCTATGAAGGCGATATCGAAGACGGCGCGCTGCTGGCGCGTATTTTCGCCGAGCAGGGCACGCGGGCCGTGATGCATTTTGCCGGCTCGATCATCGTGCCCGATTCGGTCGAAAATCCGCTCAAGTATTATCACAACAACACTGCCAAAAGCCGCGCGCTCATCGCCGCTGCGGTGGCGGCCGGGGTGCCGCATTTCATCTTCTCGTCGACAGCGGCGACTTATGGTGTGCCCGAGGTTTCGCCCGTGACCGAAGACAGCCCGAAGCTGCCGATCAATCCTTATGGCATGTCGAAGCTGATGACCGAATTCATGCTGGCCGATACCGCCACGGCGCATGCGCTGAACTATTGCGCGCTGCGTTATTTCAACGTTGCCGGGGCCGATCCGCAGGCGCGCACCGGGCAATCGACCGCAGGGGCGACCCATCTGATCAAGGTGGCCGTCGAAGCCGCACTTGGCAAACGCAGCCATGTCGGCGTGTTCGGCACCGATTATGATACGCCGGATGGCACCGGGGTGCGCGATTATATCCATGTGTCGGATCTGGCCGCCGCGCATGTTCTGGCGCTGGAAGCGCTGATCGCCCAGCCAGAGCGCTCGATGACGATGAACTGCGGCTATGGGCGCGGTTTTTCGGTGCTCGAAGTGCTCGATGCGGTCGACCGCGTGACCAACCGCACGATCACGCGCGAGCTGCAAGGACGGCGCCCGGGCGATCCCGATTCGCTGATTTCGGACAATCAGCGGATCAAGGCGACCCTGCCGTGGGTGCCGCGCTATGCCGATCTCGAAACGATTGTCGAACATGCGCTGGCGTGGGAACGCAAACTGACCGAGATTCGCGGCGAAGGTTGACTTGGGGGCCATGCGCCAGTAACCGCCCACCTTCAATTTTGCGCCCGGTCACGTTCGGGCTGAGGGATTCGCCATGAAAATTCGCAACAGCCTGAAGTCGCTCAAGGATCGCCACCGCGACAACCGCGTGATCCGCCGCCGCGGCCGCACCTATGTGATCAACAAGACCAACCGCCGCTTCAAGGCGCGCCAGGGCTAAGTTTTGCGCAGTTCCGGTGCAGTCTCGCGACGGCGGGGCTGCACCGGATACCGGGATGCAAAGCGCACCCCATGCTGCACTTGCCGTAATGGTATTGGGCCACCGCCAAACCGGGGGCCTTGTTGTTTGCGGGATCAGCCACGATGGGCGAAGCGCACAAGGTCGACACGGTCGTCTGGGATATCGGACGGGTGCTGGTCCAATGGGATCTGGCGCGGATTTATCGCGATGCCATTCCCGATGCAGCCGAACGGGCCTGGTTCGTCAGCGAAGTGGTTTCCGAGGCATGGCATGCGCAGCACGATGCCGGCATCTCGCATGCCGAGATGGTCGCCGCGCGGCAGGCCGAATTTCCCCGCTATGCCGATCTCATCGCGCTTTATGAAACCAATTGGCTGGAAAGCCTGCCCGGCCCGGTGGCGGGCACGCACGGTCTGATCGAGCGGCTGGCGGCGCGCGGGGTACCGCAATTTGCCATCACCAATTTCGGGGTGGATGCGTGGAACCTGTTCCGCCCCACCTTTCCGATCCTCGATCACTTGCAGGATATTGTCATATCCGGGGTAGAGCGGCTGGTAAAACCGGGCGAGGCGATCTTCGATCTGGCGGCGCGGCGCTTTGGGCGCGCGCCGGCGAACATGCTGTTCATCGATGACAGTGCCCCCAATGTGGCTACCGCGCGCGCGCTGGGTTGGCAGGTGCATCATTTTGCCGGCGATGCAAACGCGCTGGAGGCGCAGATGGCCGGGTTGGGATTGCTTTAGGCGGTTTGCGGCCCCGGAAAGGCCAGCGGCGGATCGCCTGCGGACCACGGCGCAACGCGGATCATGACCGCTGCGAACAGGCTGGACCCCATGAAACCCGCCAGCCAGACTTTGAGGCGGGGCAGCGGCTCGCTGTCGAACCATGCCGGGTCGGTCGCGGCAAACTGGCGCACGAACGGCATGATCGCGGCGTCGGCAAGGCCCCGCTCTGGCCCGCACAGCATCCCCGAGGCGGACAGGCGGCCTTCCAGCGCATGGAGGAATTCCGCGCCGCTGCGGCGATGAACCAGCGGGTCGGTGCCGTGCCTGCCGGGATATTTGAACCGGTCGAGGTCGTGCTTGAACGGGCCGTCGTTCGCAGCGATCAAGGCTGCGTCATCGCGCGCCAGCCAGCCTTCGGGATCATCTCGGGCCAGCGCCCAGCGCATCACATCGAGGCTTTCTTCGATCACCGCGCCGTCCGGCAACACAAGCACCGGAACCGTGCCCTTGGGCGAGGCGGCGAGCATCGCGGCAGGCTTGGCCGCCAGCTTCACCTCGCGCAGCTCGCACGCCGTCTGGCTGATCGCCAAGGCCAGCCTTGCGCGCATGGCATAGGGGCAGCGGCGGAAACTGTAGAGCACCGGATCGGCCATGGCGGTCAGCGGGCGGCCAATCCGATCAGCGCAATCTGCCGCCCATATCCCGGTTCGGCGCGGTGGGTGGCGCGGCGGAAGGAATAAAAGCGGGCTTCCTGCGCATAAGTGTCCTCACCCAACATCGCGATCTGGCCAACACCGGCATCACGCAGCCGCGCGGCGGTGTAACCTTCGAGATCGAACCACGCGTGGCCAGCGCGGCCCGCCTTGAAGAAGCGCGCGTTTTCAGCCGACTGTTCGAGGAACCGGGCTTCGAAGGCTGCGTCCACTTCATAGCTTTTCTGCGCGATGCACGGGCCGACCACAGCCGCGATGTGCTCGCGCCGCGCGCCGAGCGCCTCCATCGCTTCCACCGTGCTGTCCGTCACGCCGGTGAAGGCGCCCTTCCATCCGGCATGGGCCGCGCCAATCACCCCGGCTGTGGCATCGTGGAACAGCACCGGCGCACAATCGGCGATCAGCACGCCCAGCACGATGCCGGGCCGGTCCGTCACCAGCGCATCGCCGCGCGGGCGGTCGGCATCGGCCCATGGCGTGGTCACGGTGACGACATCTGCCGAATGGATCTGGTAGCAGGTCTGCAAGGCGGCCCCCGGCAGCACCGCCGCCACCGCGCGGGCCCGGTTCTCGCTGGTCAGCGCCGGATCATCGTCGGCGTAGCTCACATTGAGCCCGGCCAGCAGCCCCTTGCTGACCCCGCCCTTCCGGCCCAGAAAGCCATGCGCCGCCCCGGCAAGCGCCGGATGGCGCAAGGCTTCCGGCGCGTCCATCATCCTTCGAGGCTGCGCGTAACCTGCTCGCGGACATCGCGCGAGAGGGCTGGGATGGCAGCGATCCGTTCCAGTTCGGCGCGCATCAGCGCGGCGCGCACTGGCTCCAGCTTGCGCCAGCGGCCGAGCGGCGTAACGAAGCGCGCGGCGACATTGGCGTTGATCGGATCGAGCGCGATGATCAGATCGGCGATCATCCGGTAGCCCTCGCCGTTCGCGGCATGAAACGCGCCGGGGTTTCCGGCAAAGGCCATATAGAGCGCGCGCACCCGGTTGGGATTGGCCATGGTGAAATCGGCATGGCTTGCCAGCGCTTTGACATGCTCCAGCGCTTCTGGATGAAATGAGCTGGCCTGGATCGAAAACCACTTGTCGATCACCAGCTGGTTGCCTGCAAACCGCGCGTGGAAATCGGCGAGGACCTCCTCGCGATCCGCGCAATCGAGCCCGGCCAGCACCATCAGCGCGCCTTGCCGGTCAGTCATGTTGCTGGCGGTATCGTATTGCGCCCGCGCCCGCCGCGCCGTGTCGCCGGGGTCGGCAAGGGTGAGATAGACCAAGCCTTGCGTTTTCAGCTTGCGCGCGCCGCGCGCGTCGGCATCGAGGCTATAGGGCACCGCGCAGCAGCGATCATGCAGCGCCCGCCATTCGGCAATCAGCGTCTCGCCCAGCCAGCGCTTTAATTCCTCGCGTTCGGCGCGGACCTGCACCGGATCGACCTGCTCGATCTGTTCGGCCAGATACGTCTCGCCGGGCAGGATCAGCAATTCGCCGCGCATCAGATCGTCGAGCGCCTGATCCGCCAGCACGGCGGCAAACGCCGCGCCGATGGCCGCCCGGCCCGCCGCGCGGTCATGCTCGGCAAGCGTGCCGTTCACCGCCGCCACGAGATGCTGCACCACCAGCTGCTGCATCGCTTCATAGCGCGCGAAGGGATCATCGTCGTGCGCGGCCAGAAACACCAGATCGGCATCGCTCGCCGGATGGATCAGCGCCACCGGCGCGGAAAAGCCGCGATTGATCGACAGCACCGGGCGCTGGTCAAAACCGCTGAACGTGAACGTCTGCTCGGGCTTGGTCAGCATCAGCAGGTGTTCGCGGCCATGCGCCGCAGTGTCGCGGTCAAACAACGCGGTGCGCAGCGGGATGACCATCGGCTGCTTGTGGTCTTGCCCCGGGGTGGCGGGGATGCTCTGCTTCAACGTCAGCGTCACGCTGCCATCGGCATGCGCCATGCTCACTTCGACGCGCGGGGTGCCCGCCTGTTCGTACCAGCGGCGAAACTGGCTGAGATCGATCTGCGCGCCGTCTTCGATCGCGCAGACAAAATCCTCGCATGTCGCCGCCTCGCCGTCGTGCCGGTCGAAATAGACATCGGTGCCCTGGCGAAAGCGCTCGGCACCGGTCATCACCGTGATCATGCGGATCACCTCGGCCCCTTTGTTATAGACCGTGGCGGTGTAGAAATTGCTGATTTCCTGATAGACGTCGGGGCGGATCGGGTGCGCCAGCGGGCCGGAATCCTCGGGGAACTGTGCTGCGCGCAAGATCCGCACATCCTCGATCCGCTTGACCGGGGCCGATCCGCGATCCGCGCTGAACTGCTGATCGCGCAGCACGGTGAAGCCTTCCTTGAGGCTGAGCTGAAACCAGTCGCGACAGGTCACGCGGTTGCCCGACCAGTTGTGGAAATATTCGTGCGCGACCACGCCCTCGATTGCATCGTAATCGCCGTCGGTCGCTGTTTCGGGATCCGCCAGGATGTAGCGCGTGTTGAACACGTTGAGGCCCTTGTTCTCCATCGCCCCGGCATTGAAATCGGCGACCGCGACAATGTTGAACAAGTCGAGGTCGTATTCGCGCCCATAGACTTCCTCGTCCCATTGCATCGAGGCGATGAGCGAGCGCATGGCGTGGTCGGTGCGGCCTTCGTCCCCGGCGCGCACATAGATGCCCAAGTCAACCTTGCGGCCCGAGCGGGTGGTGAAGCTGTCGCGCGTTGCGACCAGATCGCCTGCCACCAACGCGAAGAGATACGATGGCTTGGGCCAAGGATCGTGCCACTCGGCCCAATGTGTGCCGTTTTCGCCGTCCCCCTGCGCCACCGGATTTCCGTTGGACAGCAGCACCGGAAACGCGGCCTTGTCGCCGCTCATCCGCACTTTGTAGCGGCTCAGAACATCGGGCCGGTCGGGAAAGAAGGTGATGCGCCGGAAACCTTCGGCCTCGCATTGCGTGCACAGCATCCCGCCCGACGCATAAAGCCCGGAAAGCTGGGTGTTGGCGGAAGGGTCGAGCACGGTTTCGATGGCGATGACATAGTGCTCGCCTGCCAGATCGATCAGCAGATCATTGCCGTCCATCCGCCAGTCGTGGCGCACCTCGCCGTCCACCAGCACGCTGGCCGCGGTGATGCCATCGCCGTTCAGGCGGATGGCGGGGTTCGGCTGGGCCAGCGGGTTGCGCATCACGGTCAATTCGCTGCGAACCCGCGCGGCCGTGAGTGACAGCGCAAAATCGAGCGCAATATCGCTCACCAGCCATTCGGGCGGCTGGTAATCCAGTCGCCGCACGAGCGCAGGAGCGGCGGGAAGGGCGGGCGGACGGGAAAGATCGTTCATAGCGCCAATGTAGGCGCGCTGCGGGAACCGGCCAACCGCAAACTTCATCCGGCCCGATATGTTAAGATCACTTGACGCCGGGCCTGCCCGCCCTCACCCATTAACAAGGCACGGCAGGAATGGATTCATGGCGCTGATCAGGCGGATTTCGATGCTTGCCTCGCTCGCACTTGCCGCCGCGCCGCTGGGCGCCAGCGCCGCAGGGTTCGATGTTGAGCATGCGACGCAGGCGTGGCTGGCCACGCTGAGCCCGGCAGCGCGCGTCAAATCGGACGCCTATTTTGATGGTTCGCAATGGAACGTGCTGTTCGGCACGGTGATTTCGGTGTTTGTCTGCTGGCTCATGCTGCGCTTGCGGGTGCTGCCGGGAGTGCGCGATGCCATGCAGCGGCGGGGCTGGCGGCCATGGCTGGGCATCATTGCGTGCGCGATCACGTTCCTCGCGGCCAATACCCTCATCACCCTGCCGTGGACGATCTACACGCAGTTCTGGCGCGAGCAGCATTTTGGGCTGATGAACCAGTCGCTCGGCGCATGGCTGGGCGATCAGGCGATCGGTTTCGTTCTGACGATCCTGATCGGCGGTCCGCTTCTCCTGCTCACGTATGTGGTGATCCGGCGCTGGCCCAGGCGCTGGTGGCTTATCGGCAGCGGCTTGGTGAGCGCGCTCGTTACGTTGGCGGTGCTGGTCTCGCCGGTGTTCATCGCGCCCTTGTTCAACACTTACACCCCCATGCCGCAAGGGCCGGTGCGCGATCGGATCGTGGCCATGGCGAAGGCTTACCAGGTGCCTGCCGATCAAATCTATGTGGCGGACGAATCGCGCCAGTCGGACCGGATTTCGGCCAATGTCTCGGGGCTTGGCCCGACCATCCGCGTCACGCTGAACGACAACCTGCTCAAGCAGCCGCCGGCCATGGTCGCGGCAGTGATGGGGCATGAACTGGGCCATTATGTGCTCGGCCACAGTTGGCGGCTGATCCTGCTCATCTCGCTCTTGTTCGCCGCGCAGTTCTGGATTGCCGCGATGATCGTGCCGGCCGCGATCCGGCTGGGCGGGCAGCGTTGGAAAGTGCGGGCGATCGGCGATCCGGCCTCGATGCCGGTGTTCGCAGCGGTGCTGGCGGTGCTCTCGCTGGTATCACTTCCGCTGCTCAACACCGTGATCCGGGTAAGCGAAAGCGAAGCCGATGCCTTTGGCCTCGATGCCGCGCGCGAACCCGATGCTTTTGCCGCGACCGCCATGAAGCTTTCAAATTACCGCAAGATCGCGCCCGGTGCGCTCGAAGAAGCGGTGCTGTTTGATCACCCTTCGGGCCGAACGCGGGTGCGGATGGCGATGCAGTGGAAGAAAGATCATGTTCCCGGCGCCCGCGAAACAGTGATCCTGCCGCTGCCATGAACCTATTCATCTTCGGTATGGGTTATACAGCGCAAGTGCTGGCCGCAGACTTGCGCGCGCAGGGCTGGCAGGTGCGCGGCACCGGGCGCGCGGGCGATGTGAACTTTGCCGATGCGAACGCCGTGGCGGCGGCGGTGGCGGGGGCGAGCCATGTGCTGTCCTCGGTCCCTCCGGCCCGCGATGGCGGCGATCCGGTGCTGGAATCCTATGGTGATCTGCTGCGCCGTCAATCGGCCACATGGCTCGGCTATCTCTCCTCCACCGGGGTCTATGGCGACACCGGCGGCGCTTGGGTCGATGAAAGCGCAGCCGTCGGCGCGGGGCGGCGCACGGCGCGGGCCGAGGCCGATCTGGCGTGGCAGGCTCTGGGCGCGCGCGTGTTGCGGCTGCCCGGCATCTATGGGCCGGGCCGCAGCGCGCTTGAGCGGGTGGAGAGCGGCGCGGCAAACCGGATCGATCTGGCAGGGCAAGTGTTCAGCCGGGTCCATGTCGCCGATATCGCGGGCGGGGTGATCGCGGCGTTTGATGGCGCGCCGGGGGTCTATAACCTCGCCGATGATCTGCCCTGCAGCCAGAATGCGGTGATCGAGGAAGCCGCGCGGCTGCTGGGGCAGGCGCCGCCGCCCTTGAAATCGCTGGAAGAGGCGCAGCTTTCGCCGATGGCGCTGGGTTTCTATGCCGAGAACCGCCGCATTGCCAATGGCAAGGCCAAGCGCATGCTGGGCTGGCGGCTGCGCTATCCCACCTACCGCGAGGGGCTGCGCGCCCTTAACGCCACGACCAGCCCGATGATCGCCAGCGCCGCGCCCGCGCCGGCGAGCAAGGACCAGCGGTAGCCCTCGAACAGGGTCGAGAGCAGCATCGCGACAACCGGCACGAGCACGCCGTTATAAGCGGCGCGGCCCGGCCCAAGCGCGCGCAGCAGGCCGTTGTACATCGGGAACGTGACCACCGAGCCGATGATCGCGAGGTAGGCCACCCCGCCGGCATAGCCCAAGGTCCATTCGAAGCGGGGCGGGCCAGACAGCATCGAAGCGATCACGGCATCGACGCCCGCGCCGATCAGCATCGCCCAGGCGAGCATGGTCGGCACCGGCTGGCCGCGCGCCATGGTGGTGGCCTGCACGACATTGCCGATCGAGGCAAAGAGCAGCGCGGCGAGCACCATGACCCCGCCGATCAGCACATTTGCGCCCATCGCGGCGTTCTGCGCGAGCGCGAGGCGATATTCGTGGAGCATCAGCAGCGCGATGCCGATGAGCGCGATTCCCGTGCCCAGCAAAAAGCCGCGCGTGATCCGCTGGCCAAGAAAGATCCGCGCAAAAAGCGTGTTGGGCACCAAGAGCAGCGCAAACAGCACCGCGACAAGCCCCGAGGTGAGGTATTGTTCGGAGCGGTAGACGAACTGGAAATTGACCGAAAACACGCTGCAGCCCATCACCGCCGCCACCGTGAGGCCTTTGGTATCGGGCACCAGCGGCAGGCGCTTGGCCAGCACAAAGGCGAACATGCCGAGCGCCGCGCCGGCAAAGCGCCAGGTCACCGACCAGCTGGGCGGGACATCGCCAAGCTGGCCCTTGATCACCAGCCAGGTCGAACCCCAGATCACCGCCGTCAGCACAAACGGCACGATGATGCGCGCCTGCAGAAAGCGGGCTTCGCCGGGCAAGTGCTCCGTGCTCACAGCGCCGCGATGGCGCGGGCGAGCGCTTGCACTTCAAGCGGCGGGCTGCTCCATGCGGTCACGAGGCGGGCGGCTCCGGGAGCGCCCGGCGGGGCGGTCCAGTCGTAGAATTCAAAGCCTTGTGCGTGGAGCGCCTGCTGCTCGGCCGGGGAAAGCACCACGAACACCTCGTTCGCTTCGACCGCATGGATCAGCCGATCGCCGCAGACTGCGGCGATTTCCTGCGCGGCCGCATTGGCGGCGCGGGCGTTTTCCAGCCAGAGATCGCCTTCCAGCATCGCCAGCACTTGCGCGGCCAGATAGCGGCCCTTGGATTGGAGATGGCCGGCGCGCTTGCGGCGAAACCGCACCACATCGGCGAGCGCGGGATCGAAGAACACCAGCGCTTCGGCCCCCATGCCGCCATTCTTGACAAAGCCGAAGGTGAGCGCAGCAACGCCCGCGCGCACGGTCACGTCTGCCGGATGGCAGCCAAGATGCGCCACCGCATTGGCAAAACGTGCGCCGTCCATATGCAGGCCGAGCCCGCGTTCCTGCGCCAATGCGCCGATGGCGGCGACTTCGGCGGGGGTATAGACGCGGCCATATTCGCTGGCCTGGGTGATCGAAATCGCATGCGGCTGGACCTGGTGGACTTCGGGACGGATCGGATCGATCACCGCGCGGATCGTCTCGGGGGTCAGCTTCGCGCCCTCGCCCGCCGCCAGCAGCAGCTTCGCGCCGTGGAGAAAAAAGCCCGGCGCGCCGCCCTCGTCGATCTCGATATGCGCCTCGCGGTGGCAGACGACACCGCCATGCGGCGGCGCCATCGCGGCCAGCGCAAGGCAATTGCCCGCTGTTCCCGTGGCCACCCACAGCGCAGTGCAAGGGGTGCCAAACGCGTCCGCAAACGCATCATCGAGCCGCCGCGACAGCGCATCGCCGTCATAGGCCTTGTCGGGCGTATCGGCGGCCTGCATCGCGGCCCAGACGCGGGGGTGGACAGGCGCGGCATTGTCGGAGAAGAACTTCATGGCGCTGGCCTTACCGGGCATGGTGCAACGGTCAAGTCAGCTTGCCTTATGGGATGGATAGCCATGAACGAACCTGTGATCACGCATCTGGATCAAGGCGCGCAGGGCGAATACCAGGCCCGCGTGGCGGACAGCGCCGCCTTCGGGCGGCTGACCTACGTGAGGCGCGCCAATGTATTGACGGCCGAACACACCCTCGTCCCGCCCGAAATCGGCGGGCGCGGGATTGCCGCAAAGCTGGTCGAAGCGCTGATCGCCGATGCGCGCGCGCAAGGCTGGAAGATCGAGCCGCAATGCAGCTATGTCGCCGCTGCGTTCAAACGCCGTCCGGAATGGGCGGATCTGCTGGCCTGAAGCGCGCGCCCGCATTGGCGCTTTGTCCCGGGCGATCGGTCGGCTAGTGAAACGCAAAACAAGCCATAACGCGAGAGGAGCATCCACCCCATGACCCAGATTTCCGAGCAATTGCCTGCTGGCCAGACCATCGCCGGGTTCTGCGCACCCGAATTTGCCCCGATGCTGGACGTTTTTCGCGCCAATTTCACCGAGCGCGGCGAAGTGGGGGCCAGCGTCTGCCTCGTGGTGGGCGGCGAGCCGGTGGTCGATCTGTGGGGCGGCTGGGCCGCCCCTGCGACCGAAGCGGAGCCAGCGTCTGCGTGGGAGCGCGACACGATTTCCATCGTCTATTCCTGCACCAAAGGTGCGGCGGCGCTGTGCCTTCACCGCCTCGTCGAGCAGGGGGCGATTGGTTATGACACGCTGGTGGCCGATGTGTGGCCGGGCTTTGCGGCGGGCGGCAAGGAGGCCACGACGGTGGCGATGATGCTGTGCCACACCTCGCCGGTGCCGCATGTGCGCGAGCCGATCCGCCCGGGCGGCCTTGCCGATTGGGATTACATGGTGGGCCGTGTCGAAGCCGAAGAAGCCTTCTGGGAGCCGGGCACGCAGCAGGGCTATCACGCGCTGACATATGCGTGGACCGTTGGCAATCTCGTGCGCATTCTCGCGGGCAAGCCGCTGGGCGTCTATTTCGCCGAAGAATTTGCCGGGCCGCTGGGCCTCGATTTCCACATCGGCCTGCCTGAAGCATGCGAAGCCCGCGTCGCGCCGATGATCGCGCCCGATCCGGCCGAGATCAACTTTGCCTCGCGCTTCTTTCAGCATGTTTCGGGCAAGCCGGGCAGCCTGCCTGCGTTGTTTCTGGGCAATCAGGGCAAGGCCAATTTCAACTCGCGCGAGATCCACGCCGCCGAGATCGGCAGCGCCAATGGCATTACCAATGCGCGCGGGCTGGCCGGGCTTTATGCGCCGCTGGCCAATGGCGGGCAGGGGTATTTCAAGCCGGAAACCATCCAGCGGATGGGCCGCGTCACCGCCGCCACCTTGAGCGACGCGGTGTTGATGCAGCCGATGCGCTTTGCGCTGGGCTTCATGGCCAGCACCGACAACCGCGCCAATGGGGCGGACAGCCTGCTGCTCGGCGAAAGCGCGTTCGGCCATGTCGGCATGGGCGGCAGCGTCGGCTTTGCCGATCCGGACGCCGGCATCGGCTTTGGCTATACGATGAACCGGATGGGCCCAGGCATCCTGCTCAACGCGCGCGGGCAATCGCTGGTCGATGCGGCCTATGCCGGCCTTGGCTGGTCGTCCAATGCCTCGGGCGCGTGGCGCGCCTGAGGGATGCCATCGGCGGGATTTGAGGGCTTAAATCGCTTGTTAAGATGGTCCAGCCTATTATATTACTGATGTCATGACCTCCAGCCGCATCAATTCGCCCGAAGCAATCCAATCCGCTGTCAAAGTTGTGCGGGCATTTGGCGGCAGCTGGGAAAATGTGAAGCTCGCTTCGACGCAGCGCGCTGACGGGGTTCATGTGATCCATCGCAGCAGCCTGCGCAGCGCGACCGAGGCCGATCACGACCGCTAGGCCGCGCTAATGGGCGCGACGTTGCTTGCGATACTTGCAGGCGCGCTGCTGCTGCCCGGAATAATCGCGACCCAGTCTTTCTTTCGATCTGCGCGGACTGCCGCTGTCGATCCGCCCTTGCCCGCGCTTACTTCGTCCGAAGGCGTTGCGTTGGTTGGCGGCTTCAGCGTGGTGGTTCATGCGCTTTTCGTATCCGGGTTGGCCGGGCTGCATCTGTTTGCGCCGCTGATCGCACTGCCATGGGCGGATCCGTATATATTTGCCGAGGCACGGTTGGCCGCCATGTCTGGCAATGCCGCCGCGTTCGCGCTGTTCTGGGGTTTGTTCTGGCTTTGCGGCGTGGCCGTGCTGATCGGCGCCCTGGCGGGAAGACTTTGTTTGCGATGGGGCAAGCATGCCATCCTTTATGGCCCGTTGTCGCAGGTCTATCTTCAGGGCAATGCTCCGCGCCGCTTCATTACCGCCTATGTGCTGACCAAGGTGAGCCACGAGGGAAAAGTTCTGGGCTATGAAGGCATTGTCGAATCGCTGGCGCACGATGCAGGGCGCTATCCAGCACAAGTGATCCTGCGCGACGCTGAGTCATTCACGCTTGATTTTAGCGCAGTAGTGCCCGTTCGCGCCAAGGCGGGGATCAGGATCGACTGGATCGTCCTCAACCGCGAAGAATGGGCCAACATCGCTTTCAGCGTCTACGAACTGGCTGATGACTAACTGATGCAGAGTCGGCCTGATCAGCCCGGGAAATGGTGCTGCTGGGGAGGATTGAACTCCCGACCTCAGCCTTACCAAGGATGCGCTCTACCACTGAGCTACAGCAGCACACCATTTCCGCGACGTTGCCCGTCTAAAGCTGCGGCGAGCGCTGGTCCAGACAGGCGCGCGCTTTGGCGGGGGGGCGGTTCTTTGTCAAGCAAGGCTTGCCGGGGCGAGAGCCAGAGGGCACAGGTTTGGGCCATGACTGAAGGCACGGCCCCGCAACCTCCCAAACCCGCGACCCGCGAGGAACGTCTCGCTGCGCGGCTGCGCGACAACTTGAGACTGCGCAAAGCGCAGGCCCGCGCGCTGAGCGAACCGCTTGCGCCGGCATCAGGCGATCGCAGCGGCGAATCGCAAAGCTGATCTGCCCGGCCTGTCTGCGCCCTTCCCAAATCACGCGCGCGGCGCTACGCCCTCGCTTCCCGATTTAAGCAGCAACAGGAAGCCAATGCCCCGCCTGATCCTGATCCGCCACGGCCAGTCGCAGTGGAACCTTGAAAACCGTTTCACCGGCTGGTGGGATGTCGACGTTACCGAAAAAGGCGCTGCCGAAGCCTTTGCCGCCGGCGTGCTGCTCAAGGAAAAGGACGTGCTGCCCACAGCCGCGTTCACCTCGCTGCAGACTCGCGCGATCAAGACGCTCCATCTCGCGCTCGAGGCGATGGGCCGGTTGTGGTTGCCAGAAGATAAAGACTGGCGGCTCAACGAGCGGCATTATGGCGGCCTCACCGGGCTCGACAAGGCCGAGACGACCGCGCTGCACGGCGCAGATCAGGTCAAGATCTGGCGCCGCAGCTTCGACACCCCGCCGCCGCCGCTGGCGCCCGGCAGCGCTTTCGATCTCGCGTCCGACCCGCGCTATGCCGGGATCGCGGTGCCCAGCGCGGAAAGCCTGAAGGACACCATCGCGCGTGTGCTGCCTTGCTGGGAGGAAAAGATCGCGCCTGCGCTGCTGGCGGGCGAGACGGTGATTGTCTCGGCGCACGGCAATTCGCTGCGCGCACTGGTCAAGCATCTGTCGGGCATTTCGGATGCCGATATCAGCGAGCTTGAGATCCCGACCGGCCAGCCGATCATCTATGAACTGGCCGATGATCTTACCGCGCTGGAGCGGTATTATCTGTCGGAGCGGTGACGGTCTGCGCGTTGGGCCGGTCGGTGAGGGGCAAGCAGGATGAGTGAAACGGCGCAGATTGTCCCACAAGTGGCGATCGTGATGGGCAGCCAGTCCGATTGGGAAACGATGCAAAAGGCCGCCGAGGTGCTGACTAAGCTCGGCGTTGCGCACGATTGCCGCATCGTTTCGGCGCACCGCACGCCCGATCGGCTGGTCGCGTTCGCCAACGCGGCGCACCGCGAAGGCTTCAAGGTGGTGATTGCGGGCGCAGGCGGCGCGGCGCATCTGCCCGGCATGGTGGCGGCAATGACGCACCTGCCAGTGCTCGGCGTGCCAGTGGAATCGAAGGCGTTGCAGGGCGTGGACAGCCTGCTCTCGATCGCGCAAATGCCTGGCGGCATTCCGGTGGGCACATTGGCGATCGGCGCGCCGGGCGCGGTCAACGCCGGGCTGCTCGCCGCTGCGATCCTTGCCATCAGCGACCCTGCGCTTGAGGCGCGGCTGATCGCTTACCGGGCCGCACAGACCAATGCGGTGGCCGAGCGCCCGCAATGAACTTGATCCCTCCGGGCGAGACTATCGGCATCCTCGGCGGCGGCCAGTTGGGCCGGATGATCGCGCTCGCGGCGGCCAATCTTGGCTATCGCTGCCATGTCTATGCGCCAGAGCCCGATGCGATTGCCGCCGATGTCTGCGCGGCGTCCACATGCGCCGATTGGGCCGACAGCGCTGCGCTCGAACGGTTCATGGCGGCCTGCGCTGTCATCACGTATGAGTTCGAGAATGTGCCCGTGGCCGCGCTGGCCGGCGAGGGGCGGATGTTCCCGCCGGTCCGCGCACTGGAAGTTGCGCAAGACCGCGTGCACGAAAAGCGCTTTGCCGAAGAACTGGGCGGCCGCGCCGCGCCGTGGGCGGCGGTCGATACGGCGGCAGACTTTGCCGCAGCGGTTGCCCGCATCGGCATGCCCGGCATCGTCAAGACCCGCCGCGATGGCTATGACGGCAAGGGCCAGTGGCGGATCATGGACGCAGGCGCGGCGGCGGCGTTTGCCCTGCCCGGCGCCGGCTTGGTCTACGAAGGCTTCGTTGCGTTCGAACACGAGTTTTCGGTGATCCTCGTGCGCGGCGCGGATGGCGATGTGCGGTTCTGGGATTCGGCGGACAATGCGCACCGCCACGGCATTCTCGCCCGCTCTACGGTGCCCGCCCCGCCCGCTATCTTGGCGCAAGTGGCCGAGGCGCGGGGTCTCGCGCGCAAAGTGGCCGATGCGCTCGGTTATGTCGGCGTGCTCACGCTTGAATTCTTCGCCACGGCGGATGGTCCGGTGTTCAATGAAATGGCCCCGCGCGTGCACAATTCGGGCCACTGGACGATCGAGGGCGCGCTCACCTCGCAGTTTGAAAACCATGTCCGCGCGATTTGCGGGCTGCCGCTGGGGTCCACCCAGCTGGCCGCGCGCGGGGTGGTGATGGACAATCTGATCGGTGATGATGCGCACGATTGGCCCGCGATCCTCTCCGATCCCGCCAACCACCTGCACCTCTATGGCAAGGCCGCCGTGCGCCCGGGCCGCAAGATGGGTCATGTCACCCGGCTGGTGCTGTAAGGTGGCGGCAGAGCTGTTTCTGATCGTCGCGCGCGCGGCGGATGGCACGATTGGCGACAAGGGCACTTTGCCCTGGCATCTCCCTGCCGATCTCAAGCGCTTCAAGGCGCTGACCATGGGCAAGCCGATGATCATGGGCCGCAAGACTTTCGCCTCGCTCCCCGGGGTGCTGCCGGGCCGCCGCCATATCGTGCTCACCCGCGATCCCGATTGGGCCGCCGCCGGGGCCGAGCCGGTGCGCGATGTGGCCGGGGCGCTGGCGCTGGCCGGGGATGGCGATGTCGCGGTGATCGGCGGGGCCGAAGTGCTTGCCCTGTTTGAACCCCTTGCCAGCCGCGCCGAACTCACCGACGTTCATGGGGAATTTGCAGGAGATACCGTTTTGCCAAGGCTGGGGCCGCACTGGCTCGAAACCGCGCGCGAGGCGCATGCCGCAGCAGAGGGGCGGCCCGCGTTCGATTTCGTCACGCTGGCAAGGGCGCGCGGCTGATGCACCTCCAAGCCAGCGAGCCCATGCCCGAGGCCTTGCGCGGCGCGGTGATCGCGCTGGGCAATTTCGATGGGTTTCATCTGGGGCATCAGGCCGTGGCCGGAGAGGCGGTGCGCTGGGCGCGCGCCGAGGGCCGCCCGGCGATCATCGCCACCTTCGATCCGCACCCGGTGCGCTATTTCAAGCCCGATGCTGCGCCGTTTCGGCTGACCACGCTCGATCAGCGCGAGGAATTGTTTACCGCCGCCGGGGCCGATGCGATGTTGGTGTTCGGCTTCGATGCTGCGCTTGCGGGCATGAGCGCCGAGGACTTCGTGCGCGAACTGCTGGTGACGCGGCTGGGCGCGGCGGCGGTCGTCACTGGGGAGGATTTCACTTTCGGCAAGGCGCGGCGCGGCAATGTCGAAATGCTGAACCTGCTCGGCGCAGCGTGCGGGCTGGCCGCGCGCGCGGTCGGCCCGGTTACGCTGGAAGGCCAAGTGGTCTCCTCCAGCCGCATCCGCGATGCGCTCATCGCGGGCGACCCACAGGCTGCCGCACAGTTGCTCACCCGGCCCTTTGCGATCCGGGGCACGGTGCAGCACGGCGACAAAGTGGGCCGCACGATCAATTTCCCCACCGCCAACCTCGATCTGGGCACATATCTGCGCCCGCGCTATGGGATCTATGCGGTAACGGGGCGCTTGCCCGATGGCCGGATGCTGCATGGCGCGGCCAACATCGGCATCCGCCCCACGTTCGATCCGCCCAAGGAACTGCTCGAACCGCATTTCTTTGACTTCAGCGGCGATCTTTACGGACAGATCATCGAGGTCGCGTTCCACCATTTCCTGCGCGGCGAGGCCAAGTTCGATAGCTTGGATGCGCTGGTCGCGCAGATGGAGCGCGATTGCGACGAGGCGCGGCGGCTGCTGGCTTGAGGCACGCCAAACCCGCTATTTGCAGGATGCCCCGCCTCTCGCTAGAGCGCTGATGACATGACCGAACAGCCCAGCCCCGAAGCCCGCGATTATCGCAGCACCGTCTTCCTGCCGAAGACCGATTTCCCGATGAAGGCCGGCTTGCCGCAAAAGGAGCCGGGCATCCTCGCGCGCTGGGAGGCAGAAGGGCTTTACCGCAAGCTGCGCGACGTGCGCGCCGGCCGCGAAAAGTTCATCCTGCACGATGGCCCGCCTTATGCCAACGGCGACATGCACATCGGCCACGCGCTCAATCATATCCTGAAGGACATGGTCTGCCGCACGCAATCGCTGCTCGGCAAGGACGCGCCCTATGTGCCCGGCTGGGATTGCCACGGCCTGCCCATCGAGTGGAAGGTCGAGGAAGAGTACCGCAAGAAAAAGAAGAACAA
>NZ_CAMBTS010000026.1 GCF_945870625.1 Novosphingobium sp. Chol11 | reverse complement strand
TCCGCGCCGATCAGCTCGATCAGATCGGCGATGTCGGCCGGATGCAGCGGTTCGACAAGATTGTAGACCGTTTCCTGGTCTTCGGCATCGAGCGCTTCGGTGACGCGGCGGATGAAGCCGGGGCGCAAGGTGTTGTATTCGTCGTCAAGGCTTTGCGCATTGCGCGATCCGGGCTGGCGCTGCGTATCGTCCGGCGCCAGCGTGTCTATCCCGACACCGCCGCCGCCGGCGAAAGGTTCATCCATCCGCTCGTCATCGCGCTCCATCATCGCGGGGATAAGCGCGCCCGCATCAAAAGCAACTGTCCTGGCGCACATGCAGTCGACTTTGTCGCCGGGGCGTTTATATCGGCGCTGAACTGAGAGGAATTAGACGACATGGCTGACGATAAACTGGTGCTTTCGCTCGATGGCGGCGACGTGGTGATCAATCTGCGCTCCGATCTTGCACCCGGGCACGTGGCGCGGATCAAGGAACTGGTCGGCGAAGGGTTTTACGACGGGGTCAAGTTTCACCGCGTGATCCCCGGCTTCATGGCGCAGGGCGGCTGCCCGCAAGGCACCGGCATGGGCGGTTCGTCCAAGCCCGACCTGATGGCCGAATTCAATGCCGAGCCGCATGTGCGCGGCGTTTGCTCGATGGCCCGCACCAGCGCGCCCAATTCGGCCAACAGCCAGTTCTTCATCTGCTTCGAAGACGCGCGCTTTCTGGATAAGCAATACACCGTTTGGGGCGTGGTCGAGAGCGGCATGGAACATGTCGACGCGCTGCCCAAGGGCGAACCGCCGCGCGAGCCCGGCGTGATCCACAAGGCGGCCATCGTCGCAGCCTGATCGGCGCAAGCTAGATACTAGGGATGAGAAAGAGGGCGGGGGCCATGCTCTCGCCCTCTTTTGCTGGGCCTACAGGATGAAATCATCCAGACCCAGACTGCCGACCCCGCGCACGAACAGCGACCAATCGGCAACGCCGTCGCCATTGGCATCCCCTTCGACCCGCACTCCTCCCGAGACCGCGACGTAGCGAAACTGCCCGAAGTCCCCCTGGCCGTATTCGTCGATGGCGGTCAGCGCTGCGGTGCCGATAAAGGTAGCGGCGCTAAGCCCGACGAGGGCGATCTTGTCATGCTGGCTGCGAGAAAAATCTGCAATCTCGCCCATATCGAGATTGGCAAGATTGGTGGCGGTAAAGCGGAAAACATCGGCCCCGGTGGCGCCGGTCAAGATATCGCGCCCGCCTTCGCCATCGAGCAGATCATTGCCCGCGCCGCCATTGAGCACATCATCGCCGCCGCCGCCGAGCAGCGTGTCGTTGCCGCCGAGGCCAGAAAGAACGTTGCCGCCAGCATTGCCGGTGAGGATGTTGGCGTCGGAATTGCCGGTGCCGCGCAGCGCGGACGAGCCGGTCAGGCGCAAGCTTTCAACGTTGGCGGACAGGCTTTGCGAGACCGACGCGACGATCAGATCATGGCCTTCGCCAAAGCGTTCGGTGACGACATCCTGCCAGTTATCGACGAAATAGACATCGTTGCCGCGCCCGCCGGCCAGCATGTCGGCCCCAGTGCCGCCGTCAAGCAGATCGTTGCCATCCGCCCCGGTCAACGTGTCGCGGCCCGCGCGGCCATACAGTTCGGCGTTGCCGGCGGCGGCGGTGAAGCTGTTGTCGCCATTCGTGCCATACCAGACTGCCGCTGTTTCGAGGACGACAGTATCGATCGCGACCGAGGCGCCAAATGATCTGACCGTGAGGCCGGTCAGGCCAAAGGCGAATTCAGGCGGAAGCGTGATCGTCTGATAAACGAACGGCTGGTTGTCTGCGGTAACCAGCAGGCTGACTTCGCTGCCCCATGCGGTCCTGCCGGAGATGACAATGTACCCGCCCGCGTATTGCAGATCGACCAGCAGCGAGGATGCGCCGAAGGTGCGGCCATCCGCTTTGGCGATATGCGCCGTTCCTGCCACCAGATAAGGCCCATCGGGCATGGCGAAACGCGCGCTGGGATCGACCAGCAAGCCGCCGTTCGGGTCGGCGATGACAAACCCGTCTTCGGAATATACGGGCCCAATTTTGCTGCCGGTGCGGCTTACGGATGTCCACCACGCGGGCGCATCCATCGTCAAGATCGTCGAGGTCATACGGACATCCCATCCAACGTTGGCGCGGAGCCATCGAGTCGCAGCGCCCAAAGTTTTCCGCACATATCCAAGCTACGCTTAATCTCGCGACATGACAGACAAAACACACAAGCGAGCGAATTCGAGACACTTGTAGTGCTCCACTTGTCAAGGCGGGTTCGGGCAGGCAAACTTGGCGGATAAGGATAACCGGAGAGGCTTTTAATGACCGCCATGTCGCGCTGCGGCGCAATTCCTGTTGCCTTGGGCGCGCTGGCCTTCTGGGCGCTTTGCGCAGCGCAACCCGCCAGTGCGCAATCGGCGGCGGCGAACGCTGATCCCGCACTTGCGCCAAAGCCTGCCACCGCTGCCACGATTGCGGTGCACCAAGCGGCCGCAATGGCGCTCCCCCCCGAAGACGGGCGGGATGCCGAATTTGCGGGCCGCGGGTTTCTGGCCAGCGCTGCCGACCCGGTGATCCGCGATGCCGCCGGCAAGGCGGTTTGGAATATGGCTGCTTACGATTGGGTGCAAGGCACAGCTCCGGCCAGCGTTAATCCGTCGCTGTGGCGCGAAGTGGTGTTGCTGCGCCGCCACGGCCTGTTTGAGGTGGCAGGCGGAGTTTGGCAGGTGCGCGGGTTCGATGTGTCGAACATGACTGTGATCCGGGGCGATACGGGCTGGATTCTGGTCGACCCGCTGACCAGCCGCGAGACCGCCGCTGCCGCACTGGCATTGGTCAATGCGCGGCTAGGGGCCAGGCCGGTGGTCGCCGTGATCTATAGCCACAGCCACGCGGATCATTTCGGCGGCGTGCGCGGGGTTGTGGACGAGGCCGATGTTGCCGCAGGCAAGGTGAAGATCGTGGCGCCTGCTCATTTCATCGAGGAAGCCGCGAGCGAAAACGTGATGGCCGGAGCGGCGATGTCGCGGCGTTCCAATTACCAGTTCGGCACCGGACTGGTTCCGGGCGCGCAAGGCCAGATGGGCAGCGGCATCGGGCTGGGAGTTTCGGGTGGGACGATCACGCTGATTGCTCCCACCGACAGCATCGAACGCACTGGCGAGACGCGCACGATCGATGGCGTGACCATGGAATTCCAGATCGTTTCGGGCAGCGAAGCGCCGAGCGAACTCAACCTGTTTCTCCCCGCCAGCAAAGTGCTGCTCTCGGCGGAAATGAGCACCTGCTCGCTGCACAATATTCTGACCCCGCGCGGCGCAAAAGTGCGCGACACGCGCGCGTGGGCAGGGTTTCTCGATGAGGCACTGCGGCTCTACGGCGCGCGCAGCGAAGTGGAGATTTCCAGCCACTGCTGGCCGCGTTTCGGGCAGGCCGAAGTGAGCCGGATGCTGGCCAGCCAGCGCGACAACTATCGCGCGCTGCATGACCAGACGGTGCGGCTGATGAACCGGGGCGAAAGCCCGGCAGAAATCGCCGACCAACTGGTCCAGCCTTCGGCGCTGGCCGCCGATTGGTTCAACCACGGCTATTACGGCACCTACAGCCACAATTCGAAGGCGGTCTATCAGTTCTATCTCGGCTGGTACGATGCGGTTCCTGCCAATCTCGATCCTTGGCCGGCAACCCAGCGCGCCAAGCGTCTGGTCGCAGCGATCGGCGGGACGGCCAAGGTACTGGCGCAGGCGAAAACGGCCATGAAGGCAGGCGATTACCGCTGGTCGTCAGAGCTGCTGAGCGCCGCCGTTTTTGCCGACCCCACCAATCAAACGGCGCGTCGCGCGCTGGCCGACAGCTATGAGCAGCAAGGCTATCAGGCCGAAAGCGCGATCTGGCGCAACCAGTTCCTCGTGGCGGCAAGCGAACTGCGCCACGGTCGCAATGGGGCTGCGCCGACTACGCAAAGCCAGGACATGATCGCGGCAGTGCCAACGCAGCTGCTGCTCGATTCGGCGGCGACCCGGATCGATCCGGCGAAGCTGGCCGGGCGGCGGATGGCGATCAATCTGGTGATGCCCGAACGCGGCGAGACCGCCGCCATCGAATTGACCGGAACCACCATGCTGGCGCGGATGACGGCGGCGGCAAACCCGCTCGCGACGGTGACGGCGCCGCGCCGCTTGCTGTTGGGACTGTTGTTCCTGAAACTGCCGCTGACAAGCCTCGAGGCCGCCGGGCTTAAGGTCGAAGGGGATCGTACCGCCTTTGAAGCATGGTTCGCAGCGCTTGATCCGATGCCGGGCGCGTTCAATATCGCCGAACCTTGAGCCATCGTGGGGTCCGTCCGGAACTGGGCTTCACCCCCCGGGCGTAGTCCGGCGGGCTTCATAAGCGCGCGAGCGCGGTGTCTGTGCCAAGTGTCTGGATCATTGGCTGGCGTTTTGCGCGAGCGCATTGCTGCAACTGCGAATAGCTATCAGACGAGCGCCGCCAAAGTCTTGAGCGGTATTGCGGGGATGCAAGAATTACCCGGGCTTTCTTGGCTACCCCAAGTGTCCAATTTAGTTGACACTTGAGATCGTTAAAATCAATTGACATACTTCATTGTCTTACTGATAACAGCATCGCCCGAAATCTGGCTTGTTTGGAAGTCCGACGTTTGGAGGTCCGACGTTCCCGGCAGCGCTGAATACAGTTTTCGTGCGCTAGCCCGGTGAGCTTCTCATGATGCTTGCTTGGCAAACCACTCCGGGAGGGAGTTCCGGAGTGTTTAAGCTGTAACATCTTGGAAAGGGGATCGGAATGACAGACGACATGGTCTACCCATCGGGGTTGACAGAAAAACAAGCGATCGAGGTCAATGAGGGCCTCAAATGGGGCACGCGCATTTATGGTGCGATTGCTGTCATGGCGCATATTCTTGCGTTTATTCTTACACCTTGGCTGCAATAAGGGGGCCTGAGTCATGAATGAAGGTCGTTTATTTCTCTATGTGAGCCCGAAGGTGGCTCTTCCGTTCATGTTCCTGGTGCTGGTGCTCACCTCGCTGACGGTGCATTTTGCGATCCTCACCAACACCACTTGGTTTGCCGCTTTCTGGCAGGGTGCTGCCGGTGAAGTTGCCAAGGCACCTGCTGCTCCAGCGATGGAAGCTGCTGCGTCCGCTGCCGCGTCGGCAGAGGCAACTCCTGCACCATAAGCAGGAGGCTTGATCAAGGGGGATGGGGCAATTGCCCTTGGCCAATCAGATTTCATTGCCCGAAGACGAGGGCCCGGTCCGCAAGAACGGGCCCTTTTTCTTGAGCCTGATTACCTTTTCGCACTTGTGACCAGTTGCTGACGCAGCATCGGCACCATGATCGCCAGCGTCGCCGCCAGCAGCAGCATTTCGAGCAGATAGACCGCGAGGTAGCCGTTGGCGGTTCTGGGCAGGGATGCAAAAAACGTTAGATCGCTGCCGATATCGCGCAGCAATCCGCCCAGCGCCGCGCCGATACCGGCGGCAGTGGCCTGCACCGCGCCCCACGCACCTAGCGCCATGCCGACCTGATCGGCAGGGGCATAGCGCATGGTTGCGGTCAGCGTACCGTGGCTGAACAGACCGGCCCCGCAGCCGATCAGCAGCACACCGATCGAAAACAACGGCGCTGACTGCAGCGGCGCGGCCGCAATCACCATGGCAAAGGCGGGAAGTCCGAGCAGCGCGCCGAAAGTCGACATGCGGAACGGATCGCCGCCGCGGCTCAGAATCTGCGAAGCGAGCGTGAAGCCGACAAGGCTGCCGCCTGCGAAAATCGCGGTCAGCTTGGTCGTCGCGCCGACACCGAGGCCCAACACCTGCCCGCCGTAAGGTTCGAGCACGACGTCGGACATGGTGAAGGCCAGCGTGCCAAAGCCGATGACCAGCAGGCGGCGCAGCGCCCGGTGCTGGACGATGAACTTGTCCCAGCTTTCCTTGAAGGTCGCTTGCGGCGCAGCCGGTTCTGCCGCGCTGGAAGGGCGGAGCGCCTCCTGCTTCCAGGTTGCGACGATGTTCAGGAAAATGGTCACGACCGCAGAGCCCTGGATCACCTGGATCAGGCGGCCGGGGGTGAAGTCGATAAGGAACGCGCCAAAGGCGAGGGCGGCGACGATCGAGCCGAGCAGCAGGCTGACATACATCAGCCCGACCACATTGGCCTGCTGGTCTTCGTCCGTGAGATCCGTGGCCAGAGCAAGGCCGACCGTCTGGGTGATATGGACACCTGCCCCTACCAGCAGGATGGCAATGGCAGCGCTGACCTGGCCGACCCAAGCAGGAGCGGTCGCCGCGTTCAGCGACTTGGCGAGCACCAGCAGCGCAAAGGGCATGACCGCAAGCCCGCCAAATTGCAGCATGGTGCCCCGGTAGATGAAAGGAACACGCCGCCAGCCTATCGCTGATTGATGCGTATCCGAACGAAAGCCGATCAGCGCGCGAAATGGCGCGAACAGCAAGGGCAGAGCCAACATGAAGCCAACGATCGTGGAGGGAACCTGCAGTTCCACGATCATCACCCGGTTGAGCGTGCCCACGAGCAAAGTGAGCGAAATGCCGACCGAAAACTGGATGAGCGAAAGCCTCAGCAGCCGGGAAAGCGGGAGCTCATCGCTGGCGACATCGGCAAAGGGGAGCACTTTCATGCCCCAGCGCGACCAGACGCCCATTAGCCTTCTGTCGAAGCGCTTCATGGTCAGACAAACCCCAATGTAGCCTTCGATACCGGCGATATCTCGGCCTTCCCCTTAGTACGACTAGCCAAGGCCGCCCCGATCTGCAATCCGCGCCGAATTGGCGAGAAACGACCCTGGCTGCTTGTCTCAGCCTGTTGAATAGGCCAAGAAAATATGGCTGAGCCTGATCGCCGCCATTGCTGCTCAGCCGATCAAACGCGAAGCCGAAGTGCATCTAGCTCGCAGCCTCCGGCACGTCCCGCTCAAGCACTTTCTCGATTGCCCGGATGTTTGCTGCCCCAAGGGGAACGCGAGCAGTCTGCTGTCTTTCAGGGGCAGTCGCCGATTGTAAGTGTGGCTCAAATACTCACCGGTAGCAACGACTCACGTTGCGGAAAAATCTCATAAAGTATTGATATTATAGATACTTGATCTGATTTCGGCTGCTGCCAGCATTGCTCGGACTTGTGCATCGCGGCAATTTTGCCACAGGTTTTCGGCAATCGTTTTGGGCGGGGTGTACAACTATGCGATTTTGGCCGAAATGGCCGACAGCCAAACGACGTAGGCGGGCCGAGGGAAAATCTGCCAGCGTCGAGACATGCTATGCAGCTTCACAACGAGCGTATGGGAAAGGGTTTCTATCAATGAAAATTTCGAACAATCGGCGTGTGCTGAACGCTGCCATCATGGCGTCGGTCGCCGGAGCCGCTTTGGTTTGCGCGCCTTCTGCCTTCGCACAAGCCGCCCCGCAAGCAGCCGCCGAACCCAACGATGACGCGGCAACCGCTGCGATCGTGGTCCTCGGCACACGCCGCACCGACCGCTCGGTGGTCGACTCCGCATCGCCGATCGATGTGATCGGCGCAGCCGAGCTCAACACGCAGCCTGCGTCGAACCTGCTCGATGTGGTTCGCAACCTGATCCCGTCGTTCTATGTCGGCCAGAACTCGATCTCGGACGCTTCTACATTCGTGCGTTCGCCTTCGCTGCGCGGCCTTCCGGCCGACAACATCCTTGTCCAGCTGAACGGCAAGCGTTTGAACCGCTCGGCGCTGGTTCAGGTTTACAACGGCAGCGACACCGCGCTGGGCTTCGGCTCGCAGGGTGCCGACATTTCGTCGATCCCCGCCATCGCGATCAAGAGCCTCCAGGTTCTGCGTGAAGGCGCAACCGCGCAATATGGTTCGGACGCCATCGGCGGCGTGCTGAACTACGGCCTGCGCGACAACGCCGGGGTCGAGCTGCAGGCTCGCTATGGCCAGTTCTACGAAGGCGACGGCCAGAGCATCCAGCTCGCCGGCAACGTCGGCTTCAAGCTTGGCGACAGGGGCTTCGTCAACTTCTCGGGCGAATTCATCAACGACCGCCAGACCAGCCGCGGTGCAACCCGCGCATCTGCGCTTGTATTTGCGCAGCAGAACCCGGCGCTTGCCTCGCAGCTGCCGAACTTCCCCGGGCCGGTACAGATCTGGGGCAATTCGCCGAGCGAAGGCTACAAGCTGGTGCTTAACTCTGCTTACGAAGTGACCCCGGAAAGCAAGGTCTACTTCTTCGGCAACATTGCCCAGAGCAACGGCAACCAGAGCTTCAACTATCGGCTCTCGCAGCGGACTCCTTTTGCGCTCGAGATCAATGACGGCACCGGTACGCCAGCAACCTCGCGCCCCAACAGCAACGGTGCGTTCCGTACTCCGGTGTACTTGACACCATGCCCGGCGGGCAATGCAACTTGCCCAACCGGCGGTTTCGTCAAGGATGGCAACGTCTTCAACTTCTCCACGCTCTATCCGGCCGGTTTCACGCCGCGCTTTCTGGGCCAGAACAATGAAGCAACTGGGACCATCGGGTTCAAAGGAACTTCGGGCACCAACTTCACGTATGACATTTCGGGAACGTTGGCCCGCAATACGCTCGACCTTTCGATGACCAACTCGTTCAACGCGTCGTTCGGTCCGGACACCCAGACCAGCTTCAAGTTCGGCAAGCTCATCCAGTCGGAGCTCAACGTCAATCTCGACCTGACGTATGCGCTTGAGGCAGGTCTCGCCAGCCCGATCACCTTCTCGGCTGGCGCCGAATATCGCCGTGAAAAGTATGAAACGACACAAGGCGATGTGCAGTCCTATGCGGCTGGTCCGTATGCTTCACAGCCGCTGTATGTTCAGACGGCTCCAGGCGTGTTTACGCGCTCGGTCGTCAATGGAGCCCCTGAAACGAACAGCTTTCTGCCTGCAGCAAGCGGATACGGCGGCAACAGCGCACCTTCTTCGCTGAAGCAGACCAACTTCGCCTTGTATCTCGGTGCAGAAGCAGACGTTACCGACAAGCTGACCTTCGGCGCGACGGGACGTTATGAGCGCTACAACACCTTTGGCGGCGTGTTCGTTGGCAAGGTCAATGCGATCTACAAGATCGTTGATCAGTTCTCGGTTCGCGGCACCTTCGGCACCGGCTTCCACGCCCCTTCGCCGGGCCAGGTCAACACCGAAATCCTGACCACGGCGTTCCGTGCAGGCACCGGTGAGCAGGTTCAGACGGGTACGTACCGTGTTAACAGCCCGATCTCGCAGTACTTCGGCGCACGTCAGCTTGGCCCAGAGCGTTCGACCAACTTCGGTGCCGGTTTCGTGTTCAATCCGAACAGCGCGCTGACCCTGACGGTCGATGGCTACATCATCAAGGTGCGCAATCGCATTGGCATCTCGCGGGTGTTTACCGTTACCGCAGATGACCTTGCTGCCCTGCCAGCACTTTCGGCAGTCGGCGAGGGCGGCGACGTTCAGTACTTCACCAATGGCTTTGACACCAACACCAAGGGTGTCGACGTGGTTGGCAACTACCGGACCGAACTGGGCACCGGAAAGCTCAACCTGACATTGGCGTATAACTACAACCGCAGCGACGTGACCCGCGCCAATCCGGGCACGATCTCGGACGAGCGCCGCCGGGACATATCAAACTTTGCGCCCAAGCACCGCATCGTTGGTTCGGCCAACTATCTGATCAATGATTTCACGATCAATGCCCGCGCCAACTACTTCGGTTCGTGGACCGCGTCTGACTATCCGACCAACACACCGCTCGTTGACCAAACGTTCGGCGCCAAGGTGACCGCTGATTTCGACATCAGCTACACCTACAACGAAAAGTACACGCTGACGCTGGGCGCGAACAACCTGTTCAACACCCGTCCTGACCGGATTGCGCCGAGCACGACCAACCCGCTCTTCGCGTTGACCAACGCCACCGGCGACGGCCAGATCTATCCGCGTAGCGGTGGACCCTTCGGGTTCAACGGCGGCTTCTGGTATGTCCGGGCTCGGGTGGTCTATTGATCCCAGGCTAAGGCTCGCTAAACATCGGGGCGGGAAAGCATCGGCTTTCCCACCCTTTTGTTTGTGCAAACGGCGCGAGGAACAGGCGCGCCATACGTTAGGATGAGGAACTGGATGTTTCGCGAAACGTTGTCGCTAATGGTTTGCACGCTTGCGTTGTTTGCCCCCCAATTGGCGCAGGCACAGGACGCAAACCCCGTCATCATCGTGACCGCTCCCGGCGATGATGCAGACGCCGATGATGCCATCAAGATTGATCGCCGCGCGCTGGGCCGCGCGGGCGCACCCAGTTTGCTGGGCAGCGCGTCTCGCGAAGTGGCGGGGGTTTCGCTCTCGAACGCGCAAGGCAATCCTTATCAGCCGAACCTGATTTATCGCGGCTTTTCCGCCTCGCCCCTGCAAGGCAATGCGCAAGGGCTGGCGGTGTATGTCGATGGAGTGCGGTTCAATCAGCCATTTGGCGACACGGTGAACTTCGACCTTCTGCCCGATAGCGCGATCGAGAGCATCACGATCAAGGACGCCAGCCCGGTTTATGGGCTAAACGCGCTGGGCGGCGCGGTGGTGCTGGCGACCAAGACCGGCAAAAGTGCGCCGGGCGTCAATATCTATGGCGCACTCGGCGATTATGGCCGCCGCGAGGGCGGCGGCGAGGCGGGCTGGTCGCGCGGAGATTATAGCGGATATGTGGCGCTGCAAACCCGGCGCGAGGACGGCTGGCGGCGTTTTTCGCCGTCAAAGCTCACCACCGGATTTGCCGATCTGGGCTGGGACGGCGCGCGGGCGGGGCTGCATATCAAATTTAGCGGCGCGGACAGCGACCTTACCGGCAATGGCACTTCCCCGGTTGAATTGCTGGCGGCGGATTTCCGCGCAGTGTTCACTTTCCCGGACCAGACGATCAATCGCTTTCACCGGGTCAGTTTGCATCCGTGGGTTGCGATTGGCGAGCATAGCCGCCTTGAGGCGAGCCTTTATGGCCAGTGGCTGCAGCAGCGGACGCTGAACGGCGATGCCGCCGATATCGAGGAATGCGAGGATATCGAAGGGTTCCTGTGCCTTGGCAACACGGCGAACGGCGATGAAAACCCTGTCCGCGACGAGCAGGGCACGGTGATCTCCGATACGCTGGGCGGCGAGGGCTACGGCGTGCTCAACCGCAGCCGAACAGTGACCAGCAGCAATGGCGCGCTGATTCAGTTCGTTGACAAGCGCCCGCTGCTGGGCGGCGAGAATGAGCTGATCGTCGGGTTCTCGCTCGATCGCAGCCGGACGCGCTTTGCCGCGAGCACCGAGCTGGGCGTGCTGACGCCGGAGCGCAGCGTGACCGGGCTGGGGCAGGTGATCGTGCAGCCGGATGGCGCCGTCGCGCCGGTCGGCCTGCGCACGACCACGCAATACACCGGTCTGTTTGTGGCCGAGAGCCTGCCGCTTGGCCCCAATCTGACCGCCGAGATCGGGCTGCGCTGGAACGAGGCGCGGGTGAAGTTGATCGACCAGATCGGCACCAGATTGAACGGCGATCATCTCTTTCGCCGGCTGAACCCCGGGTTCGAACTCGATTACCGGATGACGCCCGCGTTGACGTTGCGCGCAGGCTATGCAGAGACCAACCGCGCGCCGACCCCGGCGGAGCTATCGTGCGCCGATGAAGATGCGCCGTGCAGCCTGACCAACTTTTTCGTCGGCGATCCGCCGCTGGAACAAGTCGTGGCGCAAAGCTGGGAGGCGGGCGCTTCGGGGCGGATCGCGGGGCCCTGGGCTGTGCAATGGCAGGTTTCCGCCTATCGCACCAACAGCCGCAACGACATCCAGTTCATCGCGTCAACAACGCGCGGGCGGGCGTTTTTCCAGAATATGGGCGCGACGCGGCGGCAGGGTATCGAGCTTTCGGCCAGCATGGGACGCGGGCCGCTGAGCCTGCGCGCAGGCTATGCGTTCACCGATGCGACGTATCGTTCGGTGCTGGTACTCAATAGCCCGGACAACCCGTCGGCGGCTGCCGATGGCAAGATCACTGTCATGCCGGGCAACCGCATTCCTTCGATTCCGCGCCATCGGGGCGTGTTCTCGGTGGATTACGAGACGGACCGGTTCACGCTGGGCGGCGATGTGCAGGCGCAATCAGGGCAATATCTGCATGGCGACGAGATCAATCGCGAGGCGCAAGTGCCGGGCTTTGCCGTGGTCAATTTGCGCGGCAGCGTGCGGCTGGTTGGCAAAGTCAGCCTGTTTGCCGAAGTGAACAACTTTTTCGACCGCCGCTTTGCCACGTTCGGCACGTTTAGCGAAACGGAGGAAGTGGAGTTGGCCGAAGCGCCGGGAGCGTCAAACCCGCGCAGTCTGACGCCGGGCGCTCCGCGTCGTTGGCTGGTGGGAGTGAAGGCACAGTTTTAAAATGCAGCGCGGGGAAGCCTTTGGCAGCTGCCCCGCGCTGTATCATCGGGCTCAGCCGGTGGGCAGAAGCACGGTGTCGATGACGTGGATCACGCCATTGGTGCATTCGATGTCGGCGGTCACGACATGCGCGCCGTTCACGGTCACGCCGTCGGTGCCATCAACATGCAGCGCTTCGCCGTTGACAGACGCCGGGGTCAGCTTGTGACCGACAACATCGCCGGCCATCACTTTGCCGGCCATGACATGAAGCGTCAGGATCGCGGTCAGCTTGTCTTTGTTCTCAGGCTTTACCAGATCTTCCACGGTGCCGGCTGGCAGCTTGGCAAAGGCTTCGTCGGAAGGCGCGAACACGGTGAACGGACCTTCGCTCTTCAGGGTGTCGACAAGGCCGGCGGCAGTTACAGCAGCAACAAGCGTGCCGAACGAACCAGCCGCAACGGCGGTATCGACGATGTCATGCGTCGTGCTCATGGAATTTTCCTATCGGGGTTCCGGCACCCAGGAATGTGGATGCCGTCACCCGCAAATGGGGCGTCCCTATGAAGCGGCAATGACATGGCCCGAAGGGGCGGGACGGGTTGACGCGCAAAACGGGCCAGTCTGCCCGAAAGGCCTGATTTTAGCGCGCTGGTCGTAGCACCTTGGGCATCGTCGCGCCGAGCATTGTCAGCATTTCGGGCGCATAGGCGCTGCTACCGGCTTCGAAATCGGCCTGTGTGATGCGCTGCGAACCCTGCACGCCCAGCAGCACGACTTCATCACCCAAGCCGACTTTGCCCTGCGAGCCGGTCACGTCGGCCATCAACGTGTTCATCGTGACGCGGCCAACGATGGGGAAGCGCTGGCCGCCGATCAGCACAGCGCTGTCGTTTTTGGTTTCAGCGGGAAATTCAGGGCGGTTGGCGTGGCTGAAACCGCGCCGGATGCCGTCGGAATAGCCGATCGGGATATTAGCCAGCCAGCTTTCGCGCGCCAGCCGGAAAGTGCGGTCATAATTGACTGTTTGACCGGCCGGGTAGTGGTTCACGGCGGCCACCCGCGCCTTGATCGCGGGCACCAGCGCAAAAGCGCTGGTCTTGAACGAGCCGGGATCGCCATAGATCGCGCCGCCGATGCGCACCATATCGAGCCGCGTGGCTGGCTGCGAAAGCGCGGCAAACGTGTTGGCGGTATGGCGCGTGATGCCTGTGGGATCGAGGCCTTGTCCGCTCAGCCATGCGACATCGGCGTTGAACTGGGCAAGCTGGCCGAGGATATCGGCCGATTCTTCGCTTGGATAATGGGTCATCACGCCGACAATGCGCAGCGCCTTCATGGCGAGCATCGCGCGGGCGTCGGCTTGTCCATAGGGGGTGGATAGCTCCACCCCGTTGCGGCTCATCCCCCCGGCGTTGAGCGCCAGATGCACCTTCGTCGGCCGCCCGCGCCGTGCCGCCATCTGGGCGAGCCGCGCCGCTGCATCGGGATTGCCAATCAGCTCTTCAAGCGCGAAAGGCAGCGCGTCTTCCATTTCATCGGGCGTGGCAGTGCGGATGCGCAGCAGCCGGCCGCGGTAGCCGAGCGCGCGTGCCACCTGCGCTTCGTCGTTCGAGGTGATCGCCACATCGCGGATGCCGAGCTTGATGATAGAGGGGATGAGCAGCGCGATGCCGTTTCCATAAGCATCCGCTTTCATCACCGCGCAGAGCCGGGCCGGGCCCATCATGCCGCGCAGCGCCGCCATGTTCGCCTCGAAGGCAGCGGCGTCCACTTCGATCCAGCCATTGCGGCGCGCGGCTTTGGCTGCGGTCAATCCAAAATTGCCGGCCGAGAGCATCGGCGCGGCGCGCGCGCCGGCAATGCCCCAGCCCGCCAGCAGAGCGCCGCCAGCGAGCACATCGCGCCGGCGCATTCTGGGCGGCATTAGAGGTTGCCGCGCTTCAGGAACTGGCCGGGCGTGGCGCCGGTCGGCTTGCCCTGGTCCCACACCAGCGCGCCATTCACCATCACTTTATTGACGCCTTGCGCCAAGCTATTGGGGTTTTCGACGGTGGCCGTATCGGTGATCCGGGCAGGATCGAACAGCACCAGATCAGCCTTTTGGCCGGGGCGTATCCGCCCGCGTTCTGTGAGTCCGGCATTGTCTGCGGCGAGCGAGGTCATCTTGCGCACCGCTTCTGCCAGCGTGAGCCGGCGCTGCTCGCGCACATAAACCCGCAGCACTTTGGGAAACGCGCCATAGCCGCGCGGGTGACGCGATCCGATTGCCCCATCAGAACAGATGCTGGTATGTTTCCAGCTGATGAAATCGGCGATGTCGCCGGGCGCCATGGATGTGCCCATGACCGTTTCGACCGATTGGCCGGGATGGGCGGCGCGCCATGCCTCGGCGGTCTGGATCAGCCAGAGATATGTGGCCGCCGGTTCTTCCTTCCGCTCTGCTGCGATATCCGCGATGGCCTTGCCGACAAAATCGGGGTTGGGCGCATAATAGCCCAGGCGCATGCCCGCCGGGGTGGTCAATTTCGTGAGCGCATAGCGCGCGGCGGCGATATCGGTAAAGTCGCGCTTGGGAAACAGGACGGTGAGCGTCGATTGCCAGTAGTCGTAAGGGTAAACGTCCGCTGTTACCTTGATACCCGCAGAGCGCGCGGCTTCGAGCTTGGCGAGCACTTTCTTGGCCTCGCCCCAGCGGTCCACCATGGCCAGCTTGAGATGCGAAATCTGCACTGGAACGCCGGTCTTCTCGCCTAGATCGAGCAGCTCATCCAGCGCGGCGTCGATGCGATTATCCTCGCTGCGCATATGGCTGATGTAGCGGCCGCCGCCGGTCGCCGTGGTTTGCGCCAGATCCAGCAGCTCGCCATGGTCGGAGTAGATTCCCGGATCATATTCCAGCCCGGTGGCCAGACCCAGCGATCCCGCCTTTATATCGGCGGCGAGCAGCGCCTGCATCGCCTTCACCTCGGCCGGGGTGGCGGTGCGCTTGAAATCATTGCCCATCACCGTGTCGCGCAGGAAACCGTGGCCTGTGTAAGAGGCGACATTGATGGCCGCCGGGCGTGCCGCAAACTTGGCGGCGACTTGCGCAAATGGGCCATCGCTCTCGCCGTCCTGCCCGATGACAATGGTGGTGACGCCCTGCGCCAGCAGCGGCGGCATGGTGCGATCGGCATAATCGCCGCGATCATGATGGCTGTGGGCATCGATGAAACCCGGTGCGAGCGCGAGGCCTTTGGCCTTGATCTCTGCTTCGCCCTTGCGGCGTTTCAGCGCGCCGACGGCAAGGATGCGGTCCCCATCGACCCGGACCGCCACTTTGCGCGGGGCGGCGCCCGTTCCGTCATAGACCGTCGCCCCGGTGATCAGCGTCGATGCTAAGCTGATGGCGGGGGTGAAGGCCGCGGTGGTGAATGCAAGAAGAAAAGCGCCCGTGCGCTGCATTGATGGCCGCCGCATACCCGATTGCTCCTGCCGGTTCTCAGGCCCCTTTGCCTGTCGCTGTGCGCATTGAAACGCCCCGCGTCAGAACGCGTCACGCCGCCGCGATTGTCAACTGCGTGGTTGCGCAGCATGTGCAAAAGCAATTGCCCCCTTCGCCTTGGAGGCATCGGCGTGCTAGCGGGGGCCTACTCATCACAAGGGGGTTTTGCCCATGTTGCTCGGTTTGCGCGTTCACGCCGCTTTTGCCTTGATGGCCTCCACCGCGCTGGCACCGGCAACTGCGGCTGCTGCCTCGCGCGTGCCGGTGGCGGGGGAGAACGGGATGGTCGTTTCGGCGCATCATCTGGCGACCGAGGCGGGGCTGAAAGTGCTGCGCGAGGGCGGCAATGCGATCGATGCCGCGGTGGCGGTAGGCTATGCGCTGGCGGTCACTTTTCCCGAAGCGGGCAATCTGGGCGGCGGCGGGTTCATGACCTTGCGGCTGGCCGATGGCACCACGCATTTTCTTGATTTCCGCGAGACGGCACCGGGCGCGGCCAAGCGCGATATGTATCTGGACAAAGCCGGGCAGCCGGTTCCGGCGCTCTCCGCGCGCGGTTTTCTGGCAGCGGGCATTCCGGGCACGGTGGCCGGGCTGGAAATGGCCCGCACCAAATGGGGCACGCGCCCGCGCGCCGAATTGATGGCGGCGGCGGTGTCATTGGCGTCGGACGGATTTGTGCTCGATCGCGCCGATGCGGCAATGCTGGCAACGGGCGCGGAGGATTTTGCCAAGGACCCCGCCTCGGCCGCGATTTTCCTGCATCAGGGCAAGCCTTGGCAGCCGGGCGAACGGCTGGTGCAGGCCGATCTGGGCCGCGCGCTGGCAAGCATCGCGCAAGACGGCGCGCCCGCGTTCTATAGCGGCGCAATCACGGCAAAGATGGTCGATGCCAGCCGCAAGAGCGGCGGCATCTTCGCCGCCAAGGATTTCGCGGCTTACAAAGTGCGCGATCTGGCACCGGTCGAATGCGATTACCGCGGCTATCGCATCATTTCAGCGCCGCCGCCGAGCTCCGGCGGGGCGGTGATTTGCGAGACGCTGGGGATCCTTTCGGGCTATCCGATGGGCGAGTTGGGCTTTCATTCGGCCCCGGCCGCGCACGCTCTGATCGAGGCGCTGCGGCGCGCCTATCATGATCGCAACGTGACGCTGGGCGATCCCGACTTCGTCAAAACCGATGTCGGCAAGCTGATCTCGCCAGACTACACTGCACAACTGCGCGCGGGCATCAATCCTGACAAGGCCACGCCGTCGCTCTCGCTAGGCGGCGTAGGCGCGTCGCCCGAAGGCACCAACACCACGCATTATTCGATTGTCGACAAGGCCGGCAATGCCGTCGCGGTTACTTATACGCTCAACGACTGGTTTGGCGCGCGGGTCACGGTGCCGGGTACCGGCATTTTGCTCAATGACGAGATGGACGATTTTTCGGCCAAACCGGGCGCAGCCAATATCTATGGACTGGTCGAAGGGCTGAACAATACCATCCGCCCCGGCGCGCGGCCCTTGTCCTCGATGACCCCCACCATCGTGACGCATCAGGGCAAGCTGGCAGCGGTGCTGGGCACGCCGGGCGGCAGCCGCATCCCCACTGGCGTGGTGCAGGTGCTGATCAACCTGATCGATTATAAGATGAACCTGCAGGAAGCGATCGATGCGCCGCGCCTCCATCAGCAATGGCTGCCCGATGTGACCTACTACGAGCGCTTCGGGCTTTCGGCAGAAACGCTCGCCGCGCTGAGGGCGAAGGGTCATGTTTTGACCGAGCGGCGGCATGGCAACCATATCGCCGCGATCGTGACCGGCGGGGCCAAGATCACCGGCCTGCCGCGCGAGGCGGAGGACGATGAAGGCGTACCCATCCCGCCCGCCGCGCTGTTTGGCGCAATCGATCCGCGCCTGCCGATGGGCAACGCGGAAGGATACTAATCATGGAGGCATCCCCAATGTTCATACTCGATGGCGGCACAGGCCGCGAACTGCAGCGTATCGGCGCGCCGTTTCGCCAGCCCGAATGGTCGGCACTGGCGCTGATCGAGGGGCCGGAGTTCGTCACCCGCGTCCATCAGGCCTATATCGAAGCCGGGGCCGATGTGATCACCACCAATACTTATGCCGTAGTGCCATTTCATATCGGCGAGGAGCGGTTTGTGCAAAGCGGTCTTGCGCTGGCCACGCTGGCCGGGAAGCTGGCGCGCGATGCGGCGGATGGGGCTGGCCGCCCGGTCCGCGTGGCCGGTTCGCTGCCGCCGGTGTGCGGCTCCTATCGCCCCGATCTGGTCGATCTGGAGCGGGCGCGGCAGGTGCTCGGCGTCCTTATCGCCGGTCTTGCGCCATCGATCGATCATTGGCAGGCAGAGACGCTCTCGACCCTTGCCGAAGCCGAACTGGTGGCCGAACTGGTCGCGCCTTCAGGAAAGCCGCTCTGGCTGTCGTTTACCTTGCAGGATGAAGTGGCCGATGCGCCGCCGCAACTGCGCTCGGGCGAGCCGGTGCGCGATGCGGCGCTGCTGGCCATGCGGCTGGGCGCAGAGGCGCTGCTGTTCAATTGCAGCCAGCCCGAAGTGATGGAGGCTGCGCTGCGTGAAGCGCGCAGCATGCTGGAGGGAAGCGCGATGAGGCTTGGCGTCTATGCCAATGCGTTTCCGCCGATGAGCGCCGAGGCCGAAGCGAACACCGCGCTTTGCCCGATCCGCGCAGACCTCACCCCTGCTGGCTATGCCGCATTCGCCCACGCCTGGGCAGAGGCCGGGGCGAGCATTTTGGGTGGCTGCTGCGGGATCGGGCCCGAGCATATAGCGGTGCTGCGCGGCTAGCTATAGACCCGCATGCATGCCACGCCCCGCGCCAGCAACCGGCCGCAGAGCGCGTGGGCTTCTGCCCCGGAGGCGCGCAGGCGGTAAACGCGTGCGGCGCAGACCGTGGCCGGGATGATCACCGGGTTCAGGTCCTGCAATTCGGGTTCGCGCTGCTCAAGCTCTTGCCATAGCACATCGGCCTCTTGCGGGCTGGGCGTGGCGGCAAGCTGGATCGTCTGCGTCGGGCCGCCGGAGGCCGACGTGTCATTGGCGAGGCCGGTCAACGGTGCGGGCGCAGGGCGCGTCTGCTGGGCGTAGGCCTGTTGCGGGCGAGGGACGCCGGTCACGATGGAGCGCGCTTCTTCGGCATATTGCAGCGGCTTGCGCACGATCAGCACGGAAGTCGATGCCGGGCGGGTCAGGGCATAGAGGTTGCGGGCAAAGCCCCACGGCATGCGGATGCAGCCGTGCGATGCCGGACGGCCGGTAACGTGCCCGGCATGGAGCGCCACGCCGCTCCAGGTGAGGCGCTGCATATAAGGCATCGACGCGTTGTTATAGAGATTGGAGCGGTGGCGCACATGCTTCTGCAAAATCGGGAACACGCCGGCCGGTGTGCCATGTCCGGCGCGGCCGGTCGAAACGCTGGTCGAGCCCCAGGGGATGCCATCTTTGAACACGAACAGTTTCTGTGTCGGGATGCTGACGACGATCAGCACACCCCGGTTCAGCGCCTCGCCTGGCGAGAGCGGCGTAGCGGGCCGGCTCTTGACGGGGTCAGGACCGCAAACCGAGGGCGGGACAGGCGCAGCAAAGGCAAGGACAGGCGCCGGATCGCTCGCCTGGGGGGCTTGCTTTTCGGCCAGCGAGGCATGGGCCAGCACGCCGCATCCGCACAGCGCCAGCAAAGCGCCAAGCGAAACCGGAATCGTGCCGAACGAGCGAAGCATGGGACATGGTTAACGGATCGCTAACGGACTCGACACTTCTTTTTTTGTCGTGCCGGGATCGGCGCGCAAGGCCAGCCGATTTGGTGTGCGACGCAAGGCCGCAGAGCCCGCCTGCTCGGCGCTTGCCCACATCCATGGCACTGGCTGCGGACAAGCGCCGTTCCGCAATTGAGGCACCAACTTTCGCAGGTGTGATCGTCGGTGCTTTCGCCCGCATGGGGTTCGATGGGGCGGGTGGCAAGGCCAGCGCCACCCGTCTTGGTCAAGATGTTGCCATCGCTCATCGGGCCAGCATTTCCCCACTGCTAGGTCAGGGGTTAACTAGTGTGGATCGCCTTGGCTATAGCCCCGTCATCAGCCGGTGCTCGGCTCGTTTGCCGCAGCCTCGCCGCCCGCTGCCACCAACGCGCGTTCGAGCGATGCTGGCGCGTAGAGCGAGCCCGGCTCGGCGGCGCGCAGCGCGGCGGCGTCGCGGGTTGTGTCTTTGGTCCAGCGAGTCAGCGCCGCGCTTGCCGACTTGCCGCCTGCTAAGTCTGCCTGCAGGCGCCGAAGCTCGCCATCGCGGCGCGCGAGCAGGCGCGCGATGGCGGGGCGGCCTGCAAAACGTTCGTCGATCCGCCCGAGCGCGGATCGCGCCGCGCTGAGCAGCAAGCGCGCCGCAGCGGCGTCACCCTCGCCGAGCGCGGTGCGCGCAGCCAACACCGCGGCTGCGGCGTCGCCCAGTTCGCCCTCTGACGTGCGCTGGGCGAGGGCACTGCAATCGCTGCGCAGCGCGCGGACATAGGCCGCCAGGCCATCGAGGATGCGCGGGGGCGGTTCGAGACCGTCGAATTCCTCCACGATCAGCCCCCGGATGAAGGTGCGCAGCGCAGGGCTGGCAGGATCGCGGCTGATTTTGGGCGGGTCGGCGGCCAGATCGGGGATGGGCCGAGGGTTGGCGATCCCGTCGCCGCGCCTGGTGCTGAACAGCGAACTGGTGACATCGGCAGTGCCGGGCGCGCCCGAAACGCCGGGGAAGACGAAATGCGGGTTCCCTCGCCCGCTGACATGGCAGGCCGCGCACGAAAGACCCGCGCGCGCGGCTTGCCCGCCAAGCAGCAGCGGGGCGGCAAACATCGCGCGGCCGACCGCAACTTGATCAGCGCTCGCCGCATCCGCTGGCGGCGCGAGGCATTCGGCGGGCTGGGCGGTCAGCACACGGACCAGCTCGGCGCGCGGGGTATCTGCCGCGATCCAGCGTATTTCGCGCAGCAGCGGCGCGGCGACCGGGGCCGCCGCTGCGGATGCCGTGCTTAAAGCGAGTGCGGCGAATGCCCAGCGGCGATCCATCCGCGTAGCTCCTCCGCCTCGGTGCAGCCAAACCGGCACTGCGCATCGAGCGCCGCAAGCATCCGCTGCGCGCCTTTCATATCGCGGCGCTCGACCATCAGCTCGCCGAAATACTCGGTCGCGCCGCGGTGACCGGGGGCCGCCGCAAGCGCCGCGCGGTAATAGCTTTCAGCCGCCTCGTAGCGGCCCAGCTTGCGGTTGGAAAAACCCAGATAGGTGAGGATATCGGGATGCGCGCCGAATACCCGCTGCGCCGACTTGAGCGCGGCGATCGCGTCTTCATAGCGCCGCTCGTTGATCAGCGCGACAGCGGCGAGATACTGACCATCGCCAAAGCTAGCCGAGGCAAACAGCAAGCTGGCGGGCGGGACAGCCATGCTCATCGGCTTGGCATCCTTGGCGGGCGGAACCGGGATGCTGGCGATTGCCGCAGCCACGGCTTCATCCGCTGCTTTGAGATCGGCGGCGTTCGCGCAGGTTTCAGCGCAAGTGGTGCGCTGGCCGCGGATCGCGGCCAATGTTTCTTGCGCTTTGGCGGCGTTGCCAAGGCCTGCATCAGTCAGCCCCAGATCGCGCCAGGCGGCGATCATCGTGCTGTCGAGCTTGGCCGCCCTCGCGTAGAATTTGCGCGCGCCTTTAAGGTCGCCAAGGCCAGTGCGCGACATGCCCGCCAGATAATGCACATTGGCATCAATGGCTGTGACCGAAAGCACATGGTCGAACGAGGTTTTGGCTTTCTTGTAATCCTTGGCTTCGAGCGCGGCCACCCCGGCGCGGTATTCGGCCGCTGGATCGTATTGCGGCGCGCTTGTGCTCGGCGATTGCGGCATGCTGCCGCCTCCCCCGCCGCCGCCGGAAGCATGCGCTGCCCCTGCCAAAACCAAACCGGATAATGCTGCCAGCCAAAGAACGCGCATCGCTGAGTCCCTCCACATTTGCCCTTAAGATATCACGAAGTCTGGGGCTGCACTAGCGCAGGTGCCGAATGGGGCAGCGTTAGCCGCGCACCAGCAGCCGGGTGTGCTGCACTTCGATCACTGGCACCTCCCATGGGTGCGCCGCCATCAGCGCGGTCAGCGCACTGTCGATATCCGCATCGGCGGAGGCATACGTGGTGAGGATGACAGTGGGGGAGAGGCTGACGGTGTCTGCGGTTCCCAAAGTCGGGTTGGCCCCGGGGGCAGGAGTGAAGTGTTCCCAGCCCGGCGCGATTTCGACCACGCCGTGATAGAGTCCGAAATCGCCAAGCGGAGTGCCTGCGCGCAGCAAGTTCATCAGAGCAGCGGCAGAAGGGTCTGCGCCAAGCGCGGCAGCGTCTCCTGCAAGCAGTGCGGCCAGCGTGGCGGGCGCGATCGGGCAATGGATCTTGACCGCGAGCGCATCGCGCATGGCGGCTGCCCCGCTGGGAGGCCTGCTCAGTGTCCCGCTCACAAGCCCGCCTTTATCATCCAATCGTGGAACAGGCGCACCGGTCGCGATTGCAGCGCGCGAGGGCGGCAAACGAACCAGTAACTGTAAGGGCTGTCGACATCGACATTGAACACCCGCGCAAGCCGCGAATCGTGGCTGCGGATGAAATGATCGTCGTGCATGATCGCGATGCCCAGCCCTTGCGCGGCGGCTTCGAGAAGCAACTGGCCCGAATCGAAATGGTCGATCGCGGCGGGCTGCAGCGCCTCAAGGTGCAGCGTGCGCTTCCATGCCTCAAAGCTCATCGGCAGATCGTTATGGATAAGAAACGTCTGCTTGTTGAGCAGCGCCAGATCGGGCCGTTCGCCCAGATCTGCGGCCAATTCCTTGGACGTGATCGCATGAACCCGGTTGTGATCCAGCCGCACCGAATGAAGCGCGGCGTCGGGGCCTTCGGACAGGATGATCGCAGCGTCGATCGTATCGCCCAGCTTGGTCTCGGCGGCGGCGGAAGAATCGATGTCGATGTGCAATTGCGGATGCAGACGGCGCAGTTCGCCCAGCCGGGGGAACAGTCGCTGGCTGCCGAACAGCGGCAGCACGCCCAGACGCAGCCGCATGACTTTGCTGGTATCGATCAGGCGGTCGATGCGGTCCGCCATTTCGTCGATCAGCGGCGAGACCGTGTCATAAAGCGCCTGCCCGTCCTCGGTCAGTTTGAGCAGCTGGTGTTTGCGCTCGAACATCGGCTTGCTCATGAAATCTTCAAGCGCAGCCAGCCGCCGCGAGAGCGCGGAAGGACTCAGCGCCAGCTCGGCAGCTGCGGTCTTGGCCGAGCCTGAGCGCACCACGCGGATGAAGGCTTCGAGCGAACGGAGGGGGGGGAGCCTGCGGATCATGGGTTTAGCATCATGGGTAGGGGCTACCCTTCCAATCTATCAGCAGCATGCGGGGCGTGAAGGCGCAAACGCGTGAGCCGCCGTTCATCGCCGGCCACGACTTCGATGCGCCAGCCGCTCTCGTGGTCAAGAATGCGGCCAACCGGGGGCACCTCGCCAGCGAGCACGACCGCAAGTCCGCCCAGTGTGTCGACATCTTCCTCGATCAGCGCGAGCCGAGGGTCGATTGTCTCGCCGACATCGTCGAGTTCGGCGCGGGCATCGGCTTCCCAGGTCCGCGCATCGGTCTGCCGCAGCATCGCCTCGGGCGCGTCGTCGTGTTCATCCTCGATCTCGCCGACGATTTCCTCGACCAGATCCTCGATCGTGATGATCCCGTCGGTGCCCGAATATTCGTCGATGACCACCGCCAGATGGGTGCGGCTGGCGCGCATATCGGCCAGCACATCGAGCGCGCTGCGCGCCTGCGGCACGAAAAGCGGTTGGCGCATCAAGCCGGACCAGTCTTTGGGCGCGGTCTTTCCAGCCAGCGCCATGCCCGCCACGATCGGAAACAGGTCCTTGATGTGAATCATGCCGACTACTTCATCCAGCGAATCGGCAAAGACGGGCAAGCGGCTGTGGCCATGCTGGGCAAACGCGCCGACCAGCTCCTCGAACGTCGCGGCGGCAGGCACCGCCACGATCTCGCCGCGCGGGATGGCAATGTCGTCGGCGTCGTGCTCGCTGAAATGGAGCAGATTCTTGAGCATCTGACGCTCGATCGGCATCAGATCGCCATTGGCCCCGGAGTGGTTGCCCGGCTCGCCTTCATGCTCCTCGATCGCTTCTTCAATCGCCGCACGCAGCGATTGATCATGGTCAGGACCGCGAAAGAATGTCCTGATCGTGCGCCATAGGGCGCTTCTACTGTCGCTTTCGCCCGTACGGCTTTCGCCGCCGGAGCCGCCTGGCTCAGGCACTGTGCATTGCTCCTTTGCTATTCAAAATCCGCATATGGGTCGGGGAGCCCCATTAACGCAAGCGCCTTCGTTTCAAGCGCCTCCATTTCGGCGGCTTGGGCATCGCCGGTTTCGTGATCGTATCCTGCCAGATGGAGCAGGCCGTGGATCACCAGATGCGCGGTATGCGCGGCGATCGGGATGCCCTTGGCCTCCGCCTCGCGCGCGCAGACCCCATGCGCCAGGATCAGATCGCCGAGCATGCCCGGCGCATCCGGGTTGGCCGCCGCGGCGAGCACCTCGGCGCGGCCCAGCATCGGAAACGACAGAACATTGGTCGGCTGATCCTTGGCGCGCCATTGCCGGTTCAGCGCTTGCACCTCGTCATCATCGGCCATGACCAAGCTAGCGAGCAGGTGTTCGTGCGCCAGCTCTGGCGCAACCTGCCCGGCGGCCTCGGCGGCGCGGTGAGTCAGCGCCTCCCAATCGGTGGCATCGCCCCACACCGGATCGATATCGAGATCAAACGTGGGGGCGGTCATGGATGCTCACGGTTCGTTGCCTTCATAAGCCTCGACGATCCGCCCGACGATCGGATGGCGCACCACGTCGGCCACGGTGAAGCGCACCGTGCCGATGCCCGCCACCCCTTCCAGCCGGGTGACTGCATCGGCCAGGCCGCTGGCGGCGGGGCCGCCGGGCAGATCGACCTGCCGGGGATCGCCGCACACCACCATCCGGCTGTTCTGGCCAAAGCGGGTGAGGAACATCTTCATCTGCCCCGGCGTGGTATTCTGCGCTTCATCGAGGATCACGAACGCGTCGGCCAAGGTGCGCCCGCGCATGAACGCGATTGGCGCGATCTCGATCTCGCCCGAGGCCAGCCGCCGCTCCACCTGTTCGGGCGGCATGCAATCATAGAGCGCATCGTAGAGCGGGCGCAGATAAGGATCGACCTTCTCCTTCATGTCGCCGGGCAGGAAACCCAGCCGTTCGCCCGCTTCCACCGCCGGGCGCGACAGGATTAGCCGTTGCACGCTGCCGTTGATCAGTTGCGCGACCGCCTGTGCGACTGCGAGATAGGTCTTGCCCGTGCCCGCTGGGCCGAGCGCGAAAATCAGATCATCGCGGATCAGCGCGCGCATATATTCGATCTGCGTGGCCGAACGGGGGACGATGGTTTTCTTGCGGGTGCGGATCATGATCGGCGGCGCGCCTTGGGGTGCGCCGGTGATGATCCCTTCAAGCGTCGGTTCGTTCGACATCACGATCAACGCCTCGATCGCGCCGGCATCGATCTCATGGCCCGCCAGCAGCCGCTGGTGCATGCCTTTCAGAACATCGCGCGCGCGCGCCACCGCATCATCGGGGCCTTCGATCATGGCGCGGTTGCCGCGCGCCGAGATATACACGCCCAGACGGTTTTCGATCAGCACCAGATTGGTGTCAAACTGGCCAAACAGCGCACCCAGCACCGTTTGCTCGTCAAACTCCACATCGATCCGTGCGCGGCGCTGGATATCCGGCCGCTGCTCGGTGCGCTCCTTGCCCTTCGCGCGGCCAGATTCGCGGCCACCATTTCGGCCAGATTCGCGTGATGTCTCGTCGTGCGAGCGGGTAAATTTGCGGGCCATGCGCTCCTTTCAGATTTAACTGCGCCAGATTAGGCCGCGATGCGACAGGCGCAAGACAGATGACCCGCAAATCGTGCATGGCATGACGATTTGCGGCGCTGTGTGGCGCAGCCGCGCAAGTGTAACGCCTTGCGACAACGCTTGCATGGCGATGAAGCTGCGGTTCGCAAACTATTCAGCGTTGAGATCGTAGTTCTTGGCTCAGGGCCTGCGAATCGCCCTTCGAAGGAGCAGACTTATGCGAAAGCTGATTTTGATCGCCACACTTGCTGCCGCAACCCTGATGCCCGCAATGGCGCAGGCACGTCCTTATGCCATTCACCGCGAACGCGCCGAAATCCGGCAGGATCTGGCCCGCCTTCAATATGCCCGGCGCACCGGCAATGTCCGCCAGGAGCGCCTTGCGCTGCGCGAACTACGCGAGGACCGCCGCGATCTGCAGCGGCTTCGCCGTCAGTGGCATCGCCGCCATTTGTGATGCGCCGTCGGCACGGCGCTGTTGGTCTTAGGTGATCTGCTGCGTCGCCAACTGGCCCGATAGCGAGTTTGGCCCCGCGTCGATCAGATCGACCTCGACCAACTCGCCGAGTGCCGCCTCGCCGGAAAAATGGACCGACTGCAGCCAGGGCGATTTGCCCAGCCACTGCCCGTCACGGCGGCCCTTGCGCTCGACCAGGACGGTGCACCGCTTGCCGATGCTGGCCTGATTGAACGCCAGGCTGCTGCGCTGAAGCGCGGCTTGCAGCCGTTGCAGGCGCTCTTCCATCACCGCTGCGGGCACTTGTCCGTCCATCGCCGCCGCCGGGGTTCCGGGCCGCGCGGAATACATGAAGCTGAATGCCTGCGCATAGCCGACTGCTTCGATCAGGCGCAGTGTGTCCTCAAATTCGGCCTCGGTTTCGCCGGGAAAACCGACAATGAAATCGCCCGATAGCGCAATATCAGGACGCACCGCACGCACCCGCTCCAGCAGCCGCAGATAGCTTTCCACAGTGTGGCTGCGGTTCATCGCCTTGAGCACACGGTCGCTGCCCGATTGCACCGGAAGATGGAAAAACGGCATCAGCTTGCGGTTGCTTCCATGTGCGGCGATCAGCGCCTCATCCATGTCGGCGGGGTGGCTGGTGGTATAGCGGATCCGCGCCAGCTCCGGGATCAAGGCCAGTTCGTCCATCAACGCCGCCAGCCCTGCCGGGCGGCCCCGGCCGTTTTCGCCGTGCCAGGCATTAACGTTCTGCCCCAACAAGGTGATCTCGCACGCACCGCCTTCGACCAGTTGGTGTGCCTCTCTCACCAGATCGGCATAGGGCCGCGATAGCTCGGCCCCGCGCGTATATGGCACCACACAATACGTGCAGAACTTGTCGCAGCCTTCCTGCACCGTCAGGAACGCCGAAGCCCCCACCTTGCGCCGCCCGGGCAGCGCGGCAAACTTGGCCTCGGCGGGCATGTCGGTTTCCATCGCGCGGCCCCCGGCGGCGGCCTGCGCCACCATTTCGGGCAAGCGGTGATAGGATTGCGGGCCAACCACCACGCGCACCGAGGGCGCGCGCGCCATGATCTCGGCGCCCTCGGCCTGCGCCACGCAGCCCGCCACGGCGATCACCGGCGCGGCGCCGTCTTTCCGCTGTCCTTCTTTCACGATCCGGCCGATGTCGGAATAAACCTTCTCGGTCGCCCGCTCGCGGATATGGCACGTGTTCAGCACCACCAGATCGGCCTCGGCGCGTTCGCTCGCGGCCGTCATCCCGCGCGCGGTCAACAGTTCGGCCATGCGCTCGCCGTCATAGACGTTCATCTGGCAGCCAAAGCTTTTGACATGGAAGGTGCGGGGGGGAGGGGATGCGGCCATAAGCCGCGCCTCATACGCCAGAATCGTGGGGGAATGAAGGGGCCCGCATCCTTTTGGCGCAAGGCCTTGCAAGAGCAGCGCCGGGCAAGCTCGCTTTCACGGCTGGATCAATCGTGTTAGCTTGTGTACAAAGAAGTACAGGATTCAATATGACCACCACCACGATGACCATGCGCTTGCCGCTCGAAGTTCACGAACGGCTCTCGCGCATCGCCGCCAGCACCCGCCGCAGCCGCTCCTACCTCGCCGCCGAGGCGGTCGCCGCTTATGTCGAGCGCGAGCTATCCATCATCGAGGGGATTGAGCAAGGTCTTGCCGATGTCGCGGCGGGGCGCGTGTTGCCGCATGATGCCGCAATGGCTGAACTGGACGCCGCGATTGCGCGCATCGCAACTGCGCAAGGATAATGCGCCGGGTCGAATGGACCCGGTCTGCGCTTGCAGACATCATTGCTCAGGCAGAACATATCGCACGAAATAATCTGGACTCAGCGCAGCGCGTCGCGGCCGCTATTCGCGAAGCAGGCAACGCGCTGGGCACCTTCGCCACTGGCCGCCCTGGCCGCGTAGCAGGCATTTACGAAAAGTCCGTGCGCCGCCTGCCTTACATCATCGCTTATGCCATGACCGACGCCGACCAAGCCGTCTCGATCTTGCGGGTCATCCACACCGCCCGCGACTGGCCGGAGGGAGACTGGCCGAGAGAGAGCTAGTCCGAAAAGTGCTCCCTTTTCATCTGACCAGCACGTGACGCTGGTTTATCCAGCACTCGGCCTGACTAGCTTCGTCCCTGCTCAGGCCGCATCCGCGGTCTTCGCCACATAGCGTACCGAGCCGGCGTCGTGGCCGAAGGGGCGCAGCGGCTTGCCCAGCGCGGCTTCGATGGCGGGCTCGATCCGGCTGCGCGCTTCGGCGGCGATGGCTTTGCGGCCCAGAAAGTCGCGCGGATCGAACGGTTCGAGGAAATGCACCTCCAGCCGGAACGAGCCGCGCCGCGCGAGCACACGCTTGCCGTTGTCCATGCCTGATTCGGTGCCGATCCAGCCGATCCATTCGGCCACGCGTCCATAATCAAGCACCACCGGCTGCACCAGCACGCCCGGCGGCGGCGGTTCGAGCACGCGCAGGATGGGCGTTTTGAAGGGCAGCAGCGATTGGCCGTCGGTGCAGGTGCCCTCAGGAAAAACGGTGATCGACCAGTTGTCTGCCAAGGCTTCGCGCAGCCGGTTGATCTGGTCGGCGACGCCCATGCGGTCTTCGCGGGTAATGAATACGGTTCGGTTCATCCGCGCCAGCCAGCCCACGATTGGTGCCTCGCCAATCTCAGCGGCCGAAACAAACGCAGTGCCGCTCGCGCCGCCCAGCGCGAGGATATCGACCCAACCCAGATGGTTGGAGATATAGAACACATCGCGCCGCAGCGGCACGCCGTGGACGCGCACGCGCGCGCCGACCGATCGCGCCGCCAGCAGGAGGAACAGGCGCGGGAAGGGCGAGCCATAGTGGATCTTGCGATAGGCCAGATGCAATGGCACGCACACCAGCAGCGAAAGCGCGAGGCAAAGCAGGCGCAGAAAGATGCGGCTCCATCCCATCCACGAGATCGGAGCACCGCGTTCCGGCCCTACCTTGCGGCGGGCATTACGCCTTGCGATCAAGCTTGACGCCATAAAGCTCCATCCGGTGATCGACGAGCCGATAGCCAAGCCGTTCGGCAATCTGCCGCTGCAAAGCTTCCAGTTCGGGATCGACAAATTCAATGACCTTGCCGGTTTCGACATCGATCAGGTGGTCGTGATGCGCCTCGGGCGTAGCCTCATAGCGCGCGCGGCCATCGCCGAAATCGTGGCGATCAAGAATGCCCGCCTCTTCAAACAGGCGCACAGTCCGGTAAACCGTCGCGATCGAAATGCGCGGATCACGCGCGGCGGCGCGCTCGTGCAGCTTTTCGACATCAGGATGGTCATCGCTTTCTGAGAGCACCCGCGCGATCACGCGCCGTTGATCGGTGATTCTCAGGCCGCGCTCGGCGCAAAGCGCCTCGATATCGATGGGTTGCTGCACCGCCTGCCACTCTCAACAATGGAATGCGCGATCATAAGCCACTGCGCCAAATCTTCAACCGGAACGATCTTGCCGGAAGGATTTGGCCGAAACGACTTGTGCAAAACGGTTTGAGCAACGAATGTCGGGGCGATGTTTGCCAAGCGCGGCACACGTCGGCGCGCCAACCGATACGAAAACGGCCCGGCGTGCTGGCCGGGCCGTTTTCCTCTCGTCCTCAGACGCGCATCACGCGGCAGTTTTAGCCGGGCGGCCGCGCTTCGGGGCGGGCTTGCGACCAAGGCCGATCTTCTTGGCGAGCTCACGGCGCTTTTCGGCATAGGCCGGCGCAACCATGGGATAGTCGGAAGGAAGATTCCAGCGCGTACGATACTGATCCGGCGTCATGTTATACCGAGTCATCAGGTGACGCTTCAGCATCTTGAGCTTTTTGCCATCTTCAAGGCAGACGATATGGTCGTTCTTGATCGAAGAACGGACCGAGACTGCAGGCTCAGGCAACGGTTCGGCAACCGGCTGGCCCGGGCTCAATCCGGCAAGCGCGCCGTATACGTTGGAAATGAGCACTGGCAAATCACTGACTGCCACGCTGTTGTTGCTGACATGCGCAGCAACAATGTCTGCTGCCAGCGTGATCAGCGTCTCCCGCATATCGTTTTCAATCTCACTCATTGCGAACCGACCTTCTTTTGTTGAACCACATCTCTGGCTTGCAAACTATCCAACGGGACAATGTTTGCATTGAGGCGTGAACCTTATTCATAAGCCCAAAAATCCTGAAAACAACCGAGAGTTGTGCATAAAGTTGGCGAATTTACAAATTTTAACCAAATTATCGCACCTTTAAAATTCATCGTTCATCAAACGAGCACAAGTTCCTGACTAATCGCGTCAAGCCGCTCACCGCCCGACAATCGGTAGTATTGCGGACGGACCCCCACGATCCGAAAACCTAGCGAGGCGTAAAGCGCACCCGCAGGATTGTCCTTGCGCATCTCGAGAAACATTCTTCGAACGCCGCGCGCGCGTGCTTGCTCTATACAGTGGCATAGCAGCTTGCGGCCGAGACCTTGCCCGCGATAGGCCGGCGCAATCGCAAACAGCAGGAGTTCTTCTTCGTCGAACAAACCGCGCGAAAGAGTAAAGCCCGCCGTTACCTCGCCGTCAGCCGGGCGAAACAAACCATCGGGGGTAATCAGACAATAGCGACTGCTGGTCAGAACAAGCGAGTCCGAAACTTGGCGGCGGTTCCAAGCCTCGCCGTAGTGCGGCAAGAAAGCGCACTCCATCACCCTCATGATCCGGTCGAGATCGTCCTGCATTTCAGGCGGGACACCCGTCATTGATTGCAGGAGGCGCTGGTGCGCGGCACTTGCGCATCGGGTGCGCGGCCATAGGCGGCAATCGGATCAGGGAGCAGCGCGGCGGCCGGGAGCGCGCCCAGCGCGCGTGCATCGGGCCAGAGCGGGAGTGGCTCAACGCCGCCACCGCGCAGCGCAGCAAGCGCCGCAGCCTGGCTCCCGGCGACGACCGGTGCCCGCGACATCGCCGCCGCCGCCTCGGGGGAACACGAGGCCGAAGGGGCCAAGGCCGCTCCATCCGCATCGAACGCCTGAAAAAACCATTCGCCGTGGCCGCCGGTCATCACCGCATCGATCGCCTGGCCCGGATGCTGCGCGCGTGCCATCGCCGCAACCAGTGCGAGGCTTGAATATCCTTCGACCGCCGCGTCCCATGCCAGCGCCAGCGCGCGCGCAGCGGCCAAGCCAACGCGGATGCCGGTAAAGCTTCCTGGCCCTGCATCTACTGCGATCCGCCGCGAGCGACCATGGCCGGGTAGCGCTTCGATCATCGGGATCAAGCGTTCGGCATGCCCCCGCCCGAGCATCGCAAACGTGCCGCCGATCAGCAGTCCACCGTCAAACAGCGCCACCGAACAGGCCTCGGTGGCGCAGTCTATGACCAGCAAGCGCACGATGAAGGCGCTTCAGGCCAACGTATTGAAGGTGGCGAAATCAGGGCGGGGGCTGCGCCCGAAAATCGTTGCCGGGTCGCCATACCCAAGCGTGGCAATGAAGTTTGATTTCACACGCGGCGTATCGCCGAAGAATGCGGCATCGACGGCGGCATTGTCAAAGCCCGACATCGGCCCGGTATCCAGCCCGAGTGCGCGCGCGGCGATGATGAAATAGGCACCTTGCAGCGCCGAATTGCGCATCGCCGAGGTTTCCCGCAGCGCTTCGTTTGCGAACCACGCCCGCGCATCGGCATGCGGAAAGAGCCACGGCAGTTGCTCATGGAAATCAAGATCCATGCCGATGACGACGCTGACCGGGGCGTTCCGGATCTTGTCGGCATTGGTGCTGCTGCTGCAAACGGCGAGCTTTTCTTTCGCCTCTGCCGAAACGCACCAAATCAGCCGCGCCGGCATCTGGTTGGCCGAAGTCGGCCCCATCTTCATCAGATCCCAGATCGCGTGGAGTTGGGCTTCGCTGACCGGCTGATCGAGATAACCATTATAGCTGCGCGCGGTGCGGAATATCCGATCGAGCGCGGCATCATCGAGCGGCAGGGCATTTTCAGGCTGGGGCACGATGGATTTGCCTTCTTTCAAGCACGGGCAGGCCGCATTTGCGATTGAGCCCGGTGGCGGACCATGCGGCGAATCAGGCGGCGTATCAGGCCGCGCGCACTTCCTGCACTTCCGGCACATAGTGGCGCAGCAGCGATTCGATGCCTTGTTTCAGCGTGGCGGTGGACGAGGGGCAACCGGAGCAAGCGCCCTGCATCTTCAGATAAACCACCCCTTCACGAAAACCGCGATAGATGATGTCGCCGCCATCATTGGCCACTGCAGGCCGCACCCGGGTTTCGATCAAGTCTTTGATCTGGTCGACAATGTCCGCATCGGCGGGATCATCGCCGATCATCGCGTCATCGTCTTCGGCGGGAACCGCAAAGTCTGCGCTTTGTGCGATAAAGAGCGGTGCCTGCGCTGTGAAATGATCGAGCAACAACGACAGCACTTGCGGCTTGTTGTCGCTCCATTGCGCCCCCGGCGCGATGGTCACGGAGATGAAGTCACGCCCGTAAAAAACCCCGGTCACATCGCCCAGACCAAACATCGCCTCAGCCAAAGGCGATGCTGCGGCTTGTTCGATCGAGGTGAATTCGCGCGTAC
>NZ_CAMBTS010000025.1 GCF_945870625.1 Novosphingobium sp. Chol11 | reverse complement strand
CCGATATCTTCAAAGGCATAGCACAAGGCAGCCGCTTCAGCTTGAGGCGCGCGCTGGGGCAAGGCGCTTGGCTGCGCTGCCGGAACCACCATCTCTCGCGACTTGTACAATGCCAAACGATCAACCTTCCCGGCGCAATCTGGGGAATGGAGCAGAACTAGCACAGGGGCGTTATGGGAAGGTTAACCAGGGTCCCAGCCACAAAAAAAGGGCCGGAAGCGCGTTCACGCTTCCGGCCTTAGTCTGTTCGCAGGAGGAACATGGTCTGGCGGGGTAGAAGGGGTTCGAGGGAGAGGATCGCCCCCTGCAGCCCCGCCAAGCTGGAGAAATCAGTAGTTGTAAGCGCGCTCACCGTGCTCGTTGATGTCGAGCCCTTCGCGTTCGACTTCCTCGCTGGGACGCAGGCCCATGATCTTGTCGAGAACGAACAGGAGCACAAAGGTGACGATGCCCGACCACGCCAGGGTCACGCCGACCGCCTGAAGCTGGATCATCAGCTGGCCGGAAATGCTGTAGGCCTCGGGAGCGATCGCCACCGCTGGGAATACGGTGTAATCAAAGTAGCCCTGCCCGCCCAGGTTCGGCGCGGCGACCACGGCAGTGGCCAGAGCGCCGGTGATCCCGCCAATGCAGTGGATGCCGAAGACGTCTAGCGTATCATCGTACTTGAACTTGGCTTTGACCGTGGTGACGAAGAAGTAGCAGATTGGCGAGACGATCAGGCCAAGAACGATCGAGGTCATCGGCGCGCCGAGCCCCGACGCCGGCGTGATGGCCACCAGACCAGCCACCGCGCCAGACGCTGCACCGAGCATCGAAGGCTTCTTGTGAACGATCTGCTCGATCACCGCCCAGCTGACTGCCGCAGCGCAGGTCGCCAACATCGTGTTGACGAAGGCAACCGCAGCAACGCCATTCGATTCAAGGTTCGAACCCGCGTTGAAACCGAACCAGCCCACCCACAGCAGCGAGGCGCCAATCATGGTCATCACCAGCGAATGCGGCGGGGTTGCTTCTTTGCCGAAGCCAAGACGCGGACCGATCACGAGGCAACCGACGAGGCCAGCGATACCGGCGTTGATATGAACGACGGTGCCGCCTGCAAAGTCCAGCGCGCCCTTGCCGTAGAGATAACCCCAATCGCCCGGCTGGCTGGAGAGGAAGTCTGGGCCTGCCCAATACCACACCATGTGCGCGATCGGATAATAGGCGAAGGTCGACCACAGCACGGTGAATACCATCAGCGGGGTGAACTTGATCCGTTCTGCGAACGCCCCGATGAACAGCGCCGGGGTGATCATGGCGAACGTCATCTGGAACACGAAGTAGGACAATTCGGGAATATAGACGTTGTTAGAGAACGTCGCCGAGTAAGTTCCGCTGGTGACGCCCGCCATCATCACTTTGCTGAAACCGCCGATGAACGGCGAGCCGCCGGTGAAGGCCAGCGAATAACCATACGTCGCCCAGAGCAGGCCGGTGATCGACACGATCATGAACACCTGCATGAGCACGGAAAGCATGTTCTTGGTGCGGACAAGACCGCCATAAAACAGCGCGAGGCCGGGCACGCTCATCATCAGCACGAGCACCGAGGATACCAGCATCCACGTGGTATCGCCCTTGTTGACCATCGTGGCCTGCGTCGCGACATCAGGCGCTTTCACCATGGCAGCCTGCGCGAACGCAGTCGTGGCGGTGCCCAGCGTCAGGCCGATGCCCGCCAGACCGCCGATCATCTTACGGATCATAGGAGTTCCCCTGTTAAGGCATGCGTTAGACCAAGCGCCGGTCACAGCGCGGTATCCCCGGTTTCGCCAGTGCGGATGCGTGTCGCCGAAGCAAGTTCGAGCACGAAGATCTTGCCATCGCCGATGGCTTCGGTGCTGGCGATCTGCTGGATCGTTTCGATGATCTGCGGGGCAAGATCGTCGCTCGCCGCGATTTCGATCTTCACTTTGGGCAGCATGTTGGTTGAATATTCGGCACCGCGATAGATTTCGGTCTGGCCCTTTTGCCGACCGAAGCCCTTCACTTCCGAAACCGTCATCCCGGCGACACCCAGGCTCGACAGCGCTTCGCGCACTTCATCGAGCTTGAATGGCTTGATGATGGCAATGATGAATTTCATGCATGCCCCCTTTTGTGGCCTGCGCGCCGAATGGCCCGCCAGCAAGGATGACAGAGCAAATCATGTGCCAAATGTTACCAGATCCGTAATGCGCCGGATTCATCCGTTTAGGTATCATCAAGGTCTGAAACCGAAGCATTTACGCGCCCGATTCTTGGGCACCTGCGCCATCCTGCCTATTTTTGAGGCATCCTGGTGACGGGGGTCAACGTTCGAACCGATACTTTGCCCGCCTCACAGAAAATCACGGAGCACCGCGATGAACCGCTCGAACTGGTCGTGGTGCAGCCAGTGGCCCGCATTTGCGAACTCCATCGCCGTGCCATTGCGGAAATGCTTGATGCGGCCGTCTTCTTCGGGGCTTCCTGCCCAGGAGTCAGCGCCGTTCAGCAGCAGGGTCGGGCAATTGATCGCCTCCCACAGCTCATGCTTGCGCTCGGTCGAGATATCATAGGGGTGATCGATATGGACGTAGGGATCGAATTTCCAGGTGAACGATCCGTCCTCGTTGCGGTTGATCCCGTGCGTGGTGAGATGGCGCGCCTGCTCATCGGTGAGATAAGGATTTTCCGCCTTCATGCGGGCATAGGCATCTTGCAGCGTTGGATAGCGGCGCGGCAAACGTCCCGCCGCCTTGCGCTTTTCGCCGATATAGTCGCGCACCCGGCGGGCAAAGGGCACATCCTTCATCCGCATCTCCCATTCCGGGGTGGGAAAGATGCCCTCGATCGCCACCAGCTTGCGCACATCCTCGGGAAACAGCCCGGCATAGCGCAGCGCCACATTCGCGCCCCAAGAGTGCGAGACGATCGTCACCGGCGCAAGGCCGAGCTGGTGCACCAGTTGCGCCACATCGTAGACCATATCCATCGTCCGGTAATTGCCGTCCGATGCCCAGTCGCTATCGCCATGCCCGCGGTGGTCGAGCGCGATGATGCGCCAATCGTCGCGCAGCGCCTCGGCGGTCCAATCCCAGCTGCGGCAATGATCGCGTCCGCCATGGATGAGCAGCAGCGGCGGCTTTTCCGCATGGCCCCAATCGACATAATGCAGCCGCAGCCGCTGGGAGATCAGGGTGTTGGAGGTAGGACCAAGCAAGTTCATACGCGCTATCTGCCGCAGAAGCGAACAACGCGCAAGAACCGGCTTGCAGGTTTTAACCGCTCGCTGCGCTGAGAACCCGGTTGCGCCAAGAGAATTTTGGACTGAACCCGATCCGCTCCCCCGCCCGCGCGCTGGAAAGCAGCGAGGCCTCGCCGACGAGGGTTTCCGCCAGCGGCACCCCGGAAAAGTGCGCCGCCATCAGATTGCGCGAAGGCTGCCCCGCCACATTGTCTGCCGCTGCGATGATGAACGCTTCGTGGCCCGTCAGCGGCGCTTCGAGCGCGCAGCAGCAAGCCTGCGCTACATCCTCAGCATCGATATAGCTCCACAGGTTCCACTTGCGGTTGGCGGGATCGGCCTGGATCGCGGGCTCTGCGCCATAATCGGCCCCGGCATAGGCGTTTGAAAACCGCAGCGAAATAATGGTCCTAGCCGGATGCCAGCGCACGAACTGCTCGGCCATCGTCTCGCCCAGCAGCTTGGCCAGCGCATGAGACCAGTTGGGCAGCAGCGGTTGCGTCTCGTCGATCGGCGCAAAGCGCGGCGATAATCGCGCCGAAATCCGCGCCATCCATCCGCACAGTGTCGTCGCCATAGGTCGAGGCGGCGATGTCAAAGCCCGTGACCCGGTGCCCGCCCTTGCGCAAGGCCGCCACTGCCGCCTTGCCCAGCTTGCCATTGCTGCCCGTCACTGCGATCCGCATCGCGCTCACCGCTCCTTGGTCGCCGAAAACACCAGCTCGGGATTGCGCTCTTGCTGATAGCCCACATCCCACGACGAGCGCGCCATGAACACCGGATCGCCGTCGCGGTCCTTGGCCAGGTTCGACATGTTGAAATCGGCAAAGCCCTTGACCGCCGCATCGCTCCCTTTGATCCAGCGCGCGGTGTCAAATGGCGACATTTCGAGCGCTGCGGCCACTTTATACTCGGCCTCCAGCCGGCTGATCAGCACATCGAGCTGCAACTGGCCGACCACGCCCACGATCCACTGCCCGCCGATCTCGGGATAAAACACCTGGATCACCCCCTCTTCGGAGAGATCATCGAGCGCCTTGCGCAATTGCTTGGTCTTGGTCGGGTCTTTCAATTGCACCCGGCGCAGGATTTCCGGCGCGAAATTGGGCAGGCCGGTGAAGCGCACCTCGTTCTTTTCAGAAAGCGTATCGCCCACGCGCAAGGTGCCGTGATTGGGAATGCCGATGATATCCCCTGCTTCCGCTGAATCCGCGATCTCGCGGTCCTGCGCGAAAAACAGAATCGGCGAATGCACCGCAATCGCCTTGCCAAGGCCGGACGGCACCAGCTTCATCCCCCGCTTGAACGTGCCCGAAACCATCCGCATGAACGCGATACGGTCGCGGTGCATCGGGTCCATATTGGCCTGAACCTTGAACACAAAGCCGGTCACTTCGGGATAGTCAGTCTCGATCGTGCCCCCATTGCTCGGCTGCGGGCGCGGCGGCGGCGCATAGCGCGCAATCGCGTCGATCAGCTCGGCCACCCCAAACCCTTTGAGCGCCGATCCGAAATAGACCGGCGTCAGGTCGCCATGGCGATAGGCCTCAAGATCGAACTCGGGATAGCCTGCCTGCGCGAGCTCGATTTCATCGACCACTTCGGGCGGCAGATTGCCGCCGTTGCTGCTGACAGGATCGCGCTTGCCCAGAAACTCGCGGCTGTCGCCCTCGGGCCGCGCGATGGTGTTGTCGGCAAAGTTGAGCACCCCTTCGAACACCCCGCCCATGCCCACCGGCCACGACATCGGGCATACATCGAGCGCCAGCGCATCGGCCACTTCGTCCAGCGTTTCGAAAACGCTGCGCCCTTCGCGGTCCACCTTGTTGACGAAAGTGATGATCGGCACCGAACGCATCCGGCACACTTCGAACAGCTTGCGTGTCTGCGGCTCGATGCCCTTGGCCGCATCGATCACCATGATCGCGGAATCCACCGCGGTCAGCGTGCGGTAAGTGTCTTCCGAAAAGTCTTCGTGGCCCGGTGTATCGAGCAGATTGAACACCACGCCGTCTTTCTGGAAGGTCATCACCGACGAAGTGACCGAAATCCCGCGCTGCTGCTCGATCTTCATCCAGTCAGACCGCGCCCGCCGCGCCTGCCCGCGCGCCTTGACCTCGCCCGCCAGATGGATCGCCCCGCCCTGCAAGAGCAGCTTCTCGGTCAAGGTGGTCTTGCCCGCGTCGGGGTGCGAGATGATTGCAAAGGTGCGGCGGTTGGAGGTCATGAAAGAGCGCCTAGCCCAGATGGGGGGGCAAATCCAGCGAGGGCGCGGCAGGCAAGATCCTGCCCGGTTTGGCGAGACTCAAACGGGCATGGGGATCGCCCGCACGCCTGAGCCTGCCGAAGGGGGGGCTGGCAAGGAATGGATCGCTCGCGCCATCAGGGTATCACATGCCGCGCCCAGACCGGCCTGACAATCCAGTCAGCTTTTCGCGCCATCGTCGATGATCAATTCGCACGGCGTGGGACGCGCATTTACATTGAAACGGTGGGCAACACCGGCGGGGACGCGCACGAAGCGGATGCTCCCGTCCGCAACCGTGTACTTGATGACAAAGTCGACCGGGCGAATACACGGTTTTGGACCGAGCCCGCGATAACGTCCGCAATGCTTGGTCCCCGATGCGGAGAGAGATGCGACGCCGGCCTCGTTGACGGTTCCGGTTCCCGACGCCGCGCCCGATGCGATCGCGGCGCGATAAGCCGCCTCGTCAATGGCGTAGCACGCGCGCGGGATGCCATTCACAACAGGTTCGCATGAGGTGAGCGCGGTCAGCAGCGCTGCGCCAACAATGCGGAGATAGGGGACGCAAATTCCGGAACCACGGGGACGTTCTAATAAATGCACGAAGCGTCCTCCCGCACCGTCACATCAATCCTGAAGCAGCGACGCTGCCCTGCCCCAAGCTCCATCACCCCCGGCTTGTCGCGGAAATCGCCTGCGAAGCCCGCCGGGTCAGCGTGGCCCGCCCATGGCTCAATGCAGATATAGCGCGCGCCGGGCACCTGCCACAGGCCCAGCATCGGCGTATCCGGGAACGCGATATCGAGCCATGCGCCGCCGTCCGCGCCATAGGACAGCGCGCGGCTGGCAAGGTCGGTCCAGATCAGCGCATCGGCGGTGAAGAGGCTTTCCGACAGGGCCAGCTCGCGGCCCTGCACCGGCGTTGGCTCACCTTCGGGCTGCAGAAGGCCATCGGCTTTGCCCACGCGGCGCACATCCTGCGGTTCGGGCTCGGCGAAAACCAGTTTGTGCGCGGACTTCTCTGCCCCACCGGGAAGCGGCCAGGCGAACGCCGGGTGATAGCCAAAGCTGAACGGCAGCGGCGCGTCGCCCGGGTTGAAGACCTTCGCCTCCATCGCCAGCGTGCTGCCATCTAGGCAAAACGCCATGTCCAGCGCGAAAACGAAGGGATAGACCGCACGCGTCTCGGCGCTGTCGGTCAGACGGAACCGGACGAAGCTCTCGCCCTGCTCGGTCACCGCAAAGCGCGAGCGCCGCGCAAAGCCGTGGCGCGCGAGCGGATACTCTTCGCCGTCCAGCCGCAGCTTGTCTTCCGTCAGCGACCCCACCACCGGAAACAGCAGCGGCGCATGGCCAGCCCAGAACGCCGGATCGGCATCGGTCATGTACTCGCGGCCTTGGCGGTCGGCGAGCGACCACAATTCCGCGCCCAACGGATTGATCTGGGCGGTGAGTGCGCCCGAACTGATGGTCAGCAAGTCGCTCATATCAGCCGCGCATCATGGCGCGGGATCGGGCGGATTGTTGACCACGATAAAGCGAACCGCGGCCTCCAGCATCGCCAGCCGCGTCTCGCCGCGCGAGAGCCAATGATCCTCGCCCGGCAAGGTCACCAGTTCGACCGGCTTACCAGACGTGCGCAGCGCCGCCGCCATGGCGGTGCTCTGCGCGTAAGCGACAACGGTGTCGTCCTTTCCGTGGATCAGCAAAATCGGCGCATCGGCTTTCGCGGCGAAGTTGATTGGCGAAATCGGGCGCAAGTCTTTGCGTTCGCCGAGTTCTTCCTTGAGCGCGCGCTTCAGCGTGTCGTTATTTCCTGATTCCTGAATGTCGGTGCTGGCCAATTTGGCCACGTCGCTCACACCCGCCACGGCCACAGCGCAGCGATAGAGGCCTTGTTGCAGCGTCACCCCGGCAAGCGCCGCATAGCCTCCATAGCTCGCCCCCATGATGCACGCGCGCTTGGGATCGGCGATGCCCTGCGCCACGAGCCAGGCAAGCCCATCGGAGACATCGCTTTGCATCTTGCGGCCCCACTGGCCGTAGCCCGCGCGGCGGAAGGCAGCGCTATAGCCGGTCGAGCCTCTGAAATTGGGCTGCAGCACCGCATAGCCGCGCGAGGCCAGCGCCTGTGCCCACCAATCGAAGCCGGGATAGTCGCGCGCGCCGGGACCGCCATGGGGCAAGATCACGACCGGCAGTTTGGCGGCCTTGCGCGCTGGCGGCAGCGTCAGCACGCCTGCGATTTCGGTTCCGTCGCCGGCCGTATACTTGACCATGCGCATCGGCCCGACATCGGCGGCCTTGATCGGATAGGAATGGCCGATCTCGCGCGAATTGCGGCCCTTGATGTCGATCATCCACCAGGTCTGCGCATCGCCAACACCTTCAGTCATGACCAGCAAGTGATCGAAGCGGTCGTTCCAGCCTTGGAGATGCGCCTGAAACTCCGGGAAGGCCTTGACGATCGCCGCAGCAACCTTCTGCCGGTAGGGATCGAAGAAGCTGTAGGCCGGGACATCCCCTTCGATCTTATAGCCGATGAGCTGGTTGGTGACGGGATCGAAGTAGACATCGTTCAGCGCAGCGTCAGGCAGAATTTCCTTGCGCTCACCTCCGGCCAAGGGGATTTCGAACCAGTGCCTGCCACCTTCGGCATCGGTTTCGGACAGGATCGCGGTCCCTGCAGTCGCGCCGAGCCCGACCAAATCAACCTTGCCGAGCGGATTGGTGCCCTCGGCGATTCTTTGCCCGGTGCCGTTTTTCACGTTCCAGCTGCCGCTTCGCGAATCGAAATCGAGCGTAGCGCTCACCGCACCGTTTGCAGCCAAGACCCAGTCCCGAAAGATCTGGTCCTCGCTTCGCGGCGCTATTTCCGTGGTCTTTTGATCCTGCAAATCGACCTCGTACAGGACCGGCTTGGTGTTTCTCAAATACGGCGCCGACCGGAAATCGCCATCAAGGGTGATGCCGCCAAAATACCCATAAAAACGGCCTGCCCGCTCCTGAATACCCAAAAATCGGCGAACCCCGCCAGTGATCAGCTTATTGTGCTCAAATACCGCCCACATTTTTTCGCCATTGATTGGCACCACAATCATAGAAAAAAGTTCTACTTTATCGGCAGTGAAGTTGACGCCAAGATTGGATGTGTCCGATTTGTAGACGAGTACGCGGTCGTCTCCGGCCCAATATACCCCGCGTACCTTCGCTTCGCCCAGCGGCAAAGCCAACAGCGGCTTCTCTGCCTGATCGAGCACGATAAGGCGGCGCACGCCATCCACCGTCCCGACAACCGCGATCCGGTCGCCGGTCGGTGAAATAGCTGCGCGCTCAAACCCCGGCAAGTGGCCAAATGTCGCCAGCGGCACTGGTTCGGCTGCGCGCGCCGGGTTGGATCCGCTGACCACCAGGAATGCGCTGATACAGGCGAGGCCCAGACGTCGAATCATCCCCAGCATTGGTGTGCCCCCGATTGCTCTGGCCCTAGGCCCAGCCTTGCTTGTATCAGCTCCGCAGCACCGCGCCCAGCTTGGCCGCCGCGGCGACGATCCGCTCGGCAATCGCTTTGAGCGCCGTCTCGTCGTAGCTCTTTTCGGTGGGCTGCAACGTGACCTCGATGGCCAGCGACTTGTGCCCATCGGGCACGCCGGTGCCACGGAAATCATCGAACACACAGGCTGCGACGATATTCGTCTTGTCCGCCCCGCGCACGCTGCGCAGCAGATCGCCCGCCGCCAGATCGGCCGCAACAAGAAAGGCGAAATCGCGGGTGACCGCCTGCAAGGGCGGCGGCGCGAAATGGCTGCGGGCAAACGTTGCGGCGCCCTTCTTTGCCGGAATGCGATCGAGAAACAGCTCTACCACCGCGACCGGCCCGTCGAGGCCGAACGCCTTGGCCGTGGCCGGATGGAGCATGCCGAAGCGTGCCAGCACGGTCTTGGGCCCCAGCCGCAGGGTGGCGGACTGGCCGGGGTGAAACTGTGCGCCAGCCTCGCCCATGACCTGAAGATTTTCCACCGGTGCGCCTGCTTCGGCGAGCAGTGCCAGCGCCTCGGCCTTGGCATCGAAGGCATCGAACGCGCGCGCTTTGCCGCCATTGGCTTTGGCGTCCCAGCCGCGCGGGCTCTGTTCACCTGCCAGCACTGCAGCAATGCTCAGCCGCTCATCGCTCGATCCGTCCTCGGCGCGGGCATAGCGGCGGCCGATTTCGAACACGCGGGCCGACGTCGCGCCACGATCCAGATTGCGCTGCGCCGCGCTCAGCAGGCCTGGCAGCAGCGAGGGGCGCATCACCTTGAGGTCTTCCGAAATGGGATTCGCCAACGTCCACACGAATTGGCCATCGGCGAAATGCGCGGCCTGCGCTTCGGGCAGGAACGACCAAGTCACCGCCTCGTGCAGCCCGCGTGCGGCTGCCGCCCGGCGCACGCGGCGCTCCAGCGCCTGCACCGGGGTCGCGGTCGGCTTGGCCACCCCATCCGCGCGCGGCAGCGGGGTCGAGGGCACTTGATCAAGTCCGTGGATGCGGATCACTTCTTCGACCAGATCGGGCGCGCCATCGATATCGCCGCGCCAGCTGGGCACGGTCACTTGCCAGACTGGGCCTGCGCCGCCGATGGCAAAGCCAAGCGCGGCAAGGATGCGCTGCTGCTCGGCATGGGCCAGATCAATGCCGCCGAGGCGCGCGGCGAGCGCCGGGTCGTAAGTCACGACTTTCGGCGCAAATCCGGCGTCTCCAGCGCGCACCACTGCGCTGGCGGAGCCGCCGCAGAGATCAAGGATCAGCGCGGTCAGAAGGTCCAGCCCGGTATCCAGAAACGCCGGATCGACCCCGCGCTCAAAGCGCGTGCGCGCGTCCGATGTCAGCGCCAGCGCTTGACCTGTGCGCGCAATGCCCGGCGGATCGAAGTAGGCGACTTCGAGCAGGACATCGGTGGTCTCATCGGAGCAGCCCGAATGCTCGCCGCCCATGATCCCGGCGACATCGTGGACCCCGGCCTCGTCGGCGATCACGGTCATGTCTGCGGCGAGGACAAATGTCTTGCCGTTGAGCGCGGTGACGCTCTCCCCCGCTACTGCGCGCCGGGCGACAACCGCACCGGTGAGCTTGGCGAGATCATAAGCATGCGCCGGGCGGCCATAGCCCAGCATGACGTAGTTGGTGATATCAACCAGCGCCGAAATCGAGCGTTGGCCAGCGCTTTTCAGCCGGTCCTGCAGCCACTTCGGGCTCGGGCCATTGGCAACGCCGCGAATGACCCGGCCATAAAATGCCGGGCAGCCGAGCGGATCGTCGGTGCGGATTTCGACTGGACACGCGAAATCGCCGCCGTGGGGCTGCACTGCAATCGGCTTCAACGTACCCAGACCCGCCGCCGCCAGATCGCGCGCGATGCCAAAAACCCCCATGCAGTCAGGCCGATTGGGCGTGATCGCCACGTCGAACACCGGGTCTGATCCCAGATAATCGGCGAACCTGCTGCCCACTGGCGCACTTTCCGGCAATTCGATGATGCCATCATGCTCTTCGCCGAGGCCAAGCTCGCGCGTAGAGCACATCATGCCGTTCGACTCGACGCCCCGGATCGCCGACTTGCGCAGCTCCATGCCATTGGCAGGCACGATCGCGCCGGGCACGCCCAGCACGCCGATCATCCCGGCACGGGCATTGGGCGCGCCGCAGACCACTTGCAGCGGCGCTCCATCACCCAGATCGACCGACAGCACTTGCAGCTTATCCGCCTGCGGGTGCTTCTCCGCGCTCAGCACGCGCGCGATGCGGAACGCCGCCAGCGCTGCCGAGGCATCCTCGACGCCCTCGATCTCGAGGCCCAGCGAAGTCAATTTCTGCGCGATGGCATCGGCGCCCGCATCGGTATCAAGATGCTCTTTGAGCCAGGAGAGCGAGAACTTCATGCGCGTGCTCCCACACCGCCGGAGAGGGTCGGCACATCGAGCGCGCCGAAGCCATAATGCTCCAGCCAGCGTGCATCGCCATCGAAGAAGGCGCGCAGATCGTCCATCCCGTATTTGAGCATGGCGAGGCGGTCCACCCCGGTGCCAAAGGCAAAGCCCTGCCATTCATCTGGATCGAGCCCGCCGAACGCGATCACTTTGCGATTGACCATGCCGCTGCCCAAGACTTCCATCCAGCCGCCGCCCGCCACATCGCCGCCGCCGCCGATCACCCGTTTGCCGTTCACCAGCGTATAGCCGACATCGACCTCGATCGATGGCTCGGTGAAGGGAAAATAGCTCGGCCGCAGGCGCAGGACGATATCGTCGCGCTCGAAAAACGCCTTGAGGAACGTCTCAAGCGTCCATTTGAGGTGGCCGATATGGATGCCTTTGTCGATCACCAGCCCTTCGATCTGGTGAAACATCGGAGTGTGGGTGGCGTCGCTGTCGCTGCGATAGACCCGGCCCGGGGCAATGATCCGCAGCGGCGCGCCCTCTGCCAGCATCGACCGGATCTGCACCGGCGAGGTGTGAGTGCGCAGCAGCATCGCGCGGCCTGCTGCATCCTTGTCCGGGAAGTAAAACGTATCGTGCATCGCGCGCGCCGGGTGCGTTTCGGGCATGTTGAGCGCGGTGAAGTTGTGCCAGTCATCCTCGATTTCCGGGCCCGTGGCGACGGCAAAGCCCATGTCAGCGAAAATTTCGGCCAATTCATCCATGACTTGGCTGACCGGGTGGACCGAACCGCGCGGCAACCGCGGCGCGGGCAGCGACAGGTCGACCGTTTCGTTGGCGAGCTTTGCTTCGAGCGCGGCGCTTTCGAGCGCGGCCTTACGCGCGGCCAGCGCACCGCTTACCGCCTCGCGCGCCGCCTGAATGCGCGGACCTTCGCTGGTGCGCGCTTCGGGGCTCATCCCGCCAAGGCTTTTGAGCAAGGCCGAGACCCAGCCCTGCTTGCCCAGCGCGGCGACACGGATCGCCTCCAGCGTATCGAGGTCTGCCGCTGCTGCGACTTGGGCAAGCGTTTGCGCCTGCTGTTGTTCAAACTGTTCCATAGCGGCGCGCGCTAGCGCCTATTGCGCGCGAATCCAAGCGTGTGCCTTTAAGCAAATTGCGTGGTGCCAGCCTTCTGCGCCGGCACATGCATGGTCTGAACCGGGGTTCCTGCTGCGGCGAGTCGCGCTTTCATCACCCCGCTGAGCACCGGGTGCGCAAGCGCGGCATACTCGCGCGGACACATCCCCATGAAGCGGTGGAAATCGCGGACGAACTGGGCCTGATCGTAATATTTGCTGTCAATCGCCTATCTCCAGGTCAACACCGGATCGAGCATGAACTGCGACAAGCTGCGCATGAAGCGCTGGCGCCGTAGCAGCAAGCTGGGCGGAAAGCCGAAATGCCGCCGGCATAGCCGCTCGACGGTATAGCCGGGCAGCCCGGTGGCCTCCGCCATTTCGGTCACTGTAGAGACCGCAGGATCGATCAACGCGAGGTGAACCGCCACAATCCGCGCTTCATCGGGCGTCTCGTCCTGCGCTCGCCGTTCGAAGAACGCTATGATGCGCGCCAGTTCGCCCTGTTCGTCGGCAGCCCCAGCAAACAGGGTCTCGATCAGGGGTTTGAACACGGCCAGATCGGGCTCGCCGGCCGGATCGCACAGCCGATCGGCAAAGCGCGCCGCAGGAGCGCCCACGAACTTGGCCCAACCCAGCGGCAGCAGCCCGATGCCCCAGATCCGGGCGCTGCCGATGGTGAACTTGACCGAGGACGTGGTCGGCCCGGTGACGATGGCGTTCAGGCCACGAACAGGCGCCCCGCCCAGCAGCCGGGTTTCGGGCAATGCACCGTCGAACACCCGCAGATTGGCCCATTCGGGGTGCAAATAATCGGTCACCGCGCCATCTGGCCCGGCGTTGATCTCGGTCATGTAGAAAGTCGTGAAGTAGCGCCGCAGCGGCTCTGGCGGCTGATAGAATCGCACCTGAACCTGCGTGCCTTCCGCCATTGCGCGCTCTCCGCTTATATTTTCTTAGGCACCCTTTTTGCCCCTGAAAACATATTGCAATTTACGCAAGAAGGCACAAGCGCTCATTCGTTGCACTGTCCCAATTGGACACAGGCCGCCGCCGCCCGATGCGAAGCGGGCGCCGGCCTTTCGACCAGCGCCCGCCTTGTTCAATTACAGAACCCATGCATTGCCGCCTGATCAGGCGGGCAACGCAGCTTTCGCCTGGGCAATGATCGCGCTGAAGATAACGGCTTCATTCATCGCCAGATCGGCCATCGCCTTGCGGTCCAGCTCGATGCCGGCCAGCTTGGTGCCATGGATGAACTGCGAATAGGTCAAACCTTCGGCGCGAACAGCGGCGTTGATCCGCTGGATCCACAGGCCCCGGAAATCCCGCTTTTTGACCTTGCGGTCGCGGTACGCATATTGGCCTGCCTTCTCAACAGCCTGACGCGCGACGCGGATGGTGTTCTTGCGGCGGCCCCGATAGCCCTTGGCCTGATCGAGGATCCGCTTATGTTTGGCGTGGGTGGTTACACCCCTTTTGACACGGCTCATAGTCTAGCGCTCCTTAGCTCAGCCCGTAGGGCGCCCATTTTTTGATGACCTTCGCGTCGGCATCGGAAATGACATCCATGCCGCGGTTCTGGCGAATGTACTTCGCATTATGGCTCATCAGGCGGTGACGCTTACCGGCGACGCCGTGCTTCACTTTGCCTGACGCAGTGAGCTTGAAGCGTTTTTTAACGCCGCTCTTCGTCTTGAGTTTGGGCATTTTCGTCTCCTTGTGTTCGAAGCGTCGAACCAGCCGTGGCAGCCCTACTGGCCAGGCCGGTTTTGTCGAATCTCCGTTCAGGAAACCCGTCCGCGTCGGTTGAAGCTGCGCCTTTTAGGGATGGGCCGCGCAAAAGGCAAGCAGAGTCACCGTTGGCAAATGGCATCGCGATCGAACGAGGTGGTCTGATAGGTCTCGTTGATCCAGTTAGCGAACAGCAAGTGGCCCGCGCCGCGCCAGGTGTTGCGCGGGACGGCGGCGGGGTCGTCATCGGGGAAATAATGTCGCGGCAGATAACTCGCGGCATCGCGGGCATATTCGTGCGCGAGGGTCAGCGTGTCATATTCCAGATGATTGAGCATGTGCACCGCGCGGTGGGCGGGATCATCGATCAGGCACACGCCGCTCTCGCCGCTTTGCGCAAGGACGGCGAGACCGCGCCCATCGGGCAGGTCGGCCGCGCGCACCTCGCTCCAGCGCGAGACCGGCACATCGAACACATCGGGCAGGCCGCGCATCCACGGGCTGGCCGGCGCAAGGTTGTCATGCGCGAACACCCCGCTCGCCTTTTCAGCAAGCGCATGCTTGGGCACGCCATGAAAATGCTGCAAGGCCGCCATCGCGCCCCAACACAGCGTGAACGTACGGTGGACATGGCTTTGCGACCAATCAAGGATGCGGCGCAGCTCGTTCCAGTACGTGACGTCCTCAAAGCCGATCTGCTCGACCGGCGCGCCGGTGATGATCAGCCCGTCATATCTCTGATCCTGCACGTCTTGCCACGGCGCATAGAACTCGGCGAGGTGTCCCGCCGAGGTAGTCTTGCTTACATGATCCGAAATGCGCACGAGCGAGAGTTCGATCTGCAGCGGCGTCGCGCCGAGCAGCCGCGAGATCTGCGTCTCGGTGGTGATCTTGTCAGGCATCAGATTGAGCAGCGCGATGTGTAGTGGGCGAATATCCTGCCGCGCGGCTTCGGTTTCGCTCATTACGATCACGCCTTCGGCTTCGAGCGTGCGGCGGGCGGGGAGACTGTCGGCAATCCTGATTGGCACGTGATTTTCCTCTGATCTTGGCCGTTAGGCTAAGCCAGGATCGGACGCCGCGTTCGGCAAACAGGAATGCAGGCCTTGTTCCGTTTGGTTGCCGGACCGGCCGCATCCCTTCTGCCGAAGGTGCCACCTTGCCCGGATACGGCAGGTTGGCGCCGGGGTGTCGTCCCCAGCTCTTGATGCTGAACATTGTTTAGCGGCAGGTTGCCCGGATTGCAATAAGGCGGTGATGGGCCGGTGATGGGCCCGTGTTCATGCGGCGAAGGGACTGTGTGCATCAAAAGGCTTGCTAATGCGACTGCTTCGCATTACTCAAGAATCACGACGCCAAGAAAGCTGCCGCTTATGTACATCTGCATTTGCAATGCCATCCGCGAAAGCGACTTGCGCAGCGCCGCGCGCCGCCAGAACGGGGATGCCGAGGCGCTTTACCAAAGGCTGGGCCATCAGCCCCGCTGCCGCCAATGCCTCAGCGCGGCGCAGCAAATCGTGGCGACCGAGCGCAGCTTCATGGCGGCCTGATCTGCCAGGTCTGCCCTAAAGCCTGCTGATGCGACGCGGCTTGCTCTTGCAGCCTGCCGCGCGACAATCCATACTCCAGGTATTAACGACCGATCAAAGGAGCGCGCCGTGAAGGGTGAAGCCAAAGTCATCGAGTATCTCAATCAGGCGCTGCTGAACGAACTGACCGCGATCAACCAGTACTGGCTGCATTACCGCATGCTGGCCAACTGGGGCGTTACAAAGTTGGCGGAATACGAGCGCCACGAATCGATCGATGAAATGAAGCATGCCGATATGCTGGCAGACCGCATCTTGTTCCTCGATGGCTTGCCCAATTTTCAGGCGGTGGGCCGTTTGCGCGTTGGCGAAAGTGTCGAGGAAATCCTGAAGGCGGACTATGCGCTTGAGATGGACGCGCTGCCCCTGCTCAAGGATGCGGTGGCGCATTGCGAAAGCGTGCGCGATTTCGTCAGCCGCGATCTGTTCGCCAAGATCCTTGAAAGCGAAGAAGAACATGTCGACGTGATCGAGCAGCAGTTCGATCTGATCGCGCGAATGGGCATCGAGAACTACACCCAGCTTAACAGCAAAGCGGTAGAAAGCTGAAAGCCGGGCTTCAATGCCCGCAAGCCAGCGCCTCGACCACATCTTCAAGCCGCGCCGGATCGCCCACTGCCAGCACATGCCCGTCGCTACCGGCATGGAGCGGTTCGCCGTTCCAGTCTGACATCGTGCCGCCCGCGCCTTCGACCACGGGGACCAGCGCCGCCCAGTCGTGAAGCTTGAGATTGGCCTCGCACACCACATCAAGCTGCCCGGTGGCGAGCATGGCGTAATTGTAGCAATCGCCGCCCATCACCATGCGGCGGTAGTCGGTCTTGGCGGCAAGCCCCATGAAATGCGCGCCTTCGTGGTCGTCGAAGTAATGCGGCCCGGTGGTGGCAAGCGTGGCATTGGCCAGCGCTGCGCAGGCGCGCGCGCGCACCTCGCGGCCATTCAGCGTGGTCTTGCGCCCAACCGCGCCGACCCAGCGCTCATTGGTGATCGGCTGGTCGATCACGCCCAGCACCGGGAAGCCTTCGACCACCAGCGCAATCAGCGTGCCGAACATCGCCCGGCCGGCCAGAAACCCGGCGGTGCCGTCGATCGGATCGAGCACCCAGCTGCGGCGCGAGGTGCCGGCGGTGGTCGGAAACTCTTCGCCGATCACGGTATCCTCCGGGCTTTCCGCCTTCAGGATCGCGCGCATCGCTTCTTCGACGGCGCGATCAGCAAGCGTGACCGGCGTCGCATCGCCCTTGCGGTCGGCGATCAGGCCGGAGCGGAAATACGGGCGGATGGCGGCCCCTGCGGCATCGGCAAGGCGCAGGGCGAGCGCGATATCTGGATCAAGGTTCATAGCCGCCAGCTTTCCTCCCCCGGCGCGGCGCGGTCAAGCAGGATCAGGCGCACGTGGGCGGCGTTTGCCCTTGGTCCGGCTTGTCAGGTGATAATGGCGGCAGCGGTCGCAGCGATAAGGGCGCAGGGCCCAGCCTGATTCGCAGGCTGCGGCAATGGCATCGGCCTCGGCAAAGAAGCGCTGCTTGCGCGCGCAGATGCTGGCCCGGGTTTTCATGTCCCTGGCCCGGCCCCGCGCCTGCGGCGATTAATCGAAGAGGCTCGACACCGAGCTTTCATCGGCGGTGCGGCGTACGGCTTCGCCCAGCAGCGAGGCAATACTCATCACCCGGATGCGGCTCGATCCCAAGGTCGCCTCGGTCGGCAGGATCGAATCGGTAATGACGAGTTCCTTGAGCACCGATTTATCCACGCGCGCCACCGCCCCGCCCGAAAGCACGCCGTGGCTGATGTAGGCAGCAACGCCAGTCGCGCCGCCTTGCATCAAGGCATCGGCGGCATTGCACAAAGTGCCGCCCGAATCGATGATGTCGTCGATCAGGATGCACATCCGGCCCTTCACCTCGCCGATGATGTTCATCACTTCGGATTGGCCCGGGCTATCGCGGCGCTTGTCGACAATGGCCAGAGGCGCATTGTCGAGCCGCTTGGCGAGCGCGCGCGCGCGCACCACACCGCCGACGTCGGGCGAGACCACCATGATCTCCTGGCCTGCATAGCGCGTCTGGATATCGGCGGCCATGACCGGTGCGGCGAACAAGTTGTCCGTCGGGATATCGAAGAAACCTTGGATCTGCCCGGCATGGAGATCGACCGCAAGCACCCGGTCGGCGCCCGCCGTGGTGATCAGATTGGCCACCAGTTTGGCCGAGATCGGGGTGCGCGGGCCCGGTTTGCGGTCCTGCCGGGCATAGCCGAAATAAGGGACCACGGCGGTGATCCGCCGGGCCGAAGCGCGGCGCAGCGCATCGATGCAGATCAGCAGTTCCATCAGATTGTCATTGGCGGGAAAGCTGGTCGATTGGATCACGAACACATCTTCGCCGCGCACGTTCTCGTGGATTTCAACGAACACTTCTTCATCGGCAAAGCGGCGTACCGAAGCCTTGGTCAGCGGCAATTCGAGATAGGCGGCAATCGCTTGTGCCAAGGGCAGGTTGCCGTTGCCGGACATTATTTTCATGGCGTGCCGAGTCCCCAAGCTGCGCTCTTGTCGCGCGCGCTTTAACCCAAGATGACAATTTTGCAACGTTGGCGCGCCCGGTTTACCCAAGCGACGGCTTGAAGAATGGGGCCAATGCCGCTTAGGTGCAGCGCATGGCCGATAAACTCATCATCACCCTTGCCCAGCTGAACCAAAAGGTGGGCGATCTTGCTGCCAATGCCGCCGCCATGCTCGCGGTGCGCGCCAAGGCCGTTAACAGCGATCTGATCGTCTTTCCCGAGATGCAGCTGATCGGCTATCCGCCCGAAGACCTGATCCTGAAGCCCGCGCTGATCGAGCGCGCGGCGGTCGAGCTGGAGAAATTGGCGCAGGCAACTGCCAATGGCGGCCCGGCCATGCTGGTTGGCTCGGTGTTCGTGCGCGACGGCGCGCTGCACAATGGCGTGGCGCTGCTCGAAGGCGGCAAAGTGGCGGCGGCCCGCTTCAAGGTCGAACTGCCAAACTACGGCACGTTTGACGAGAAGCGCTATTTCCTGCCCGGCCCGCTGCCCGAGCCAGTGGAGTTTCGCGGGGCCAAGCTGGGCCTGCCGATCTGCGAGGATATCTGGCACGGCGAGGTTTGCCGCCATCTGGCAAATCAGGGCGCGGAGATTTTCCTGTGCGTCAACGGCAGCCCTTACGAGATCGACAAGAATGTGCTGCGCATCGACGGCGTGGCCAAGCGCCGCGCGATGGATACCGGCATTCCGCTCGCCTTTGTCAACCGCGTCGGCGGGCAGGACGAGGTCGTGTTCGATGGCGCCAGCTTCGTAGTCGGGGCCGAAGGCGCGGTGTGGGTGCAGATGCCCGATTGGCAGGAAGCCATCGTCGACACGACATGGCGGCGCGTGCCCTATGGCCGGGGCCACCGTTGGCGCTGCGAGCCGGGCGAGATCAGCAAGCTGGCCGAGCATCCCGAAGACATCTATTCCGCGATGGTGCTCGCGCTGCGCGATTATGTGAACACCAATCGCTTTCCCGGCGTGGTGCTGGGCCTATCGGGCGGGATCGATTCGGCGATCTGCGCTGCGATTGCCGTCGATGCCCTGGGTGCGGAGCGGGTGTGGTGTGTAATGATGCCCAGCGCCTATACCAGCGCGGAAAGCCTGGAGGACGCGGCGGGCTGCGCGGCGATGCTCGGCGTGCGGCTCGATACCATCGGCATCCAGCCGGCGGTGGACGGCTTTGCCGCGATGCTCGCCCCCGCCTTTGCCGGCCGCGCGCCCGATCTGGCCGAAGAGAACCTGCAATCGCGCATTCGCGGCACGACGCTCATGGCGCTGTCCAACAAATTCGGCCCGATGCTGGTGACCACCGGCAACAAGAGCGAGATGAGCGTGGGCTATGCCACGATCTACGGCGACATGAACGGCGGCTATAATCCGCTGAAAGACGCCTATAAAACGACCGTGTTCGCCATCTGCAAATGGCGCAACGGACATCGCCCCCGGATCGGGATGGGCCCCGAAGGCGCGGTGATGCCCGAGCGGATCATCACCAAGCCGCCCAGTGCCGAACTGCGCCCCGACCAGAAGGATTCGGATTCGCTGCCGCCTTACGACGTGCTCGACGCGATCCTCCACGGCCTTGTCGAGAACGAAAAGAGCGTGGAGCAGGTCGTCGCCGATGGGTTTGCCTACGAAACCGTGGCGCGGATCGAGCGCCTGCTCAATCTGGCCGAATACAAGCGGCGGCAAGCGCCCCCCGGGGTCAAGCTGGGTTCGCGCAATTTCGGGCGGGACCGGCGCTATCCGATTACGAATGGGTTCCGAACAGGGTGAGATGTTTTGATTTCTTTAGAATTTTGAGCTAGTTTAACGACGATGAAGAAGAAGGCTTCCTCCATGGCTGATATCCACGCTGCACTGCCTCCGGTGCAAGCGGCCTTGCGAGCAGAGCTCGCTGCGCGGATTGCAGCTGGGGAAGATATTGCCCGGACAGAAGGCGACACGATTATTTCGCGGCATCCCCCGCTCCGCAGCCTGAGCGAGCGCCGCAAAGACCTGCTGGAACAATACCAAGCTGCGAGCGGAAATCAGCTCGGCATAGAACGCAAATCCGTAGCCTGAACGAGTGCCCGTACTCACGGTCATTGCTGGCCCAAATGGGTCGGGCAAATCCACTCTCACCAACATGCTGATCGAAAGCGGGATTTCGCTGGGCGAATACTTCAACGCCGACGATATCGCGCGCGACCTTGAAGGCCCGCCGGAAGAGGTTTCACGCCGCGCCCAGCAGATTGTCCGGGACAAGCGCGAGGCCGCTCTGGCGCAAGGGCGTGACCATGCGTTCGAGACCATCATGTCACACCCTTCGCATATTGACTACATGAAAGAGGCGGCGAGCGCGGGGTTTGAGGTTCGACTATATTTTGTTGCTACGGAAGACCCTGTCATCAACCTTGATCGGGTCGGCAATCGCGTGGTGCGCGGCGGACATGATGTGCCGGCTGACCGCATTGTTGGACGTTATCATCGATGCTTGGCCAACCTGCCGGATGCAATTGCCGCTGCCACACATTGCGAAATCTTCGACAATAGTTCGTCGAACAACCCAATGCGCCACTTGGCTCAATTGAGAGCTCGTCCAACCCGGCTTCGAGGCAGGCAGAAGCCGCATTTATTGCATGATCCGCATTTGACGCTTGAGTCCTACCAGCGTTCCCGCATGCGTCGGCAGATTGAACTAGATGCTATCCCAGTCTGGTGGTTCGAAATTCTCTTGCAGATCAAACCCACCGATCCCTTTGCCGACGGCCCCCTGTTATGACCACCACCACCCGTTTCGCCCCTTCCCCCACTGGCAAGCTGCATGTCGGCAATGTCCGCGCCGCGCTGCACAATTGGTTGCTGGCCAAGCGCGAAGGCGGACGGTTTCTGCTGCGCATCGACGATACCGATGCGGCGCGCAGCCGGGAGGAATATGTCGAGGCGATCCGCGCCGATCTGGCGTGGCTGGGGCTTCATCCCGATGGCGAGGAGCGGCAATCGGCGCGCTTTGCGATTTACGAAGCGGCGTTCGAAAAACTGGTTGCGGCAGGGCGGCTCTATCGCTGTTATGAAACCGCGCAGGAGCTGGACCTCAAGCGCAAGGTGCTGCTGGGGCGCGGGTTGCCGCCGATTTACGACCGCGCCGCGCTCGCGCTGAGCGAGGCGGATCATGCCGCGCGAGCCGCGGCGGGCGAGGCACCGCATTGGCGCTTTCTGCTCGATCACGACACGCCGATTGCTTGGGAAGACGGCATTCGCGGGCCCCAGCATTTCGATCCGCGCGCTATGTCGGATCCGGTGGTGCGCCGCGCCGATGGCACGTGGCTCTATATGCTGCCCTCGGCCATTGACGATGCCGAAATGGGCGTAACCGATGTGCTGCGCGGCGAGGATCATGTGTCCAACACCGCAACGCAAGTGCAGATGTTTGTCGCCTTGGGCGCTGTGCCGCCGCGCTTTGCGCATGAAGCGCTGCTGACGGGCGCGGAGGGCAAGCTTTCCAAGCGGCTGGGGGCGCTCGGCATGGCCGATCTGCGCGAGGCGGGGATTGAACCCGAAGCCGTGGTTGCGCTGCTGGCGCGGCTGGGCACGTCCGATCCGGTCGATCCCTCGCTGGATGCCGCAGCGCTGGCGGCCAGCTTTGACCTGACGCGCTTTGGCCGCGCCCCTGCCCGGTTCGACGATACCGACCTCCACCGGGTCAATGCCGCGATTGTCCACCGATTGCCTTATGCGCGGGTGCGCCATCTGCTGCCCGAGGGCATGGGCGAGGCAGCGTGGGAAGCGATCCGGCCAAATCTGGCGCATATCGACGAAGTGGCGGATTGGTGGCAGGTGGTGACCGGGCCGATCATGCCTCCCGCGTTCGATGAAGAGACGCTGGCGTTCCTGAGCGTGGCCGCCGCGGCGGCGCACGATCTCGACTGGTCTGCCGATCCCTGGCGTGAATGGACCGGCGCGCTGAAAGAGAGCACCGGCCGCAAAGGCAAGGCGCTGTTCATGCCGCTGCGTCAGGCGCTGACCGGCAAGGACCACGGACCGGACATGGCCGCGCTATTGCCGCTGATCGGCCAGGAGCAGACCCTGGCCCGGCTGGGCTAACCCCTCACGCCCGCCCGGTCTGGCTGACCAGATGGGACGGGTCGATCCCTTCAGCGCGCCAGGTGGCAGCCCAGCGCGCGGCGACGGGGGTGTCAAACAGGATTTCGCGGCGCCCTTGCGCGGCGTACCAACCATGGCCGCGCATCTCGCCCTCAAGCTGGCCTGCGCCCCAACCGGCATAGCCGAGCGCGACCAGCCATTGCGAGGGACCGCGCCCCTCGGCGATGGCGCGCAGCACATCCATCGAAGCCGACAGCGCACACATCGGCGCAACCGCGACCGACGCAGTACCGCCCCAATCGAGCGAATGGAGCACGAACCCGCGTCCGGTTTCGACCGGGCCGCCGTGCATGATCGGCACGTCGGGGGCAACGCCGGGATCGATGCCGATATCGTTAAGCAGGCCATGCAGCGTGACGCCTTCGCGCGGGCTGCCGATGCCGATGCCCAGCGCGCCGTGCTCGTCATGCACGCACATCGCGATCACCGCGTGATCGAAACGCTCGTCACCCATGCCCGGCATGGCCAGCAGCAGGCGGCCGGAAAGATATTGCGGCTGAAGCAGCGAAGCTTTGTTCATTCCCGAGGCAATAGGCGAATTGCCCCCGGCGGGGAACGAAATTCAGGCCGCTACTTTTGCCCTGCGGACATCCGCCGCCTCGATCAGGCGCTTCTCGATGGTGCGCATGCGGCTTTCTGCGTCGATCTTGTCGCCCAGCAGATCGGTGACATAGAAGGTATCGACCGCGCGCTCGCCGTAAGTCGCGATGTGCGCCGAATGGACAATCGCGCGCGCATCAAACAGCGCCCGTGCCAGGCTGCTCAGCAAGGCAGGCCGATCGCGTGCGCCAACTTCGATCACCGTGAAACGGTTCGAGGCCTTGTTGTCGAAGATCACGATCGGCTGGACCTCGAACGCCTCGCCGCGCGGCCGCGCGAGGGGCCGCGCGGCAAGCTGCGGCAGCATCTTGCCACGGTTGGCCAGCGCATCGGCAATCGCGGTCTTGAGCCGGGCGATCTGGCCCGGCTCGTTGAGCGGGCGGCCCAGCGGGTCTTGCACCAGAAAGTTGTCGACCGTCTGCCCGTTGCGCGCGGTATGGATCCGCGCATCGATGATGTTGCCGCCAGCCAGATGGATGCCGCCCGCGATCCGGTAAAACAATCCGGGATGATCGGCGGCGAGCACGGTCAGCAGCGTGGCCCCGCGCGCCGGATACCAGACCGCCTCGATCGTCAGCGGCTCATCGAGCGCGCGGTCCATCTGTTGCAGATTTAGCGCGATGATGTCTTCCGGTTCGGCGATCCAATAGGCATCGCCAAGATGCCGGCCGACGGTGCCGATCAAAACGTCGCGCTCGCTCAGCAACGTGGCGACAGCGGCTTTCTTGGCGGCGATGCGCTCGATGCGGCCATGCTGTTTGTGGCCCAGCCGCAGCATTTCCTCCGCCGCGGTGAACAGGTCGCTGAGCAGCTGGCGCTTCCACGAATTCCAGATGCCCGGGCCGACGGCGCGGATATCGACCACGGTTAGCACCAGCAGCAACCGCAACCGTTCCTGGCTTTGCACTTTGGCGGCAAAATCGGCGATGGTCTTGTAATCGGCCAGATCGCGCTTGAAGGCGGTGGCGCTCATCAGCAGATGCCAGCGCACCAGCCACGCGGTCAGTTCGGTCTCGGCGGGCGACATGCCCAGCCGCGGACAAAGCTTCATCGCGATTTCCGCGCCGAGCACCGAATGATCGCCGCGCCGCCCTTTGGCGATATCGTGGAGCAACGTGGCCACATAGAGCACGCGGCGCGAGGAGACTTTGCCAATCACCTCGCTGGCCAGCGGATGCTGGTTGGTTTCCTCGCCCCGTTCGATCCGTAAGAGCAGCCCGATCGCGCGGATGGTATGTTCATCGACCGTGTAGTGGTGGTACATGTCGAATTGCATCTGTGCGATCACACGCCCGAAATCGGGCACGAACCGGCCGAATATACCGGCCTCGCTCATCCAACGCAGCACCGTTTCTGGATCGTGGCGGCTGGTCAGCAGTTCGAGAAACAGCGCGTTGGCGCGAGGATCCTTGCGCACTTCGGCATCGATCAGGGTAACATCGCGGCGCGCCATACGCATCGCTTCGGGATGGATTTCCATCCCGTTGCGATCCGCCACCACGAACATTTCGAGCAGACGCACCGGGTCTTGCCGGAAAAAGTCGTCGCCTTCCGCGCTGATCTTGTCGGCCTGGACCGGAAACACCCCGATCTTGCGCTTGCGGCGCTGGCGCAGCGCGGCAAAGAAACCCAACCTTTGCCGCGCGAACTGTTCATCAAGCTGCGCGAGAAACATGCTGGTAAGCGAGCCGACCTGCGTGGCCTGCAGGAAAAAGTAATGCATGAACCGCTCGACCGCGCTCTTGCCCGGCCGGTCGGCAAAGTTCATCCGCATGGCCAGTTCGCGCTGCAGATCGAACGTCAGGCGGTCTTCGGCGCGGCCGGTCATCGCGTGGAGATGGCAGCGCACCGCCCAGAAGAAGTTTTCCGCACGGTGAAACGCGCGGTATTCCGCTGTGGTCAACAGCCCGACATCGACCAGCTCGCTGGCATCGCGCACTTTGTGGATATATTTGCCGATCCAGTAGAGCGTGTGGAGATCGCGCAGGCCGCCCTTGCCTTCCTTGACATTGGGTTCAACGACATACCGGCTGTCGCCCAGCCGCTTGTGCCGCGCCGAGCGCTCGGCAAGCTTTTCTGCAACAAACTGGCGCTCTGTCCCGGTCACGACTTCGCTCCAGAACTTTTGCACGCTTTCATCGTAAAGCAGGCGGTCGCCCCAGACATAGCGTCCTTCGAGTAGCGCGGTGCGGATCGTCAGATCGCTGTGCGCCATGCGCACCATATCGGGTAGCGACCGGCTGGAATGCCCGACTTTCAGCCCCAGATCCCAGAGGAAATAGAGCATCGCCTCGATCACCTGCTCGCACCACGAGGTGGGCTTGGTCGGCGTCAGGAATGCGATATCGACATCCGAATGCGGCGCCATTTCACCGCGCCCATAGCCGCCCACCGCCATGACGGCGATGCGCTCGCCGGTCGAGCGGTTGCTCGCGCGATAGACATGGCCCACCACATGATCATAGATAACACGCACCAGCTGATCGACCAGGAACGATTGGCCCTGCGCGCATTCGGTGCCGTGGGATGGCCTTTCCCTCAGCCGCCGCTCCAGCTCGGCGCGCCCATCCGCAAGCGCGGCGCGCAATCGCTCGACCACCGCAGGCCGCGCGGTTGCGCCGTCGGCGGCATCGAGCGCGGCGATCGTATCGGCAAGCGCACGCCGATCGATGATCGCGCGCTGGCTGGAAATCCGGGGGAGAATCATCGAGACAAGGAACCAAGCATAAAAGGCGGCTTACAGCATCACCCCTTGCCCGTCCCTTGCCACTGTACACTGTACACTGTAATTGCGCTTGAGGGCGCGTTTATCCACTTTTTCAGTGCCGAGGCGCGGCAGGGCGTTCTGTTCTTCCCACAGCTTCAGCGGAATCTTGAACGCCGCGATGTGCTGGGCAAGAAAGGCGCGCAGTTCATCCTCGCTGACCGCGCAGCCCTCTTTGGTGAGATAGACCGCAACCGGAACTTCGCCATAGAGCTCGTGCGGCAGCCCGAAAACGCTGACTTCGGCAACGCATTCATGCGCGTAGATCGCCGCTTCCACTTCCTGGCACGAGATGTTCTCGCCGCCGCGGATGATGATGTCCTTCTTGCGGTCGACGATGAAGAGATAGCCTTCGCTATCCAGATAGCCGAGGTCGCCGCTACGGAAATAACCATCGGGCATGATCGCGGCGGCGGTCGCCTCGGGATTGTCCCAATAGCCGAGGAAGTTGGCGACGCTGCGGATCGCCACTTCGCCGATCTCGCCTGCCGGCAGCGCAACTCCGGCATCATCAAGGATCGCCAGATCGACCAGCGGGCGTGAGGCAGGGCCGGTGCTGTTCGGCTTGGCCAGATAGTTTTCGTTGAAATTGCCGCAGCCGACGCCGTTCGTTTCGGTAAGGCCGTAGCCGATGATCGGAAACGCCGCAGGCAGCGAATGGCGGATCCGTTCGACATGTTCGGGCGGGCGCGGCGCGCCGCCCGCCGCAAAAGTCACGCAAGAAGAAAGATCATAACTGTCGCGGTCCGCGTGCGTGGCAATCTCGAAGCTCATCAGCGGAACGCCCACGAAATACGTGACCTTCTCGCGCTCGATCAACTGCATTGCATGAACCGCGTTCCATTTCGGCATCAGCACCAGCTTGCGGCCGATCGCGAAGGATTGCAGCATCAACGGCACTTCGCCGGTAACGTGGAAGAGCGGCACATTGACCAGCGCGATGGGCTGCGCATCGGGCGCAGGCGCGGTGCCGCGCGCGGTCATCACGCCCAAGACCAGCAAGCTTTGCGCGACATAGCTGAAGGTCCCTTGAACTACGCCGCGGTGATCCGAAAATGCCCCCTTGGAGGCACCGGTCGAGCCCGAGGTGAACAGCACGGTGGCGAGATCGTCCGGCCCCATATCGGGCAAGGCCGTTTCAGCGCCGCCGCCCTTGGCAGTCAGCGCGGCAAGCCCTTCGGCGGCAGGGCAATCGTGCTGCAAGGGCAGGATTTCGACGCCTTCCGTGTGGCCAGTGATCCGATCCTCGCGCGAGCGATCGGCGATCACCAGCCGGCAGCCGACCAGGTCGATGCCGCCCACCAGTTCCTCGCCCTGCCACCAGCCATTCAGCAGCACCGCGCAGCCGCCTGCCATCAGCACCGCCATATAGGCGATGATCCAGTTGGCCGAATTGCGCGCAGCGATGCCGACCCGCTCGCCCTTTTGCAGCGCATGGCCGGCCACCAGCCCGCCGGCCGCCACCCGCGCGGCGGCATAAGTCTCGGCAAAGGTGAGGCGGATATCCCCGTCCACGATGAACTCGCGCGCGCCGTGCTGCGCGCAGAAATAAGCGAAATAGCCAGGCAGGCTGGGCGGGGCGGCCGCAATCATCGGCAACTCGCGCCCGAAACGCGAGATCGGCACCGTCTGCAGCATCCCGCCCGGCGCAGTCAACGCGTCCATCACGCGGGCGGTTTCTTGATCAAGCTGCGTCAACATCGCTCTCTACTCTCCCTGTGGACCTGCTTATGCGGCCCTTTTCGCGCTATTCGGATTTGCCTGCAACCTTGGCCCTGTGCCAATAGGCAAACGCCAAGAGGCACATGAAGGCCGCTCTTCTGGGATGGCCGACGGGGCAACAGTCACGTTCCGTTTGAAAAACTTGTAGGGAGTTTGGCGCGTGCTGTCACTATCTGCTGCCGCTGCGGCGATTTCTGCCGGGCATGTGCCGCTGCACTGGGAAGATCTCGGGCTTTCACCGATTGCGCTCGATCTCGGATTTTTCACCCTCAAATGGTATAGTCTGGCGTATCTTGCCGGGATCGTGCTGGGCTATTGGCATCTGGGCCGGATGATCCGGCAGCCCGGCGCTCCGATGGCGCAGCGCCATGCCGATGACGTGTTTTTCTACGCCACGCTGGGCATCATCCTCGGCGGCAGGCTGGGCTATGCGGCATTCTATGCGCCCGAATTGCTCACCCATCCGCAAAACCTGCTCAAACTGTGGGAGGGCGGCATGAGCTTTCATGGCGGCCTGATCGGCACCGTGCTGGCCATCGCGTGGGTTTCATGGCGCGGGCAGATCGATTTCGTGCGCGCCTGCGACTATATCTCGGTGTGTGTGCCCACAGGGCTGCTGTTCGGTCGCTGCGCCAACTTCGTGAATGGCGAGCTCTGGGGCCGGGTAACCGATTCGACGATGCCGTGGATCATGACCTTCCCCGGCGGCGGGCCGCTGCCGCGCCATCCAAGCCAGCTTTACGAAGCCGTGCTCGAAGGGCTGCTGCTCGCGGTGATCATGTTCTTGATGTTCTGGCGCACCCGCGCGCGCTGGCGGCCCGGCCTGCTCGTCGGCACTTTTACGCTGGGCTATGCGCTCGGGCGTTTCACGGTCGAATTCTACCGCGAACCGGATGCGCAGTTGCTCGAATTTGCGCGCGCCACCGGGCTGTCGATGGGCCAGTGGCTGACTGTGCCAATGATGGCGGTGGGACTGTTCTTTATGGCGCGGGGGCTGATCCGTCCGCCGCTGTCGGTTTCGGTGAAGCCTGCGGCGCGGTGAAGGAAGCAGGATTGGCCGGTGTGTGCCAACCAGACGGCGGACTAAAGGCTGTTTTCGCCCGGCTGATCGCCGCAACCGGCCCGATCACCGTGGCGCATTATATGGCCGAATCCAATGCGCGCTATTATGGCGAGCGCGATCCTCTGGGCAGAGCGGGCGATTTCATCACCGCGCCCGAAATCAGCCAGATGTTCGGAGAACTGATCGGGCTGTGGCTGGCAGACCTGTGGCTTCGCGCGGGGCGGCCCACGCCGGTGCACTATGTCGAACTCGGGCCGGGCCGCGCAACTTTGGCGCGCGATGCGCTGGCCGCCGCGCGGCGTTTCGGTCTGGAGCCGAAGGTCCACTTCGTCGAGGCAAGCGCGGCGCTGGCGGCGCTTCAGCGCGCGGCGTTTCCCGGCGCCATCTGGCATCATGATCTCGCCTCAGTGCCCGACGAAGGCTGCCTGTTATTGGTCGCCAACGAATTTCTCGATGCATTGCCGGTGCGCCAGCTGGTGCGCACGCCGGGCGGCTGGCGCGAGCGGATGATCGGCTGGGACGGCACCGGTCTGGTCGCGCTGGCCGGCGAACGGCCCATGGATCTGGCGGTTCCGCCGCAATTTGCCGATGCGCCGGAGGGTGCCATTCTCGAAACCTCCCCTGCCGCCGCCAGCATCGCCGCTGAAGCGGCGCGGCGTTTGCGCGGGCAAGGCGGCGCGGCGCTGATCATCGACTATGGATATGACGCCCCGCAGCTGGGCAGCACGCTGCAGGCCGTGCGCGCGCATGCCCGCGTCGATGCGCTGGCTTTCCCGGGCGAGGCTGATCTGACCGCGCATGTCGATTTTGCCGCGCTGGCGCAGATTGCGCAGGCGCAGGGCGCGCAGTTCCTCGGCACTGTCGGCCAAGGGGCCTGGCTGCGCGCGATGGGGATCGCGGCGCGCGCGCAGGCGCTCGCGCGCGCCGCGCCCGAGCAAGCCGAAGCACTGCGCGCGGCGATGGATCGGCTGACGGGGGAGCAACATATGGGCGCGCTGTTCAAGGTCATGGGGCTGACCGCACCGCACTGGCCCGAGGGGGCAGGATTCTAGCGCCTGCGGCGGTTCGCGCATCCATTTGGCCCATCACGCGCATCCAGCCGCCCGGACTTGCTGCGAATGGATCGCAATTCATCACGGAAAAGTGCCAAATTCCTTGATTTCACGGCCATTTTTGCCTCCAATAAGGCTATTGGCAAACTGACGGAATTGGGTTTATCAGGCGGCCCCAACGGGGGAGCCGCGGCCCCTTAACCATGGTGCTCGCGCATGCTCCGTACCTTGGGGTATATTCCCGCGCTTTGAATCTTGAGATAAGTCAGTCACAGTCAAGTTTTATACGCAGCGGCAGCAAGCAGGACAGTGTTATGGCGAATGAAGCGAGCATCGATCCGGCACAGCTTTCCGGCGATGGTGTGCGGAGACGTGATTTCATCAACATAGCGGCGGTCAGCGTTGGCGGCGTCGGCGTTCTTGCGGCGCTTTATCCGCTGGTGGCGCAGATGGCCCCTTCGGCCGACGTGCTCGCCGAAAGCTCGACCGAGATCGACATCTCGCAGATTGCCGAAGGTCAGGCGATCAAGGCAATCTGGCGCAAGCAGCCGGTATTTGTGCGCAATCTGACTGCCGCCGAGATTGCCGATGCCGACAAAGTGAACGTGGCTACCTTGCGCGATCCGGAAACGCTTGAGCAGCGCACCACGGCGGGCAAGAAAAACTGGCTAATCACGATGGGCGTTTGCACCCATCTTGGCTGCGTGCCGCTCGGCGCAAGCGATGGCGAAGTCAAGGGCGAGTACGGTGGCTATTTCTGCCCTTGCCACGGCTCTGTCTACGATACTGCCGCGCGCATTCGCAAAGGCCCGGCGCCGAAGAACCTGGAAGTACCGGCGCATGAATTTACTTCCGACACTATCGTGAAGATTGGCTGAGGACTGAACCGATGAGCTTTCCCTGGGCACAAGAATACAAGCCGGTAAATCCGCTGATGCGGTATCTGGATGAGCGGCTTCCGCTCCCCCGGTTTGTCTACAATGCGGTCGGCGCGGGATACCCCGTGCCGCGCAACCTTAACTATATGTGGAATTTCGGCGTTCTGGCCGGTTTCGCGCTGGTCATGCAGATCGTCACCGGCATCGTTTTGGCGATGCATTATGCCGCCAATGCCGGCGTCGCGTTCGATAGCGTCGAGCACATCATGCGCGACGTGAACTGGGGCTGGATGCTGCGCTATGGCCATGCCAACGGCGCGTCGATGTTCTTCATCGTGATCTACATCCACATTTTCCGCGGCTTCTTCTATTCGTCATACAAAGCGCCGCGCGAAATGATCTGGCTTCTGGGCGTGGTCATCTTCTTGCTGGTCATGGCGACCGCATTCATGGGCTACGTGCTGCCGTGGGGCCAGATGAGCTTCTGGGGTGCCAAGGTCATCACCGGCCTGTTCTCGGCCATTCCCTTCGTCGGCGAGCCTTTGCAGCAATGGCTGCTGGGGGGCTTTGCGCCTGACAACGCGGCGCTGAACCGCTTCTTCTCGCTGCATTTCCTGCTGCCGTTCGTGACGCTGGGTGTGATCATCCTGCACGTGTGGGCGCTGCACATTCCGGGCTCGTCGAACCCGACCGGCATCGAGGTGAAGACGGAGTCGGATACGGTGCCGTTCCACCCCTACTACACCGCCAAGGATGGCTTTGGATTGGGCGTGTTCCTGATCGTCTACGCCTCGTTGGTGTTCTTCGCGCCGAACCTGCTGGGCCACCCGGACAACTACATTCCGGCGAACCCGATGTCGACGCCGGCGCACATCGTTCCCGAATGGTACTTCTGGCCGTTCTATGCGATCCTGCGCGCCTTCACCTATGACTTCTTCATCATCCCAGCCAAGCTGATGGGCGTGCTCGCGATGTTCAGCGCGATCCTGGTGTGGTTCTTCCTGCCCTGGCTCGACAACGGCCCAGTTCGTTCGGGCCACTATCGCCCGCTGTTCCGCAAGTTCTTCTACCTGCTCGTGATCGACGTGCTGGTGTTGGGCTACTGTGGCGGCGCACCGGCAGCCGAGCCTTTCGTGATGATCTCGCAGATCGCCTCGATGTACTATTTCCTCCACTTCTTGGTGATCCTGCCTATCGTCGCCTCGATCGAAAAGCCGCAGCCGCTGCCCTTTTCGATCACCGAGTCGGTGCTTGGTAAGGACAAGAGCGCAGTGCTCCGCCCCGAGATGAGCAGCACGCCTGCGACCGCCTGATCCAGCCCAAGCGTAAATTTGCGAGAGAATTGTTATGGTCCGTCTGTTTGGTCCCCTTGTCGGCTTGTTCTTTGCGGTCGCGCTGTTCTGGTCGTTCGGCAATGGCGCCTATGTTGCAATGACCGAGGAAGTGCCGGAAACGGCCGAGGAAATGTTTCATAAGCATCCCGAGGAAGTGGCTTTCTCGTTCGACAGCGCAATGGGCACGTTCGACAAGCGGCAGCTGCAGCGCGGCTTCCAAGTCTACAAGGAAGTGTGCGCCAATTGCCACAGCCTGAAGCATGTCACTTTCCGCGATCTTGCTGCCATTGGTTATAACGAAGCCGAAGTGAAGGCGATTGCCAAGCAGTGGCCCTCCAAGGCGCAGACGTTCGATCCCAAGACCGGCGATCGCGGCGAGCGTACCAACCTGCCCTCCGATCCGTTTCCGGCGGTCTACTACGCTGGCCAAGGCGTCCCGCCGGATCTCTCGCTGATCACCAAGGCGCGCCATGGCGGTCCGCAGTATGTTCGCTCCTTGCTTGCAGGTTACGCCGAGCAGGAAGGCTACAAGAACGAGCAGGGCATCGAACTGCTCAAGAAGTTCCCCGACGCCAAGACACCCGACGGCTTGTATTTCAATCCCTACTTCGCCAATCTGAACTTGGCGATGCCGGCCCCTCTCGTCTCTGACGGTCAGGTGACCTACAGCGACGGCACCTCCGCCAGCGTGAAACAAATGTCGACCGACGTTTCGGCGTTTCTGGCGTGGACTGCCGAACCAAAGCTCGACAAGCGCAAGCAGACTGGCTGGGCTGTGCTTGGGTTCCTGCTGTTTGCCACGGTGCTGGCGTACTTTGCCAAGCGCAACGTCTGGTCAAACGTGCACTGAGCGCGCCGCGCAAGACAATCCGAACGAAGGCCACCGGCAACGGTGGCCTTTTTCGTTTGGGCCGATAGAACGACCTCCGCGCGAATTGAAGATTGGACCGCATGACCGTTGATGAACTTAAGGCGCTTGTCCGCGCTGTCCCTGATTTCCCGGCACCGGGAATCCTCTTTCGCGATATCACCACGCTGATCAGCCACGGTGAGGGGTTTGCCGCTTGCGTCACCCACCTTGCCAACCGGGCCAAGGCCGCCGATGCGCAGGCCATTGCGGGCATGGAAGCGCGCGGCTTCATCTTCGGCGCTGCTGTCGCGGCGCAGCTCGGGCTCGGCTTCGTGCCGGTGCGCAAGCCTGGCAAACTGCCGGTGGCGACCATCGGCGTCGATTATGCGCTGGAATATGGCCGCGACCGGCTTGAGATCGATCCTGGCGCTATCCGCCCGGGCAGCCGCGTGGTCATCATCGACGATCTGATCGCCACCGGCGGAACCGCGCTCGCGGCGGCCGAATTGCTCCGCACAGCGGGGGCCCGCATCGATCTGGCGCTGTTCGTGATCGACCTGCCCGATCTGTTCGGCGCAGAACGGCTGCGCGGCGCGGGCGTGACGGTCGAGGCGCTGATGGAATTTTCCGGGCATTGACTACACCCGATGGATCCACCGAACGCCCAAAGCGCAAGCAAGGTTGACGGGCCAATGCCGATCATGGCAAGCGAGGTTCATCGCGCGGGTATAGCATAGTGGTAATGCACTAGCCTTCCAAGCTAGCTAGGCGGGTTCGATTCCCGCTACCCGCTCCATTTTC
>NZ_CAMBTS010000024.1 GCF_945870625.1 Novosphingobium sp. Chol11 | reverse complement strand
CATCACCGCCATGGGCGCACTGGGCAACTCGCTCTCGAACACCTTTATCCTGGTCTCGGGCCAGATGAACAACGCTTCGGACGGCAAGCTCTAAGCTTAGGCGTACTCTAGCGAAAATGCGGAACGGGCGGGGATTTCCCCGCCCGTTTTTGTTTGCGCAGCGCTTCTGCCAAAACTCAGTAGACGATAAGCTTTACCTTGCTGCCGGGGACCAGCTGGCTGCCCGCGGTAAGTGCATTGAGCACCAGAAAGCGATCAAGCTGACGATCAGTATAGGCCATCCGCGCGGCCAGCGAGGCGGGCGTATCGCCGCGTTTGACAGATACGACGGCAAGCTTGCGGATGCGCACACCGCGCGCCTCGGCGGGGGTGATTCGGCGCAGCGATGAGAACATCGAGTTGAACTCGCCCGCCTGGCCCGCTTGGCTGATGGTAGTGAAATAGAGCGTTTCCTTGCCACTCCAGGCATAGGCAAACACCACGATGTCAACGGGGTTGCCGTCGCTGCTTGACCGCAGCGTGCCGTAGGCCGCCGGAATACCGCCAACGGTTGCCGTCTGGATCGTGTCGGGGGCGACTTGTTGCTGGCTTGAAAGGCCGGCAAACACAGTGCGGATATGCGCGGCAAGATCACCATTGTACGCAGCGCTCGCGAACTGACCCTTGCCCGACTGGCCGTTGATCGCGACGGACCTCGTGCCATTCAGCAGGCTGAAACCTGCTGGCGCCTGAAACGCAAATCCCATCACAGGGTGAGTGAAACTGCGCCCGTCGACAATGCCTTGCGCCGGATCATCGCCGTACGTCAGGCCATTCACCCGGCTCAGAAATACGTCGCGATTGACAAGCCCGCGCGGGTTCTGTCCTGCCAGCGCGAGCGCGGCAGACACGCGCGAAGCAGGATCAGGATGCGTGCTGGCCCATGCTGGAAGACGGTCCGGCGTGCCCAGAATCTGGGCATCGAGCGCGTTCTGATTGGCCAGACTGCGCAGCACAGAAGACATCGCACGCGGATCATAACCGGCCCGGCGCAAATACGTGACGCCCAGCGCGTCCGACTCGGTTTCCTGACCGCGCGAATATTTCAGCGTGAGCAACTGGCTACCGGTGGAGAATATCTTCTGGCCAATCTGGCCCAAGGCCGAGTTGCCCAGCAAGGCCCCGGTCAGCACCGTGCCCAGCACGCCAAAGATCGTGTTGCGGGTCGCGGCGCTTTCGCGCTTGGCGGCATGCCGCGCTGCGACGTGGCCTACCTCATGGCCCAGCACGCCAGCGAGTTCGGCCTCATTGTTCATCAGGGCGACCAGTTGCCGGGTAACATATACATAGCCGCCCGGCACCGCGAAGGCGTTGTTGACCGGCGAGTTCAGCATCGTCACGGTAAAGTCGCTCCGCGCGTTGCCGAGGCCAGACTGCACCGCGATGGTCTTGCCCACCCCTTCGACATAGCTTGCCTGAGGCCCGCTCACCGCGCCGCCAAACTCGCGGACCAATTGTGGGTGCGCCTTGGCACCTTCCGCCTTGTCAGACGGGCTGATCGACTGGACTTGCCCGCCGGGATTTGCAGGCGATGCCACGGGGGCCTGGCCGCTGCTGGTGATCAAGATAACGGCGCTGGCCGGGACAATGAGCCAAGCCGGACGAAAGCACGAATGTACCATGGTGTTCTCCCGATGAGGCGGACCTGCGCTTTCGCCAGTTTATCCTGCCTCAAACCCGCTCATGGTTAAGGCATACTTTGCGCGCGCTTTCCAGCCTGCAAAGCGTTACGAAACTGAACTGCGCAGCGGGTGCCGTTTGTTGACCAGGGCAATCAGCCGCGCCGCATCGACATGCGTGTAAATCTGCGTGGTCGCAATATCGGCGTGGCCAAGCAAGGTTTGCAGCACGCGCAGATCGGCCCCGCCCTCCAGCAGATGCGTGGCAAAGGCATGTCGCAGAACATGCGGGCTGACCTTTTCCGGATCGATCCCGGCGCGCACCGCCAGTTCGCGGAGCAATTGAAACAACCGCACACGGCTGAGATGGCCCCCGCGCGGGCTTGGGAAAACATAATTTCCTTGGCCTGGGCGGACGGAGAGCCACGCCCGCAGCGCTGTCGCCGCGCGCGCCCCGATAGGGACCAGACGCTGCTGCCCGCCTTTGCCAGTGATCGCCAACAAGGGGGCATCGCGCGGGGCAGCACTCAGGGGGAGCGATACCAGTTCGGTGGCGCGCAAACCCGAACCATAGAGCAATTCGAGCAGCGCAAGCATCCGCAAGGCCTCGGGATGGCCTGCCGCCGCATCGGCTTCGGCCCGTTCGAAAAGCGCGCCAATCTCGCCGTGTCCCAGCAACCGGGGCAAGGGACGCCGTGTTCGCGGGCGGGGAAGCGCGCCGCTGGGATCATCGCTGCGCAGGCCTTCTGCCTGCAGGAAGCCGAAGAACTGCCGGAGGGCCGATGATTTGCGTGCGAGGCTGGCGGGCGCGAGATTGGCCCAGGCCCGCTCCAACCGGGACAGCGCGGCACCATCGGCCAGCGCCAGATCGCCTATCTCGCCCTGCGCCGCCGCCAGATCGCGCCGGTAGGCGGCCAGCGTATTGGCTGCGGCACCGCGCTCTGCCGCCAGCATGGCCAGAAACGCCGCAATATAGGTCCCCTGCCCCAAGCCCGGCGGCCTTGTTGGCGAATTCGGGTTCAAACCCGTGCCACAGCCTCCGCCGCGATCATCCGTGCCTCGCCATCAAGCCCGACGCGACGCAGCGCAGAGACGATGTGAAAAAGATGCAGCGCAGTCATCTTGTCCCATCCGCTGCCCTGCATGCCAAATCCGGCGAGCATGGCCACGAGTAGCGGATTATCCGAGTCGGCCGCTGCATCGATCGCACGAGTCCAACGGGTTTCGCGCGCCAAATCGAGCTGAAGCGCAGTGGCAAAGCCGCGCGCAGTGCCCGGATCAACCCGTCCCAGCCCCATCAGCCCTGCCAGCAGGAAGCGCGAACGAAGGTTGTCGCTGCTGGTGTCGGAGGATTGAAAGCGCGTGAGGTTATCGCCGCTGACAACCGCAAATTTGGCGGGTGCTGCAAGCGCGAGTAAGCCCCAGGCATCACCGCCGACCGGCACGAACTTCGCCCAGCGCAGCGCATTCTGATCGAGCCCGGCCGTCAGCATCGCCGCAAGAAGGCCGGGCGCTTCGCCGACAAGCTGAGCGTCAGGGGTGATCCGGGCCGCAGCATAAGCGGTCAAAACCAACCGCGAGTAGGCCCGCATCGGATCGCTGCCATCCCCCCACAAGCCCTTGATCGCGGCGAGACGCGCGCCCGCTTCAGGTGCAACATAAGCGGCACGCAATTGTTCGGCGAGCGGGCCCCATGTTGCATCGGGTTGATCGAGCGCGCCGATCTGGCTGTAAAGATCGACCATCGCCGAAGCCGAGAGCACGCCGCGCGCTGCTGCCACGTCTGCCGCCTGCGCGCGCGCGGCCAGCGGCAGCATTGGCGCGCGGACCGCATAAAATGCATATGCCGGGCCAGCTTTGGCGCGCAAGGCTTCGGGGGGTTGGAGCCCGGTGGCAAGCGCTAGCCCCGTGCGCCAAGGCGTCAGCTTATCGACCGCGCTCCACTCGATGCTGACCGCGCGCCGACCAGACGACGCGGAACCGGCGAACTTCTGGGCCAGCAGGATGTCGATTTTCGAAGCGGTTCCCCGGCGCATGGCGCGATCAAGCTGGGCAAGCGCGGAAGCGCCTTCGCCGTTGGTAAAGGCCGTGCAGATCGAGCGCGTTAGATCCCAATTCCAACCGGCCCTGCCCGCCGCCGTCAGCGCGGTGATCGGGCATAATCCCACTGGATCCGCAGTAGCGATAAAGCTGCCCATGGCCGCGTCTTCAAGGCTGACCGTGTAAAATCCGCTATCGACTTCCTGCACCATGGCGCGGGCCGCGTCTGCCTCGCCGAGACGGAGCAGGACGCCCGCACGCAGCGCCGCCCAATCGGCCCCGTTCATCCCCACTGGCGTATCGAGCCGGGATGCCAAAGCACGGCGCAGCAGGATATGCCCCCAGCGCGAAACGAGCGGACCGCGCATCGCGTCCAGCAAACCGCCGACGAACGGGCCATTTAGAAAATGGCTCGATGCCGAAGGAAAGCCCCCGTCCAGCTCATCGAGAAAGCCCACTCTGGCAAGGCTGCGCTGGCTTTGGGGCGGGGTATCGTAGCGCGGTTGCGCGCTGGCCACGATCTGATCAAGGAAAGCCGGGTCAATCGAATCCAGCGGATCACGGCTGACCGGAGCGGAAGCAGCCCCGTCCGTCGTTCGGATAGCGCCGGGCAATGGCTGGATCACCGGCGATGAGACCGAAACGGCCGCGTCTTCCTGAACCGGAGTGAGCGGCAATTTGCGCGCAGTCGCACTCGATGCGGGCGCTGCCGGGGTCGTCCGTCGCGGCGGGTTTGCAGCCGGGGTAGGCTTGTCGTCAAATCCCGGCGGAAGCAGCGATTCCTGCGCCGTAACCGCGCCTGACATTGCAACAAAAGTGACACATGTGAGCAAACCAAGTGCCGTTGCAATGCGATGCCGGTGTTCGTTCATAACGCCCCCGTCGGCGCGGCGAGCGGCATTTCAATCCAGCGTGCCGGCTGCGATCCGCCGAAGGCCCATGCCAACACCAGTGCTGCGATCACCAACAAAGCAAAGCCTAATCCTAGATTTCTCGTGCTCACGCGACCTCGAACCCCAGCCCCGCTCGGCGCTTGCACTGCGCTCTAGCGCAACTATAGGCATGGCGGCAATGGAGCACGACAGCACCTCCCTCACCCCGGCAGAGATCACTGGTCTGGCCAATGCGATTGATCGCCCGCTGGTCCTGGTCGGAATGATGGGTGTCGGCAAGACAACGGTGGGCCGCAAGCTGGCGTCGATGCTGGGCATGCCGTTTGTCGATGCCGATGAGGAGATCGAGCGGGCGGCGCAGATGTCGATCCCAGAAATCTTCGCGACCTACGACGAAGCCTATTTTCGCAGTGGGGAGCGGCGGGTCATTGCCCGGCTGGTGGGGCATGGCCGCCCGGGCGACCGCAAAGTGCTCGCCACCGGCGGCGGCGCATTTGTCGATCCTGCAACCCGCGCCCTCATCCTTGAGTGCACAATTTCGATCTGGCTGGATAGCGATGTCGATACCCTGCTCGATCGTGTGGGCCGCAAGGGTAATCGGCCGCTGCTGAAGCAAGGCAATCCACGCGAGATATTGACCCGGCTGCTGGATGAACGGCGCAGCGCCTATGAGCAGGCCGCCATTCACATCACCAGCATGAACCAGCCCCACCAGATGACCGTAAACTCGATCCTGAAGGCGCTCCAGGCATGGCTGTAATCTCCGTCGCGATCGCGGGTGCCCCCTACGATGTGCGGATCGAAGCTGGCTTGCTGCGCAGCGCAGGGACCCATTGCCGCCCCTTCCTGCGCGGCAACACGGCTTTGGTCGTAACCGATGCGCATGTGGCGTCGCAGTGGCGCGCCCCGGTCGAGGCTTCGTTCGTGGAGGCTGGAATAGCCAGTGAATGGCTGGAACTGCCTGCGGGTGAGGCGACCAAGAGCTGGCAATATCTGGCGCAAACCGTGGATTGGCTGCTGGCCCGCGAGATCGAGCGCAAAGATAACGTAATCGCGCTTGGCGGCGGTGTCATTGGGGATCTGACCGGCTTTGCCGCCGCCGTAGTCAAGCGCGGCTGCGGGTTCATTCAGCTGCCCACCACTTTGCTGGCGCAGGTCGATTCGAGCGTTGGCGGCAAGACCGCGATCAACACCGCCCAAGGCAAGAATCTGGTCGGTGCGTTTCACCAGCCCTCGCTGGTGCTGGCCGATCCGCTGGCGCTGGATACCTTGCCGCCCCGCGAACTGCGCGCCGGTTATGCCGAAGTCATCAAGTACGGACTAATCGATGATCCGCTGTTTTTCGTCTGGTGCGAAGCGCATGGCGCGCAGTTACTGGCAGGCGACCATGCGGCGCGCGCGCATGCCATCGCCGTCAGTGTGGCCGCCAAGGCGCGAATCGTCGCCGCCGACGAGAAAGAGACGGCCGGGCTGCGCGCGCTGCTCAACCTTGGCCATACCTTCGGTCATGCGCTCGAGGCGGAAACCGGATTTTCAGATCGGCTGATCCACGGCGAAGCTGTGGCCTTGGGCATGGTGCTGGCGGCACGGTTTTCGGAGGATCAGGGCCTCATGCAAGGTCACGAAGCACACAGGGTCGCCGCACATGTCGCCGCATCGGGCCTACCTGCCGAATTACGCGGCCTCGGGCTGACCTGCGACGGCGAGAGGCTGGTATCGCACATGCTGCATGACAAAAAGATGGAGTCGGGCCGCTTGCCGTTCTTGCTGATGCGCGGGATCGGCAAGTCATTTTTGGCCAAGGATGTCGATCTCGGGCAAGTCGCGCGGTTTCTGGACAGCGAACTGCGCGCCGCCTGATCCAAGGCCAAGATTAGAACAAGCGCGAACCATTCGGCACAGTGCGATCCGGTGCAAACAGCACGACGTGGCCCTCGCTGTCGGCAAACCCGAGCGTGAGCACTTCGGAGATCATCTTGCCGATCTGCCGCGGCGGAAAATTGACGACAGCAGCGATTTGCCGCCCGATGAGCTGCGCCGGATCGTAAAGCTGCGCAATCTGCGCGCTGCTCTTTTTCACACCGATCCCATCGCCAAAATCGATCTTGAGCTTGATGCTGGGCTTACGCGCTTCGGGATAAGGCTCAGCCTCAATGATGGTCCCGATGCGGATATCCACTTTCAGGAAATCATCGAAACCGATTGCTGCGACAGGCAGCGCAGTGGGATCATGATCAAGGTGCATGGTGCAGGTCTATCGCGGGGAGCGGCGTTACTTGCCCTGAAACTCGGCCTTGCGCTTGCCCAGGAATGCTTCGATTCCCTCGCGCGAGTCCGCGCTGTCGCCTGCAATTTTTTGGCCCTCAGCCTCGGTCACCAGCGCGGCAGAGAGATCGGAATCTAGCGCTCGCGCAAGATTTTGGCGCATGATGCCCAGCGCCACGGTCGGCCCTGCGGCAAGCCGCTCGGCCAGCGCCATGGCTTCGGCGGCCAGCGCCTCATCATCCACGCACTTATAGATCATGCCCCATTCCAATGCTTGCTCGGCACCAATGCGCTCGCCCAGCATCATCATCTGCATCGCCCGCGGCTTGCCAATCAGGCGCGGCAAAACCCAACTGGCCCCGCCATCGGGCACGAGACCGATGTTCACGAACGCCTGGAGGAAATACGCGCTGCGCGCCGCCAGCACGAAATCGCCGGATAGCGCTAGCGAGCAGCCAACTCCGGCGGCCACACCATTGACCGCGCTCACGAGCGGCACCGACAGCCGCGAAAGCTTGATCATCAAGGGATTGTAGGCTTCGGTGAGCGCTTTGTAGCTCCCCGCCCCGCCAGTGATGCTGCGCTTGCCCGATGCGGCAAGATCCGCGCCCGAACAGAATGCGCGGCCCTCACCCGTCAGCAGCACCGCACGCGCGCCCTCGAGATCGGCCAGCGCATCGGCAATCTCGACCGCCATGTTCGGCGGGCAGGCATTGAGCCGCTCGGGCCGGTTCAGCGTGATCTTGCGGACATTGCCCAAGGTTTCGACACGGATTGTTTCAAAATCCATTCCACAGCCCTCTCATTGCACGCGACCACTTAATCGCACGGTTAAGCAGTCGCTATGCGAGCCGCGCAAGCTTGGCAAGGTTCAAGCGCGCCGCCCTAGCAATTGTTACAATGCTGCCCCCGATCAGGCCGCGTGCGCCTGAGCAAATGCTGCTGCCGCGCCAAACAGGCCTGGCTGCGGGTGCGTGATCAGCTTCACCGGCAGCGCAGCCATGAGCCCTTCAAAGCGGCCTTTCGCCGTGAATCTAGCGGCAAAGCCGGATCTGACCAGCGTATCCTTGATGCGCAGACCCAATCCGCCCGCCATCACCAGCGCCGCCGCGCCATGCGCCAGCGCCAGATCGCCCGCCACACTGCCGAGCGACAGACAGAACCGGTCGATTGCCAGGCTGGCCAAACTGTCCTCGCCCGATGCGCCCAGCGTCCATAGCTCCTTGTCCGTACGCGCCGCGATGGCCCGATTTTCAAGCGCTGCCAGCGTTTCATAGATATCGACAATGCCGGGGCCCGCCACCACGCGCTCTACCGAGACCCGGTTATGGCGACCGCGCAGCCGCGCCAGCACCGCGTCCTCGATGCGGTCAAGCGGCGCAAAATCCATATGGCCGCCCTCGGTTGGCTGGACATGGTAGGTGGCCCCGTTCTTCCAGAGCTGCGCCACGCCAAGCCCGGTGCCCGGCCCCACCACGCTGATTGTCCCGTGGCTCGGCAGCGAAACATCGGGCCCGGTCAGGTGGATAAAATGCTCCGGGCCAGCTTGCGCAACGGCATGCGCGACAGCGGCAAAGTCGTTCACAACGATGTAGGCATCAGCGCCAAGCCGCTCAGGAATGAGAGCGGGGCGGATGATCCATGGGTTGTTGGTGAATTTGATGATCTCTCCGCCCACCGGTCCTGCCACTGCGATCGCGACCGCGCCGGGCAGCGGAGTGCCGGACAACCGCTCGAACTCCTGCCAGGCCAGTTGGAAGCTTGCATGATCGGCAGTCTTGAGCGTCACCGCTTCGCCCAGTGAAATGACCCGTCCGGCATCGACTTCGGCCCGGGCAAAGCGGGCATGGGTCCCGCCAATATCAACGACTACCAGCTCCATTTTCTCGCCTTCCCATCCCTGCACGCGCCATTGTGCCGCTTGTTCAGAGCCCTGCTGCGGCCAACATGGCAGATCCGCCGCGCTCCGCCGGATCCGTGTAATGCCGCATCAGTGCAAACAGTTCGCGGCCAACGCCCATCTCCTCGGATGGCGCTTGCGCCAGCGCGCGCGCAGACCAATCGGCCGGATCGACCAGCGCTTCAAGCGACCCTGTCTCGGCGCAGACGCGCACGACATCGCCATCGCGCAGCCGGGCAAGCGGCCCGCCGGTCTTCGCCTCGGGCGAGATATGGATCGCTGCGGGCACTTTGCCCGAAGCGCCCGACATCCGCCCATCCGTAACCAGCGCGACCTTGAACCCGCGATCCTGCAGCACGCCCAGCGACGGCGTAAGCTTGTGCAATTCGGGCATGCCATTGGCCCCCGGCCCCTGAAAACGCACGACCACCACCACGTCGAGGTCGAGTTCGCCCGCCTTGAACGCAGTCAGCACAGCATTCTGATCGCAAAATACCCGGCATGGGGCCTCGATCGTCCAACGTGCGCGCACCACCGCGCTCACCTTGATCGTGCCTCGGCCCAGATTGCCGGTGAGCAAGCGAAACCCGCCCTCGGGCTGAAACGGCGCGGCGACCGGGCGCAGCATCGTCTCATCGCCGCTAGCGGCAGAAGCGGGATGCCAGACCAGCGCTTCGTTCTCGATCACCGGCTGCTGCGCGCCTTCGGCCAGCGAGGTGCCATAAACGGTGCGGATATCGCCATGCGCCAGGCCCGCGCCGATCAATTCGCGCAGCACATAGGGCATGCCGCCAGCAGCGGCGAAGCCGTTCACATCACCCGAACCATTGGGGTATATGCTGGCGATGAGCGGAACCACGCGCGATAGCTCGTCCATATCATCCCAATCGATCTGGACCCCGGCGGCGCGGGCGATGGCTGGCAGATGGATCACATGGTTGGTCGAACCGCCCGTGGCGAGCAGGCCAACAATCGCATTGATGATCGCCTTTTCATCGATGCACACCCCCAGCGGGCGATAATCCGCTCCGTCCCACCCGATAGCAGCAACCCGGTGCACAGCGGCGCGCGTCAGTTTCTGGCGCAGCTTCATGCCGGGAGGGACAAAGCTGGCACCGGGCATGTGCAGGCCCATCATGTCCATCATCATCTGGTTCGAATTCGCCGTGCCATAAAATGTGCAGGTGCCCGGCGCATGATAGCTGGCGCTTTCGCTTTCGAGCAGCTCGTCGCGGCCCGCCTTGCCTTCGGCGTAAAGCTGGCGGATGCGCACCTTTTCCTTGTTGGGCAGGCCGGTCGGCATGGGGCCTGCGGGGATCAGGATCGTGGGCAGATGGCCAAAGCGCAGCGCACCGATCAGCAGCCCCGGGACGATCTTGTCGCAAATGCCCAGCAGGACCGCGGCCTCGAACATTCCGTGGCTCAGCGCAACCGCCGTGCCCATCGCAATCGTGTCGCGGCTGAAAAGCGACAGTTCCATCGACGACTGGCCTTGCGTCACCCCATCGCACATCGCCGGAACGCCGCCGGCTACTTGCGCGGTCGCGCCAACTTCGCGCGCGAACAATTTGATCTGTTCGGGATAGCGCCCATAAGGCTGATGCGCCGAAAGCATGTCGTTGTAAGCAGTCACGATCCCGATATTGAGCGCGCGGTCCCCGCGCAGCGCGGCCTTGTCCTCGCCTGCTGCGGCAAAGCCATGCGCAAGATTGCCGCAGGAAAGCGCATCCCGGTTAACGCCGGTATCCCGCGCCCGGTCGATGAGCGCGAGATAGGCGGCGCGGCTGCCCTGCGAACGGGCGACGACGCGGTCGGTCACTTTGGCGACTACAGGGTGAAGGGCCATCATTCGCTCCAATAAATGGTCACAGGCGGTCCCGCGCCGCGCAAGAAATCGGAAACGGGATAGGCATCGCAATCATCCGCGCAGCCGCCCACAATGCGCTCGATGAGCGCCTTTTTCGTCGCGCCGGTCACGACCAGAATGATCGCCTTCGCCGCCTTGAGGGCGCGCCGGTTCAGCGTCAGCCGATCAAACGGCGCTTCGGGAGGAAGCGGGATCGGCGTGGTGGCAATCACGCAAGGCCCCGGGCGGATGACCGCGTGCATGTGCGGAAACAGCGAGGCGACATGGCCATCCTCGCCCATCCCCAGCCACACCAGATCGAACGGCGCGATGGCGCGGCCCTCCTCGAGCCGCTCAAACTGCGCGCCGCTTTGGCCAAGCGCCGCGTGCAGCTTGCCAAAATTGCTGGCCGGATGGTCATCGCTCACCCGGCGGTCGTCGGTCAGCGTGATGGTCACCGCCGACCAATCAAGGTCGCGTGCGCGCAGCAATGCAAAAACTTTGGCCGGGGTTGATCCGCCAGTGAAGGCGAACCGTTTGGGCCCCGGCTGCGCCAGCGCAGCGGCGATCCGGTCTGCAACCCCCGCCGCGTCGCCCCGATTTGCCCAACTCACCTCAGTCATGCCAGCTTCTTCCATCGCGCTCAGTGAGCGCGATCCCGGCATTTGGGCCCCAGCTTCCCGAGGCATAGTGCTTCACATCCTGTTCGCCCTTGGCCCACACCGTGCGGATCGCATCGACCCATTTCCACTGCGCTTCCACCTCATCGCGGCGAACAAACAGCGTCTGCTCGCCCTCGATCAGATCGAGCAGCAAGCGCTCGTAAGCGATGCGGCGCCGGGTCTTGGCAAAGGCTTCGGTGAGCGAGAGATCAAGATTGACCTCGCGCAGGACAATGCCGCCCCGGTCCAACCCAGGTTCCTTCGCCATCACCTGCAGGCGCACATATTCTTCCGGCTGAAGGCGGATGATCAGGCGATTTGCGCGCAATTTGCCGCCGCGCCCGGAAAATATGTTGTGCGGCACAGATTTGAACTGGACCACGATCTCGCTGCGCCGCTCGGCCAGCCGCTTGCCGGTGCGCAAATAGAACGGCACCCCCTGCCAGCGCCAGTTATCGACATGCGCCTTGATCGCCACGAAAGTTTCGGTTTCGGAAGACATGCCCAGCTCGCCGACATAATCTCCGACACGCTCGCCATTTACAGCGCCAGCGGCATATTGCCCCCGCACCATTTCGGCCGCTTGAACCGGGCGCAGCGCGCGCAGCAACTTGACCTTTTCATCACGGATCGACGTCGCATCAAAATCGCAAGGCGGCTCCATCGCGGTCAACGCGAGCAGCTGGAGCATATGGTTCTGCACCATATCGCGCAGCGCCCCGGTTTCATCGTAAAACCCTTTGCGCCCTTCTAGGCCGACGGTTTCGCTCACCGTGATTTGCACATGATCGATATTGGCGCTGTTCCACAACGGCTCAAACAGCATGTTGGCAAAGCGCAGCGCCATCAGATTTTGGACCGATTCCTTGCCCAGATAGTGATCGATGCGGAAAATCTGGCGCTCATCGAACCCGGCGGCAACCGCATCATTGATCCGGCGGCTTGACGCCAGATCGTTGCCGAGCGGCTTTTCAAGGCCGATCCGCACCCCCTCGGTCGCGAGCCCGGCGCTGCGCAGGCCTTCGATGGTTGCCTCGAACAATCCCGGCGCAGTCGACAGAAAGATCGAGAGCCCGCACGAGATGTCACCAAGTTTGGCGGCAAGGCCCGCAAAGCCATCCAGCTTTGAGGCGTCCAAAGTTTGATACTCCAATCGCTCCAGAAAGCTGGCCAGCTTTCCTTCCTCACGCCGGTCACCGGGCAGAAATTCTTCCAGCGCCTCGCTCGCAAAAGCGCGGAACTGTGCATCGTCAAGCGCCGAGCGCGCGGTGCCGACGATGCGCAAATCCGGATCAATCAGCCCATCTTGATGCAGCGCATAGAGCGAGGGCAGGAGCATCCGCCGCGAAAGATCACCAGTGGCGCCAAACAAAAGCAGGGCGGAGCAGCTCGTCGCAGCCATTGCGGGCGTTCTCCCAATCAGGACCGGGCGGATGCCCGGCATACCTCCCTAGAACCGTTTGGCCAGCATTTCACCACGCATAAGTATGCAACTTGCAGCGAACAGCACCGCACCTGCGCGCGGTGTTCTCAGTCGGTCCCTTGCGGCTCATCAGCAACGCGTCCTGAGCGCCATAGATAGAGCCCGGCTGCAACGATGATCGCCGCGCCGACCAGCGCGGTGGCATCTGGCCGCTCCCCGAACAGCAGCCAACCAAACAGCCCGGCTATAAGCAACTGGACATATGCCATCGGCGCGATGGTGGCAGCGCCGGCGCGTGTGGTGCCAAGATAAACAAGCATATGCGCGCAGCTGGCCAGCACGGCAATCACGGCGCACGTGGCCACAACGGACCAATGCGGCACTGCGACATTTGGGCCTGGGATCACGCCCAAATGGCCCAATGCCACGATCGGTCCCAGCACCAGCATCGCGGTCAGCGCAACGCTGAACTGCATCGATAGCGCCGAAGCGCGCCCAGCCACCGCGCGATTTCCAACCAGCAGCATCGCCATGCCGAAAGCCGCGAGCAAGGGTAGCAGCGCGGCCAAGCCGATGGTCGATATGCTCGGTTTCAAAACCAGCAACACACCGCCGAACGCGGCAAAGCTGGCAATCCACGTCGCCCAACGCATCGGTTCGCGCAGCAGCACGGCTGCCAACAGTGCGGTCATGATCGGGCTGGTGAACGCGATAGAAGTCGCAGTGGCCAGCGGCATCACCTGCAAGGCCGAAAAGAACGCCATCGAGGAAATGCCGACGCCGACACCGCGCAATATCTGCCAACCCGCCCCTGGCAGGACAAACCCTCGCCGGCCCTCGAACGCCAGCAATGCGATCATCAAGACCAGTGCGCCAAGAACATAGCGCAGCGCCGCGATGGCGGGTGCGGGCCATTCATCAACAATCGATTTCACAAACACATCACCAACCGAAAACAGCGCAAATCCGGCCAAGGCAAAAAGTAGACCGGCGGTTTCCTCGCGCAGAACAGGCAATGGGGTTGTTCCTAGAAGCAAGGCCGGGCGGCCCAAGCGTTGATCGGTGGTAGCGCCGCGGCAGGTGCCATGGCCCTACCCGCATCACCAGACGTTTTGCCAATGACACAGACCCACCATGCCGGGGAAACAAAGAATTAACCAATCTTTCAGCGCTGCTGCTTTATCATCGTGCTATGTCGAAAGCTGACTTTATGCCCGGGCAAGCGGCCCGCCCCGCAGCCCTCGTTGCCGCCGGATCGCGGATGATCGCCGTGCGGACCCTCACCGTGGCCGTGGCCGGATGGTTGCTGCTGTGCCAGGTTCTGCTGCTGGCGCTTCTGGGGCAACCGCCGCTGCTGATTGCGGGGGCTGCTCTCGTCTCGATCATGGTTTGCGCTGCGATGGGCCGACTTGGCGCTTGGGGCGATGTCGCCGCCGTATCGCCCAAGGCTTTTGGCGGATTGCTGGCCTTTGCTTTCGCAGTGTTTCTGCTGGGCGGAGAGGGCGGCCTGTTCTACGCCAACACCGATTGGCAGGTCCGCTATGCGGTGCTGAATGACCTGACCACGCATCCTTGGCCCTGGGCTTACGATACGGGCCTTGGGCTGACCATTTTGCGGTGTCCGGTTGGCATCTATCTGTTCCCTGCCCTGATCGGCAAGCTGGCCGGGCAAACCGCCGGCGAATTTGCCATGCTGGCGCAAAATTCCATCATTCTGGCCTCGATCCTGGCGCTGGCTACGCCGCTTTTTCGCTCAGGGCGGCAACGGTTGATCACCCTGGCACTGCTCACTGGGTTCAGCGGAATGGATCTGCTGGGCGCAGTGTTTGCCCGTGCCAACTTGCTGGGTCATCTCGAGGCCTGGACGGGATTTCAGTATACGGCGAACCTCACGCTGGCATTCTGGGTGCCGCAGCATGCGCTCGCCGGATGGCTTGGCGCCGTGCTGTTCCTGCTGTGGCGGGCTGAGAAGCTGCCGCTTCATGCCCTTCTGCTTGTCATTCCTGCAATACCGCTGCTCTCGCCGCTCGCGGTGTTCGGGGTGGTGCCGTTTGTGGCCTATGCGGGGATTGAGAGCTTGCTCAAGCGCCGCATCATCGCCGCAGACATCGCGCTGCCTGCCGTAACCTCGCTTTTGGCCATACCGTCCCTGCTTTACCTGTCTGCCGGATTTGGCGAAGTACCGGCGGGTGCCGCGCCATTTGTCGCGATCAAATACCTGGCGTTCTACACCGTCGAGGTTGTGCCCTTCCTTTGCATCTTGTGGCTGGCAAGAGGCCATTGGTCGGTCGACCGCGTGACGGTGCTGATTGCCGCCGCGCTTATGCTCATCTTGCCGTTGTTCAGGGTTGGGGAATCGATCGATTTCATGATGCGCGCAGGGATTGCGCCGGTCACGATCATCGCCATCACGGTTGTCGCGATCCTGCAGCAGCGCCCATCCGCCGATGCGCCATACCTTGGGGCCGCGCGCCGCATCGCCATGATCGTGTATATTGTCGGTCTTGCCGTTCCCCTCGGGGAGACGGCGCGGGCGGTATTGCTGCCAGCGTCGCCCCCGGTTCGCTACGGGTATTACGGCGTGGTGCCGCAAGGCTACGTCACTTACATTTCCGCCTTCGATCGGCTGGCAGCCCTCATCCGCCCAGCCCAGCCTGCGATTGTCGCGATAAGCGAGCCCAGCCCATGCTGGAACGGCCCTTGGCCCGATGCGATCTCGCCGAAATTCAAGCTCTTTGGGCCTCACAAGTGATCATTGCGATGATTGCTTATCCGGCTTGTTGCTGACCTTAGGAATTCCTGAAGGTTTCAGCGCTATTCACCACTCTGGTAAAACTTGAACAGAAGCCTTTCGGTTCAAACCTATTTGCTGGAAAAACACGGGAAGTTTTGCATGAGCGCATTTGGTCGCAAGCCCGGAACCGGTGGCAGCAGCTCGGCGATGCGTCCGTCGTTCGGCGTTGCCCGTCCGATGACATCTGGCGAGACGGCGGCAAAGCCGGCCATCCCGGCGCAGGCCGGCGGCGAGCAATTCCCGCCGCTGCCAACCATGGAAAGCACCGATCAGGCCGCCGATCAGGGCCCGAACAAGTCCGACGCGCTGACCCGGCTTTCCGACCGCGCCAATGCCGTGCACGAAGGCAATTATCAGGCCGAGGGCTTTGAAGCCTCGGTCCACAAGATCAAGGAACAGGTGCTGCCGCGCCTGCTCGAGCGCGTCGATCCCGAAGCTGCTGCCACGCTGAGCAAGGAAGAGCTTTCGGAAGAGTTCCGCCCGATCATCCTAGAAGTGCTGGCCGAGATCAAAGTCACGCTCAACAGGCGCGAGCAGTTCGCGCTCGAAAAAGTCCTGATTGACGAGCTGCTCGGTTTTGGTCCGCTCGAAGAGCTGCTGAACGATCCCGATATCACTGATATCATGGTCAACGGGCCCGAGCAGACCTACATCGAAAAGAAGGGCAAGCTGGTCCTCGCGCCGATCCGCTTCCGCGATGAAAGCCACCTGTTCCAGATTGCGCAGCGCATCGTCAACCAGGTCGGCCGCCGTGTCGACCAGACCACGCCGCTGGCCGACGCCCGTCTCAAGGATGGTAGCCGCGTCAACGTGATCGTGCCGCCGCTCAGCTTGCGCGGCACCGCGATCTCGATTCGTAAATTCTCCGAAAAGCCGATCACGATCGATATGCTGCGCGATTTCGGCTCGATGTCAGACAAAATGGCGACCGCGCTGAAGATCGCGGGGGCCTGCCGCATGAACGTCGTCATCTCGGGCGGCACGGGTTCGGGCAAAACGACCATGCTCAATGCGCTCTCCAAAATGATCGATCCGGGCGAGCGCGTGCTGACCATCGAAGACGCGGCCGAGCTTCGCCTGCAGCAGCCGCACTGGCTGCCGCTTGAAACCCGCCCGCCGAACCTTGAAGGCCAGGGTGCGATCACCATCGGTGATCTTGTCAAGAACGCGCTGCGTATGCGTCCTGACCGGATCATCCTAGGCGAAATTCGCGGCGCGGAATGCTTCGATCTGCTGGCCGCGATGAACACCGGCCATGATGGTTCGATGTGCACGCTCCACGCCAACTCCCCACGCGAATGCCTCGGCCGTATGGAAAACATGATCCTGATGGGCGACATCAAGATCCCCAAGGAAGCAATCTCGCGCCAGATCGCCGAATCGGTCGATCTGATCGTTCAGGTCAAGCGCCTGCGCGATGGTTCGCGCCGCACCACCAACATCACCGAAGTGATCGGGATGGAAGGCGATGTGATCGTGACGCAGGAACTGTTCAAGTTCGAGTATCTCGATGAAACCCCCGAGGGCAAGATCATCGGCGAGTTCCGGCCTTCGGGGCTGCGGCCCTACACGCTGGAAAAAGCGCGCATGTTCGGCTTTGATCAGGCGTATCTGGAGGCCTGCCTCTAACGCTTAATGGCTTGTTTGACCGGGCAGTTGGCCTAGAGCCGCAACCATGCCCGTCCAGCAAAGACCAATGCTCGCGCTTTTGCTGCGCCTTTGCGCAATGCTGGTCCTGTCGAGCATGCTCCTGCTGGTCAAGCTGAGCGGCGAACGGGGCATCTGGCTGCCCGAAATGCTTTTTTGGCGCCAGCTCATTCCTGGCGTCATGATCCTGCTGTGGCTGGGCGCGCGCGGCGGCCTCAGTAGGTTGCGCACCCAGCGCCCATGGATCCACGCGCGGCGCGCATTGATCGGCGGCACCGGCATGTTTCTGACGCTCGGCGTCGTCCAGATTTTGCCGCTGGCCGAGGCAACGGTGCTGGGGTTCACCGCGCCGATCTTCGCGGTTGTGCTATCCGCGCTGCTGCTGAGCGAGCGGGTTGGGGTGTGGCGATGGAGCGCGGTCGTACTCGGGCTCATTGGCATCGTGATCATCGCCGGGCCCGACCGCGCGCAGCTTTCGCCTGTGGGATTGGGCACCGGCATTGGCGCAGCCTTTATGGTCGCGCTGATTTCAATCCAGCTTCGCGATCTTGGCCGGACCGAGGAACCGATTACAATCGTTTTCTGGTTCTCCGCCTTTTGCGCGCCCGTGCTGGCTCCGTTCGTGATCTGGACCGGCGCGCACCATGATGCCCTCGGCTGGGCGATGATCGCCGGGGTCGGGGTCGCCGGATTGTTTGCGCAGCTGCTGATGACTGCGGCGCTGCGCTATGGCGATGTCGCCAGTGTGATCGTCATGGATTATTCGCAGCTTATCTGGGCAACGCTCTGGGGTTGGTTGGTTTTTGCCGCTCTGCCCTCGCCCACCACATGGCTGGGCGCGCCGGCGGTCATTGCCGCCGGTCTGATCATTGCCTGGCGCGAGCACCGGCTATCGCTCCAGCGCCTGTCTACGCCGGTTCACAGCTGATCGGCTAGTTGACCTGCCGTTGCATCCCTTCCCAGTAGGGATCGCGCAAGGTGCGGCGCAAGATCTTGCCCGAAGGATTGCGCGGCATGGCGGCGATCACATCGACGGACTTGGGCACCTTGAACCCGGCAATGCGCTCGCGCGCCCACGCGATCACGCTGTCCGGATCGACCTCCATGCCTTCGCGCGGCACCACGCAGGCCTTGACCGCCTCGCCCCACTTGGCATCAGGCACCCCGATCACCGCCACTTCGGCCACTTGCGGATGGCCATAAATCGCGCTTTCCACTTCGGCCGGATAGACGTTCTCGCCGCCCGAGATGATCATGTCCTTGATCCGGTCCTGGATGAAGAGATAGCCGTCTTCATCCATATAGGCCGCATCTCCGGTGCGCACCCAGCCTTCGGGGCTCAGCGTCTTGGCGGTGGCTTCCGGCAGCTTCCAGTAGTGCAGCATGTTCGCGCTCGACCGTGTCTCGATCTCGCCAACTTCGCCCCGCGGCAATTCGCAGCCTTCGCCATCGACAATGCGGATCTCGACCCCTGGAACCGCTTTGCCGGCCGAGCGCATCCGCTCCGATCCGGCCAGATCATGGTCCCATGGCGGCAACACGCAGATCGTGCCGGTGGTTTCGGTCATGCCATACATCTGCATGAACTGGGCATTGGGGATCGTGCCCACCGCTTGGCGCAAAAGCTCCAGCGGGATCGGCGCAGCACCGTAAAAAACATACTTCAGCCCGCTGAAATCGGTGTTGGTCGCCAAAGGATGCTGGATCAGCATTTGCAGCGCAGCCGGAACGATAAAGAACCGCGAAATGCCCTGGCCGATCGCGGTGAGCGCGCCATCGGCGGTAAATTCTGCCTGGATGATCGCCCGTACCCCCGCGCTGAAGGCCATCGTCACCATGCCCGTACCGCCGATATGCGCGCAAGGCATGCATGCAAGAATGCACTCGTCGGCATCCCATGTCGACCACGGCAGCTCTGCCGCCAAGGCCGCGCGGCGCAGGCCAAAGAAGTTGTCCTGACACAGCACTGCGCCTTTGGGATTGCCGGTTGTGCCCGAGGTATAGAGTTGCAGCACCGGATCATGCGGGTCCGCGGCCTCGACCGGCCCCGCCGGGCAGGCGGCAATCACGCGCCGCGCCTCGGCTTCTTCGATCACCCGCTCGATCGTGGGAATCTGCGCGGCCAAAGCATGCGCCCCCGCCGCAAACCCATCGCCAGCAAAAAGCAGACGCGCCTCGGTATCGCGCAGGATGTAGGCCATCTCGGCCGGCGCGAGCCGCCAGCCCACTGGCACCATGACCACGCCGATCCGCGCGCATGATAGCAACATATGGAAATAGAGATCGGCGTTCTTGCCGATCCACGCCACGCGGTCGCCCTTGCGCACCCCGTATTCGCCCAGCAAAGCGGCAAAGCGGCGCGAGAACTCTTCAAGCGCCGCAAAGGTGGTGATCCGCCCATCTTGCTCATGCGCTACGGCTTCTGGCCGAACAGCGGCCCAATGGCGAAAGAAGGCATCAAACGTGTTGAAAGCTGCGGTCTCGCGCATCGAATGGTCCTCATCCCCGGGTCTGGGTGCCGCACCGCTAAACCGCGCGCGCACCTCGCCCTTATAACCCCCATTAAAGCGGCCAAGCCGCCGGATGCGCAAGGTGTTTCTGGCGCACAGCGAAGGTCGCGCTTGCTAGACGTTCTGCAATCCCTCAGGCGCGCAGCCAAACAGGCGCGTGTAGCAATTCATCGCGTAGCGATCGGTCATCCCGGCGATGTAATCGGCAATGCTGCGGCTGCGACCCGGCTCGCTGTCTGGAAGCGCCGCGCACCAGCTTTCCGGCAAGTTCCCCGGATCGGCGCGGTATGCCTCAAACAACCGGGCAATCACCCCGTGCGCGCTGGCGGCGGTTGCGACCTGATCGGGATGATAATAAAGCTTGTCATACATGAACTGCTTGAGCGCGCGCTCCTCGCGCGCCATGTCTGGCGCGAAGCCCGCCAGTGCTTGCGGCGCGGCGCGCACATCCTCCAGCGTTTCAGCGCCCATGTCCGAAAGCCTCCGGCGGGTTTCGGCGATGACGTCATTGACCATACGTCCGATCTGGCCGCGGACCAGTTCGCGCTGCAATCGCGCCCGGGGGGCACCGGGAAAGCGGCTTTCGATGCCGCGCCACTGCGCTGCGAGCGACGGCAATGCGAGCAAACCGTCGAGCGTCAAAAATCCGGCGCGCAAGCCATCGTCGATGTCATGATTATCGTAAGCGATATCGTCAGAGATCGCCGCGACCTGCGCCTCAAGCGAGGCATGGCGATCAAGTTCGAGCGGGAACGCGGCGTCAAGCTCGGCCAGCGCCCATGTCGGCGCGCGAACCGGGCCATTGTGCTTGGCCAGTCCCTCCAGCATCTCCCAGCTCAGATTAAGCCCGTCATGCTCCGGATATGGGCTCTCCATCCGCATCAGCACGCGCAGCGTATGCGCGTTATGATCAAACCCGCCGTGGTGCGCCATTGCCGCTTCAAGTGCGCTTTCGCCAGCATGGCCGAACGGAGGATGGCCTATGTCATGCGCCAAGCATAGCGCCTCGGTCAGATCTTCATCCAGCCCCAGCGCGCGGGCAATCACGCGCCCGATCTGCGCCACTTCGAGGCTATGCGTAAGCCGCACCCGGTAATGATCCCCGTCCGGCGCGATGAACACCTGCGTCTTGTGGCGAAGGCGGCGAAACGCGATCGAGTGAATGATCCGGTCGCGATCACGCTGAAACGCGGTGCGCGGGCCGCGCTCAGTCTGCGTCTCCAATCCGAATTCGCGCCCGCGCGAGCGCGCCGGGTCTGCCGCGTAAGGCGCCCGGACCGGCACTATGCGCCCAGAATCCAGTCGACTGCCGCTTCGGCATGGATGCGCGTGCCATCGTACACTGGCAGGACATTGGCATCGACATCGATCACCATGTCGAGCTCGGTGCAGCCCAGCACGACCGCCTGCACCCCGGCTTGATCCATCGTGGTGATATAAGTCTTGAAGGTGCGCTCGGCGGCGCGCGTGATCCGGCCCTGCATGAGTTCTTCATAGATGATGCGGTCGAACTCGGCGACATTGTCCATCACTGGCGGCATCAGGCTGACCCCGTGGGCGACGAGGCGCTTGCGATAGAAGCTTTCCAGCATAACATTGCGCGAACCGATCAGCACCGCATTGGTCACGCCGTCGGCGCGCATCTTCGCGCCAACCACATCGGCAATGTGGATGATCGGCACGCTCACCGCAGCGGCGACCGCATCGTAAACCTTGTGCATCGAATTGGCCCCGATCAGGATCGCGGTGGCACCCGCTGCCGCAAGCCGCTGCGCGCTCTCGCTCAGCACAGTGCTGGCGTGGTGCCATTGTTCGGGCGTGGAGAGCGCGGCAAGCTCGCTGAAATCGAGGCTCTCGATCAGCATCGGCGCGCTGGCGAGCTTGCTCGTGCGCGTTTGCACCGCGCGGTTGATGTGTTCGTAATAGGTGCGGGTCGAAACCCAGCTCATGCCGCCGATCAAGCCGATTTTGCGCAAGGTTCCCGCCCCTGAAATTGAATGCCCCGGAAATGAATTGCCCGTGTTGGCTGCCTTACGCGGCAGACGCGGCACGGTCCAGCTTGCGGGCAAGCATTCCGCGGATACCGAAGGAAGGGTTCAACGCCGCTCGGGCGCAAGACCGGTAGCGCATAGGGCGGCTGACCCGGCGGTCACGCTCAGCAGTTCGCTGTCGTTGAGCCTGCGGACCGCAAAGACATAGTCCGCCAGCGAGCGTTTGGGCGATTGCAACACCTGAAGTTTCTTCAGTTGTGCGATCGACAGGCGGTCGGTCATGCGCTCCGCCATGCAAGCCGCAATCGGTTGCGGCAACCCTGCGTCCACCAAGGCCGACCGCACGCGGATTTCAGCCAACTTCGAGACACAGCCCGCCATGGTCAGAGCCAGGGCAATCGCCAGAATTCCGCCACGCGCGAAAAGCCGGGATTGCGCCTGGCGGGCTGCGCTCATCAGTGCGCCAGCGCCTTGTTGATGTCTTCGACCATCTTCTTGGCATCGGCGAGGAGCATCATGGTCTGGTCCATATAGAACACATCGTTGTCGACGCCGGCATAGCCCACGCCACCCATCGAGCGCTTGATGAACATGACCGTCTTGGCCCTGTCGACATCGAACACCGGCATGCCATAGATTGGCGAGGACTTGTCCGTTTTGGCCGAAGGATTGACCACGTCGTTCGCGCCGATGATGAAGGCCACGTCCGCTTGCGCAAATTCGCCGTTGATGTCTTCAAGTTCGAAGACCTCGTCATAAGGCACGTTTGCTTCGGCGAGCAGCACGTTCATGTGGCCCGGCATGCGGCCCGCCACCGGATGGATGGCGTACTTGACGTTGACGCCCGCCTTCTTGAGCAGATCGCCCATCTCGCGCAGCACGTGCTGGGCCTGCGCCACGGCCATGCCGTAGCCCGGGATGATGATGACCGTTTCGGCTTCCTTCATCAGATAAGCCGCGTCTTCCGCAGCGCCGCGCTTCCACGGACGCTGCACTTTCGCCGCACCGCCGCTGCTCGCCTCGGGAGCCGCGCCGAAGCCGCCCGCGATCACCGAGATGAAGCTGCGGTTCATCGCCTTGCACATGATGTAGGAGAGGATCGCGCCCGACGAACCCACCAGCGCGCCGGTGATGATCATCGCGGCGTTGTGGAGCGTGAAACCCATCGCCGCCGCAGCCCAGCCCGAATAGGAATTGAGCATCGAGACGACCACCGGCATGTCCGCGCCGCCGATCGGAATAATCAGCAGGAAACCGATGAGGAACGAGAGCGCGGTGATTACCGCGATCACCCAAGGGCTCTGATCCACCGTGAAGTAGCCGACAAGCCCGATAATTCCGATCAAGGTGCCCAGGTTGATTACATGGCGGCCGGGCAGCATGATCGGCGAACCGCTCATGTTGCCGTTGAGCTTGAGGAAAGCGATGACCGAGCCCGAGAAGGTGATCGCGCCGATGGCGATGCCAAGGCCCATTTCGATCCGGCTCTGAACTTCGATTACCCCGTCTGGCCCGGCGATGCCGAAAGCGATGGGATTGAGATACGCGGCAAGGCCGACCAGCACTGCGGCCATACCGACAAGGCTGTGGAACGCGGCGACAAGCTGCGGCATGTCGGTCATCTTGATCTTGCGCGCGGTAACGAAGCCGAGCCCGCCGCCAATGGCAATCGCGCCTGCAATTTCAAGGAGACTGGCTGTGCCATGCGTGGCCAGCGTGGTGACCATGGCGATGGTCATGCCGATCATGCCATAACGGTTGCCCGCGCGTGACGTTGCGGGGCTCGAGAGACCGCGCAGCGCCATGATGAACAGGACGCCGGCGGCAAGATAGGCAAGGCCTACCCAGGAGGGAGGAGCGACGTGTTCCATCACTTCTTCTCCTTCTTCTTGTACATAGCGAGCATACGCTCGGTGACGGCAAACCCGCCGAAGATGTTGACGCTGGCCAGCACCACAGCGAGCAGCCCCAGCCACTTCGAAGCGACCGAGCCTTCAGCTGCACCCGCAACGAGCGCACCCACGACGATGACCGATGAAATCGCGTTGGTCACCGCCATCAACGGCGTATGCAGCGCGGGCGTCACCGACCAGACAACGTAATAGCCCACAAAGCAGGCCATTACGAAGACGCTCAAGATTGAAATGAAGTCCATGTTTTAAAGCCCCCTCACCCGAGCAGTCGTTCGTTGACGACTTTGCCGCCCTGCGTCAGGCGCACGGCATTGCCGATTTCCTCGTCTAGCACCGGCTTTCCGGCTTCCTTGTCCCAGAACGCGGAGAGGAAGTTGAAGAGGTTGCGCGAAAACAGCGCCGAGGCGTCTGCCGCGAGATGTGTGGCGGTGTTGGAATAGCCGACGATCTTGACGCCGTGCTTCTCCACCACCTGATCCGCTACCGACCCTTCGACATTGCCGCCTTGCGAAACCGCAAGGTCGAAGATCACCGAGCCGGGCTTCATTGTCGCGATCTGCGCGTCGGTGACGAGGCGCGGTGCGGCACGGCCCGGGATCAGCGCAGTGGTAATCACGATATCCTGCTTGGCAATGTGGCTGGAAACCAGTTCAGCTTGCGCTGCCTGATACTCCGGGCTCATCTCGGTGGCATAGCCGCCCGCGCCTTCGCCCTCGATACCGGCCACATTCTCCACGAAAATCGGCTTGGCACCGAGCGACTGGATCTGCTCCTTGGTGGCCGAGCGCACGTCGGTTGCGGAAACCTGCCCACCAAGACGCCGCGCGGTGGCGATAGCCTGAAGGCCTGCCACGCCGACGCCCATGACGAACACTTTGGCCGCGCTCACGGTGCCAGCCGCCGTCATCATCATCGGGAACGCGCGGCCATACAAGTCCGCTGCCACGATCACCGCCTTGTAACCGGCCAGATTCGATTGCGAGGAAAGGATATCCATCGATTGCGCGCGGGTGATACGCGGCATGAATTCCATCGCCAATGCTTCAAATCCGGCCGCCGCGTAAGCGTCAACGCGTTCGCGCTGCATGAAGGGATCGAGCGAGGCCACGATCCATGCCCCCGGATTGGCCCCGGCGAGCAAAGCGGCGTCGGGCCCTTGAATGCCCAGAATGATGTCCGCGCCTTGTGCGGGGGACTGAGCGAGAATCTCCGCGCCAACTGCACGGTAATCGTTGTCGGCGATCGACGCAGAGGCACCTGCGCCGCTTTCGACTGCGACAGAGGCCCCCAGAGCGATGAACTTTTTCACGGTTTCGGGCGTTGCCGCCACGCGGTGCTCGCCCATCGCGCGTTCTTTGAGAACGGCGATTTTCGTGGCTTGGGATGTGGCTTCCATCAGGCGATGAGCACAACGACGACCGCGACGATCAATATGATCACCGGGACAGACACCTTGATCAAGCTGATGAAGCCATCATAGGTCGCCTTGGCGGCCTTCATGTCATTGGCAGAGCCCATTCTTCACTCCCTTCGGTGCGTTGCTGATGCACATTAACCGATCCCTTAACCGCTGTAGGCACGCGGCTCAAGCCCAAGCATGATTCATGCCCTTAATCTGAAGTTTACTGAATTCGACTACGCCGTCTCCTGTGCAAATGACCGGGGATTCCATGGCGGAGCCGATTGATCGCCTTTTGATGTTGATCGACGACGAACCCGCGCAGTGTCGGCTGATCGCGGCCCTCGCTGCGCGCGAGGGGTGGCGCACGATCTTCGCCCGTGATTCGGAAACCGCGATCGCCATGCTGGGTACCCGTCAGGGGATGCAGCTTGGCGCGATCATTCTTGACCAGTGGGTGCCGGGCGATGAAGCCTGCACCCTGATCGCAGAGCTCAAGGCGCGCCGCCCGGCATTGCCGATCCTCATGCTCACCATCAGCGCATCGCCGCTGCTTGCGGTGGAGGCGATGCGCGCAGGCGCAACCGATTACCTGATCAAGCCAGTGGCACCCGATCGCCTGCTGCAAGCGCTCCGCTCAGCCACCGCAAGTGCGGCTGGAAGTGATGAGTTACAGCCGCTGACCGAAAAGTTCGCAGCAACGCTCGATTTCGATTCGATGATCGGCGCCGCATCAAGCTTCCGCACCGCGCTGGCTGTTGCCGCCAAAGCTGCGCGTACCCAGCATACCGTTCTGATCGAAGGCGAAAGCGGCACCGGCAAGGAAATGCTGGTGCGCGCGATGCACGCCGCCAGCCCTCGCGCCAAATCGCCGCTGCGGATCATCAATGCGGGCGGCATTCCGGCAAACCAGATCGAATCGGTGTTGTTCGGGCATGAGAAGGGCGCGTTCCCGGGGGCTTTTGAGCGGCACATCGGCGCGCTTCAGAATGCCGACGGCGGCACGCTGGTGATCGACGAGATCGACCGCCTGTGCCCGCAAGCGCAGGTTCGTCTCGTCCAGTTCGTGTCGCGGGGCGACGTGCAGCCGATCGGCGCACGTCATAGCTTCCGGCTCGACGTGCGGCTGATTGCATGCAGCAATTCCTCGCTGCGCGATCTTGTCGATAACGCCCTGTTTGAGCCCGCGCTGCTCGAAGGGCTGAGCGCGGCGCATGCCTACCTTCCAGCGCTGCGCGAACGCGCTGGCGACATTCCCGCCCTCGCCCGCCATTTTCTGGCCCGCATCGGCGAACAGCCTGGCCTCCGCCCCCTCGGGATTACCGATGGTGCGCTGTCGTTGCTAGCGGCTTACGATTGGCCGGGCAACGTCCGCCAGTTGCAAGCCACGCTGTTTCGCGCCGCCGTGTTTTGCGACGGCGAAGCGCTTACCGCGCTCGACTTTCCCAATCTTTCCAACATGCTCGGCGAAACCCCGCGGGCGCAACCCGCCAGCAGCGAAGGCGCCGGGGTCACGCTCTATGCGGCTGACGGCAATTTGCGCCCGCTGGAGGACATCGAGGCTGACGTGATCAGGCTTGCGATCGGCCACTATCGCGGCCGAATGACCGAGGTAGCTCGCCGCCTCGGGATTGGCCGTTCGACGCTTTACCGAAAGCTTTCTGAACTCGGGATCGACAACGCCGCTTGAACGCCCGCCAGGCGGCTTCGAGACTGGACTTTTGCGGCAGCACGAAACCTGCGGACCGGCTCCTGCTATCAAAATGGCAACCTTGATCCCTTGCATCGCGCTTGTTAGCGAAGGTGCCTGTTTGCATCAGGCGCACCCAAGGAACCAGAACTTGCCCCAGCAAAAACTGCTCGAAGGCATCCGCATCGTTGACCTCACAAACGTTGTGTTCGGCCCCTATGCCACCGAAATTCTGGCTGATCTTGGAGCAGATGTCATCAAGGTCGAGGCTCTCACCGGCGATATGTTCCGCTTTGCCGGCAAGCCGAGCCATACGGCCGGGATGGGGCCATGCACGCTCAACCTCAACAAGGGCAAGCGCTCGCTCAGCATCGATCTCAAGACAGACGAAGGCAAGGCCGCACTCGCTGCGGTACTCGGCGAAGCCGATGTGTTCATCCACAACGTGCGCGGCAAGGCGATCGAGCGGCTCGGCTTTGGTTATGATGCTGTACGCGCAATCCGGCCAGAGATCGTCTATGTCCACTGCGTCGGCTTTGGCTCGGGCGGGCCTTACGGCGATCTGCAAGCCTATGACGATGTGATTCAGGCCGCCACTGGCACCACGACCTTGCTGCCGCGCGCCGACGGCAATCCGGTGCCGCGCTATCTGCCCTCGCTGATCGCAGACAAAGTGGCCGGGCTTCATGGCGCCTATGCCACGCTCGCCGCAATCGTGCACAAGCTGCGCTTTGGCGAAGGTCAGTTCGTCGAAGTGCCGATGTTCGAGACATTCACACACTTCATGATGCAGGAACATCTCTACGGCGCGGCGCTGGTCCCAGCGACCGAGACCGCCGGGTATCCGCGCCAGGTCGATCCTTTTCGCCAGCCCTTTCCCACGGCAGATGGCTACATCAGCATCGTGCCCTACACCCCCGATAGCGTGGGCCTGTTGATCACTTTGCTCGGCGCAGATGACCTCGCGCAGGATCCGCGTTTTGCCGTCACCAACGGCAGGATCGCCAATATCAGCGCGTTTTATGAGGAACTTGCCAAGCGCACCCCGCAAAAGACCTCCGCCGAATGGTGCCGCATTCTCGCAGAAAATCAGGTTCCGGCGATGCCGGTGCGGGATCTGGCCGATGTCCCGTCTGATCCGCATTTGCAGGCGGTCGATTTCTTTGAGCTGAGCGTGCACCCGACCGAAGGGGAGTACCTCAAAATGCGCGCGCCAGTAACGTTCTCGGCGGGGTCCGTTGAAGTCCGTCCGGCGCCGACAGTCGGCCAGCACAACGCAGAACTGGGCGGCCCAGCGCTCAAGCCATCTGTTTGAAATCGGTCAGCGCGGCATCGCGCAGCCCCCGCCAGACATGCAGTGCCTGCATCGTTTCAGCCACATCATGCACCCGCACGACTTGCACCCCGGCGTTGAACGCGCTGGCGGCGAGGAGAACCGACCCGCCCAGCCGCTTGTGCGCGGGGGCTTCCTTCGAGAGCGCACCGATCATGCGCTTGCGGCTTGCGCCCACCAACAACGGCTGGCCCAGCGCATGAAACAGCGGCAGCGCGTTCATCAGCGCCAGATTTTCGGCCAGAGTCTTGCCAAAGCCGATGCCAGGATCGAGCAGGATCTTGCCGCGCGCAATGCCCCCCGCCACTGCAGCATCGCGGCGCCTGCGCAAAGCGTCGAACACATCGAGCACTACATCGCCGTAATTTGCCTCCGCGTGAAGATCGCCTTCGCCGCCGGGCGCATGCATCAGCACCACAGGCGCGCTGCTGGCCGCCACCAGTTCGATCGAACGCGGATCATGGCGCAGCGCTGAAACATCGTTGACCAGATGCGCGCCCGCCTCCAGCGCGGCTTGGAGAACGCTCGAACGGCGGCTGTCGATAGAGATTGCCGCCCCGCTCGCGCTCAGCTTTTCGATCACGGGAACGACGCGCTTGGCCTCATCCCCTTCCCACACAGCAGCCGCGCCGGGCCGGGTGGATTCGCCGCCAACGTCGATGATCGCAGCGCCGGCTTCGAGCATCGCGGAGGCATGCTCCAGCGCCGCCTCCGGCTTGTCGAGAAAGGTGCCACCATCGGAAAAACTGTCCGGCGTAACGTTCAAAATGCCCATCACTTGGGGTTGATCGAGGCGCAGCGTGCGCGCGCCGCAGATCAGCGGGGCATGCGCGGCTGCCAGGTTTTCCCACTGCGCAGCGGCTTCGGCGGCAAGCGGCGCGGCGAGGCTGTCTAGCACCTCGGCAGCATCGGCAGCGCCAAACCGGCGGCGCGAGACCACGCGGCCACCCTCGCGAATGATCAGCGCAAAGCGGCTTGCATAAGCCAATCCGCCTGCCAGGCGGATCGCCTCGCCCTCATCGCTCTGCGGGCTTTCGGCCGAGCCAATAGGGCGGATGTATAGCGTTTGCATAGGCATTAGCGCCGCAATAGCGCCGGGATAGGGCTCAGTTTGCGCAGCCGCGTGATCACCATGTGGCGCGTCCATCGCGCATGCCAGCGCAGCAGCAGCGGGTCCTGCACCAGGCCGAGCAACGGCAGCATCTCAATCCTCCACCGAGAGCAGATAGATCTGGCGCAGCGCATCGATCGGCTGGATTTCGCCGCCGCGCTCCAGATGCCAGAACGTCCAGCCATTGCACGATGGCGCGCCTTGAAGCTTCGCCCCAAGGCCGTGGATCGAGCCCCCTTCACCGCCCGCCAGCAGCGAGCCATCCGCGCGCACCGTGGCGGTAAAGCGGCGCTGGCGGTCAAACAGTTTCGTTCCGGGCGCAATCGAGCCGCATTCGACCAGCTGCCCGAATGCCACCTTGGGGGCGCTGCGCCCGCTGGCCATGGTGGTCAGCGCGCTTTCATCGAGCGGTAGCGAAAGCGCGATCCGCTCCTCGGCCACCGCGATGTAATCCGCCTCGCGCTCAAGCCCGATCCAGTCGCGGCCAAGCCGCTTGGCGACTGCGCCTGTGGTGCCAGTGCCAAAGAACGGATCGAGCACCACATCGCCGCGATTGGTCGTGGCCAGCATCACCCGGTAAAGCAAGGCCTCGGGCTTTTGGGTGGGATGTGCCTTCACCCCGTTCTTGCGGATGCGCTCCGGCCCGCCGCAGACCGGCAGGACCCAGTCCGAGCGCATCTGCAATTCATCGTTCAGTGTTTTCATGGTGCGATAGTTGAAGGTATACTTGGCCTTCTCGCTGCGCGCCGCCCAGATCAGCGTTTCGTGCGCATTGGTGAAGCGCGTGCCGCGAAAATTGGGCATCGGATTGGCCTTGCGCCAGACGATATCGTTCAAGATCCAGAAGCCCAGATCCTGCAGCAGCGCGCCGACACGGAAAATGTTATGATAGCTGCCAATCACCCAGATCGAGCCATCGGGCTTCAGCAAGCGGCGCGCCTCGGTCAGCCACTGGCGGGTGAAAGCATCGTAAGTGGCAAAGCTGTCAAACTTGTCCCACGCATCGGTGACGGCATCGACATGGCTGCCATCGGGACGGTTAAGATCGCCACCAAGCTGAAGGTTATAAGGCGGATCGGCAAAGATCATGTCGATCGAGGCATCGGGCAACGACCGCATGCCTTCGATGCAATCGCCGCGCAAAATGCGGTTGAGCGGCAGCGCGGCACGCGTGGAGGCATCGGCGCTGGCTCTCGCGGCCGATCGCACAGAAAGCGCGCGCGGCCCACGGACCTTTTCCTTGACCAACACCATGCCGCGACCTGCCCTGTCTTGCTGAACGGGCGGATTCTGAATCATCGGGGACTCGCCGTCAAGTCACGACTCGCGGATTTCTGCCGAGTCGCGGCCTGAATCTGGGCAGAACGAAACGAGTCCGTGCGCAGATATGGTGCCCACCGCGAAGCGCTGCCTCTAGATATGGTGGTGTGATCTGGTGGACTCGCTTCGGATTTATTTGCCGAAGGGCAGCGCCGCCTGCGCCACAGGGGCGAAACTGAACCGATGCAGCGGGCTTGGCCCGTGCGTGCGCAGTGCCTCAAGATGCTGCGCCGTGCCATATCCGGCATTGCGCTCCCATCCGTAATGCGGATGGTCCTGCGCTGCGGCGGTCATAAACCGGTCGCGGTGCTCCTTGGCAATGATCGATGCGGCCGAGATGCAAGGTTCGAGCGCATCACCCTTGACGATCGCGCGGGCCGTCCAGCGCCAATCGGCACAGCGGCCTTGCGGCGTCTTGTTGCCATCGATCAGCACTTCATCTGGTTCAAGTCCACCGAGCGAGACGCACAATGCTTGTACCGCGCGGGTCATGGCCAGCATCGTTGCGGCAAAAACGTTGATCCGGTCGATCTCGGCGGCATCGGCCATGCCCACCGCCCAATGGCAGGTCGATTTGATCGCCGCTTCCAGAACGGCGCGGCGCGCGCGCGACAGTGTCTTGGAATCGGCCAGACCCGCCGGATGGTCCGCCCCGAGGACAACGGCCGCCGCCACCACCGGCCCCGCGAGCGGGCCGCGCCCGGCCTCGTCGACACCAACCCGGCAATTGCCCGTTTTCAAGCTTCCAACGCCGCCAAATATGGGTATTCCGGTGTGCATGACACGTCCATTCATCGCAGCGCTATCGCTCATCGCCCTCGCCAGCTCAAGCTGCTCGGCAGCCGCAGGAGAAAGCGGCGGCGTCGCCGCACCCACCGCTCAGGTCACGCAAGTCAAGATCGAGGACGTGGCCACCTTCAACGAGCCATGGGCGATGGCGTTCCTCCCCGGCTCGGACAGCGCGCTGATCACCGAAAAGGCCGGTAAGCTGAAGTTCTGGACGCCCGGCCAAGCGTCGCAGGATGTCGCGGGCGTGCCGACGGTCGCTTATGGTGATCAGGGTGGATTTGGCGATGTGGTGCCCGCACCCGATTACGCCGCGAGCAAGATGGTATACCTCAGCTGGGTAACCGCCGGACCGAACGACAAGCACGGCGCCGTGATCGGCCGCGCAAAGCTGGAGTTCACACCCGGCGGCCCGGCGCTGCAAGGCCTGACCATTATCTGGAACCAGGCCCCCCGCGTGACCGGACAGGGCCATTTTTCGCATCGCATCGCCTTTTCGCCCGATGGCCAGTACTTGTTCGTTTCCTCGGGCGAGCGCCAGAAATTCACACCTGCGCAGGATCTCACCAACAATCTCGGCAAAGTCCTGCGCCTGATGCCCGATGGCTCGCCTGCACCGGATAATCCCTTCGCCGGCAAGGCCGGGCAATCGCCCGAGATCTGGTCTTATGGGCATCGCAACGCGCTGGGGCTCAAGTTCGACGCGCAAGGGCAACTGTGGGATCTGGAGCATGGCCCGGCGGGCGGCGATGAGCTCAATCTGGTCCGGCCCGGGGTTAATTATGGCTGGCCGTTGGTCTCGAACGGAGATCATTATGATGGCAAGGCGATCCCGCGCCATGCCACGCGCCCCGATCTGGCCGCTCCGGCGATCAGCTGGAACCCGGTAATCGCGCCCGGCGATTTCATTTTCTACACCGGCCAACTTTTTTCCGGATGGGCCGGGCAAGCGATCATCGCCGGACTTGGCACCGAGGGTTTGGTGCGGGTCGCGATCGACGGCGAGAAGGCACGCGAAGTTGAGCGCATTGCGCTGGGCAAGCGTATTCGCGAGGTGAAGCAAGGCGCGGATGGCGCGCTCTGGATCCTCGAAGATGGCGAGCGCGGGCGGCTGCGCAAGTTGACGCCGGCTGGGGGGATTGGGGGCTAAGCCGATGGCTTTTGACCCCCACCGCGTCGATTGCTGGGTATTCGATCTCGATTACACGCTCTATCCGCCCGCGATTGGCCTCTTTGGCCAGATCGATGTGCTCATGGGCCGGTTTATCGAAGACTTGCTCGGCTGCGACGCGATGGAAGCCAAGCGCGTGCAGAAAATGTATTTCCACGACCACGGCACCACCTTGGCGGGGCTGATGCATTATCATGCGATCGATCCGCGCGAGTTTCTCGACTATGTCCATGCGGTCGATCTTGGCGGTCTGGCGGGAGCGCCGCCGTTGGCAGACAGACTGATGGCGCTGCCCGGCCGCCGCCTGATCTTCACCAATGGCGATGCGCCTTATGCAGGCCGTGTGCTCGATGCGCTGGGCATCGCCCATTGCTTTGAAGGGATGTGGGATGTGGTGGCGATGGAATACCGCCCCAAGCCCGAGCCATCGGCCTACGCCGGGTTCATCAAGGCCTTTGATGTCGATCCTGATCGTGCGGTGTTTGTTGAAGACTCGGCGCGCAATCTCGCCCCCGCCAAAGCATTGGGCATGCAGACGGTTTGGCTCGATTGTGCGACCGAGTGGGGCGACCGGGCCAAGGATGATGCCGCGATCGATCTGGTGATCGACGATCTGCCGCAATGGCTGGATAGCTTGGCCCCGCAACTTGCCGAGCGCGCGCTGCTCCGCTAGTCGCCGCGAAACCCGAGGGAGACGCGCGTGACCGCCATTCTTGAAGCCGCCATCGAAGCCGCCTGGAACGAGCGCGACAGCGTGACCCCCGAAAGCCAAGATGTGCGCGCCGCCGTCGATGCAGTGCTGACCATGCTCGACGACGGCAAAGTCCGCGTGGCCGAAAAGATCGATGGGGCCTGGCAGGTCCACCAGTGGCTCAAAAAGGCGGTTTTGCTCTCGTTTCGGCTCAACGACAACGTGGTCATCGAACATGGCGCGGGAGGTGCCCCGGCGTTCGACAAAGTGCCATCCAAGTTTGCCGGTTGGGGCGAAGCGCGCTTTCGCGAGGCCGGATTCCGGGTTGTTCCGGGCGCGACCGCGCGTCGCGGCGCATTCATTGCGCGCGGCGTGGTCTTGATGCCCAGCTTTGTGAACATCGGCGCCCATATCGATAGCGGCACCATGGTCGACACTTGGGCCACGGTCGGTTCCTGCGCCCAGATCGGCAAGAACGTGCATATCTCGGGCGGTGCCGGGATCGGCGGCGTGCTGGAACCGCTGCAGGCCGGCCCGGTGGTGATCGAGGACGGCGCGTTTATCGGCGCACGTTCCGAAGTGGCCGAGGGCGTGATCGTGGGCGAAGGCGCGGTGCTTTCGATGGGCGTTTATCTGGGCGCTTCGACCAAGATCATCGACCGCGCCAGCGGCGAGGTCCACATCGGCCGGGTGCCGCCCTATGCCGTGGTTGTCCCCGGCGCGCTGCCCGGCAAACCGCTGCCCGATGGCACCCCCGGCCCTTCGCTTTATTGCGCAGTGATCGTGAAGACGGTGGACGCGCAGACCCGCAGCAAGACCGGGATCAACGAATTGCTGCGCGATTGACCGATCGCCCGCGCCCCGCGCCGGTTTCAAAGCGCGGGGTGACATGCGCCCTCCTCGCGTTGTTTTATGGGCTGGCGGGGGCGCTGCACCTTTCAAATCCTGCGCCGTTCCTTGGCATCATGCCCGGATGGGTGCCCTTCCCCGGCCCCGTGGTCATGCTTACCGGCGTGGCCGAGCTGGCGGGCGCTGCGGCGCTCCTCCAGCCTTGGTCGGCGCAGCTCCGCGCCGCTGGAGGATGGGGCCTGGCGCTCTATGCGGTCTGCGTGTTTCCCGCCAACATCCATCATTTTGCGCTCGACATGGCAAAGCCGGACCACGGGCTGGGTCTGGGCTACCACGTCCCGCGCATGTTTGCGCAGCCCGTGCTGGTGTGGCTGGCGCTGTGGGCATCGGGCGCTGACCATCATTTCAAAAGGACCCGGGCATGAGCGATGACGACTATGTCTACGATGAAGAAAGCGGCGAATGGATGGCGGCCAGCGCGCTTGCGGCCAAGCAGGCAGCGGCGGGCACGGTGGAAGTGCGCGATGCCGTGGGCAATTTGCTGACCGACGGCGATCAGGTGACGCTGATCAAGGATCTTGAGGTCAAAGGGGCAGGCCAGACCCTGAAACGCGGCACTTTGATCAAATCGATCCGGCTGACCGGCGATGCGCAGGAGATCGACTGCCGCTTCGATGGAATCAAAGGCCTCGTCCTGCGCGCGGAATTCGTCAAAAAGCGGTAAACTGTCGACAAAGCAGGGCTGCTGGCCCAAGCCATGGACCGCAGGGCGATGCTTCCTGCCGGAGTACGGCGATGGCCAAAAGCCAGAAGAAATCGAGC
>NZ_CAMBTS010000023.1 GCF_945870625.1 Novosphingobium sp. Chol11 | reverse complement strand
TGCATCAACGAATGCCGCATCACCGCGCAGAACGGCTACCGCACGCTCGTCACCACCCTGACGAAGCGCATGGCCGAAGACCTCACCGAATTCATGCACGAAGCGGGCCTGCGCGTGCGCTACATGCATTCGGACGTCGAAACGCTCGAGCGCATCGAGCTGATCCGCGATCTGCGCCTCGGTGTTTATGACGTGCTGGTCGGGATCAACCTGCTGCGCGAGGGGCTGGATATCCCCGAATGCGGGCTTGTGACCATTCTGGATGCCGACAAGGAAGGCTTCCTGCGCAGCGAGACCTCGCTGATCCAGACCATCGGCCGCGCCGCGCGCAATGTCGATGGCCGGGTGATCCTTTATGCCGACCGGATGACCGGCAGCATGGAACGCGCCATCGCCGAAACCGACCGCCGCCGCGAAAAGCAGCGCGCCTTCAACGAACTGCACGGCATTACGCCCACCACGATCAAGCGCGGCATCCAGGATATCGTCGCCCACACCGCCAGCCGCGACGGGGTGCTGATCGAACTGGATGACCCCGAGCGCAACAACCTCGTGGGCCACAACCTGCGCGGCTACATCGAAGACCTCGAAAAGCGCATGCGCGCGGCGGCGGCGGACCTGGAATTCGAGGAAGCAGGACGGCTGCGTGACGAAATCCGGCGGCTGGAGGCCGATGAACTGGGCCTGCCCAAAGGCGACGCGAAAGCACCGATTGTGGGGCGGAGCAACGAGGGCAAGCCGGGGACGCGGAAAACGCGGTATGGCAAGCAGCAGAAGAAGTGGGGGAAGTGAGGCTTTTTGCGGTAAGTTCCGTATTCGCTGATGACACGTTTCTGATGCACGCGCGTCGCGAATTTAATAATTGAAAAATCGGAAAAAATCGAATCAGTCATCTTGTCTTTTCCCAGGATATGCGTAGCCACTATTTCCACCTATTATGGTACGGCCGACTACAAATGGGTTACGACTGTCGGGATGAGAGGATGGATTTGCAGCGCCCTTAGTCGTTACTGCTAGCTCTGGAACTGTACAAATGTTGCCCGCAAATTTAGGATCCACCCCTCGAAGGGCAATCGGCATAATGAGCTTTTGTCCGATAGGCTCGACGCCGATTTTCGTCATTGTTACTGCTGGCTCCCCGCTGTACCATCGATAAACGCGCCACCCATCAAAATACACGTAATAGCCGAAAATAGAATATTTCAAACGATTAAAAATATAGCTGTTTCGAATGTAGAGCCGTTGATAATCTTGTTCCTTAGGGCGACAAAACCATAGACGAGGATCGATCTTGTTCCACCCAAGGATTTGCTCCGCCTGCTTCATATCGATCTTGATCGCATCACGACAGAATGGGGATTCTGGGCCTGCAATAATCATCGGACCTTGAGCATCCCATGGCACCATATCGGCCGCAAACTTTGATTGATTGTCTAAACTTGAAGTATTGACCATTCCAGGCTCCAACAAAGCGGCCAAAGCGCGGCCGCGAGGCTTCCGCTTGACCTGTTGAAGCTGAAAATCGTCGATTGCATCCAGTTGGGCCAGCGTGGGTTGATCGTTCGCAATCACGTCCCCAGATTTGCTTAGGCCAGGTGCACCATTGTTCTTGAACTCACCCCAAATGATGTCCTGTGGCATAAGTTCATTGACGACGAGGCCGCCCTTTTCCCTGCAATACCGATGCGCGGCGGCTAACGCCTGCCACTTCACAATGAAGGCGATGCCAAGCGAAACGCCGCAGATAATAAGTGGCGCGCGCACGAGCCACCAAGAGATCGGGCGAGACTTTGGCATAGGGCGTTCAGGCAGCACGATTGTCACCCCTCCTTTCCCGCCTCAACGAAAGGCCAATGAATTTCAAGGAATTCCTATGGCGATAGTGGGAATTTCGGGCGGCAGCAACTGCCCACTTCCAAGTTCGCGAATTCCTTGAACTGATCGAGCAATACAGCTTATATATCGCCGGGTGAACGAACCCCATTACCATATCAACTTGTTCTGGTCCGCCGAGGACGAATGCTGGATCGCGGACGTGCCCGATCTGCGCCCCTGCTCGACGCACGGCGACACCCGCGCTCAGGCGCTTGCCAATATCAACGACGCTATTGAAGGCTGGCTCGAAGTCGCGCACGAGCGTGCCTTTGTCATCCCCGAGCCACGCTATCGTCCGGCGATTTACGCAGCAAGATAGAGCGAGCGGTACGACTGCGCCGCAGCGCCAAGGAAGCTGATGATGGCATTGGAGGTCTTCCCGTTTGATCCCGCCAGGCACCTCGAAACCGAGGAGGATATCCTCTTTTATCTCGAGGCGGCGATGGAGGGGAACGATCCCAAACATATCGCCAGCGCGCTTGGCGATGTCGCGCGCTCCAAAGGCATGAGCGAGATCGCCCGCAAATCCGGATTGGGCCGACAGACGCTTTACAGTGCGCTGTCCGAGAACGGCAACCCGACGCTGGAAACCCTTATCGCTGTGCTGGGCGCTCTAGGCCTTGAACTGACCATCCAGAAACGCGCAGCCGCTTGAAGCTTCCGGTTAAAGTGTTACTCGGTGACAATGCACCGCGGCAAAGCCTTCCTGCTCATACCCTTAGCGCTCGCCGCCTGTTCGCCATCCGCCGCCTCGACCGATAGCGATGCCGCGCCGCTTGGTGCAGTGCGCATGGCCATGCCTGCAAGCGAGCCGATCCCCGGCCGGCCTGTGGCGGATGCGCAAGGCATATGGGCCGCCGCGCCCGATGCGCGCACCGTGCGGTTCGGCTTTGCTGGGCAAGGGCCGCTCCTGTCGCTCGAATGCCGCGCCGGGGCGCTCATAGTTACGCGCCACATTGCCGCCGAGATCGGCGCGCAAGCCTTGTTTGCGCTGCAGAGCAGCGAGCGGATCCTGCGCCTGCCGGTCGATGCAACCTCGGTGCCCGGCATGCGCGGCTATTTGTGGCAGGGCACGCTGGCCGCCGATGATCCCGGTGCCGAAGTTTTCGCGGCGAGCTTCAGCGGTACGTTGCCCGGCGGCGGGCGGATCGAGGTGAGCGCGAGCGATGTTCCGCGCGGCCTTATCCAGCGTTGCAAGGTCGCCCCGGCAGGGCCGGCACCCACCGCCGCGCCGGAATAGCCCTTACAGCTTGCCGAACCTGGCCTCGTAACCCGCGATATCGCCGCTGCTCAAAAAGTGGCATTGTTCGATCCAGTTGTCTCGCACAGCGCGGCCCGCGAACGCCCCAAGCTGCGCGTCGATCTGCGCCAGATCGGCTTCGTTCCACTGCGCGATCTGGCCATAGCGCGTCACCCCCAAGCCGCGCAGCGCCGCGCTCAGCTTCGGGCCGATGCTCTTGATCCGGGTAAGATCATCGCCGCCATCATCGGGCGAACCGGTCGCTGCCCCTGGCACCGTCGTGGTCGCTGCGGCTGTCGCCGCCGCAACAATCGGTGCGACCTGAGCGGCAGGCGGCGCATCGATCAGCGCACTGTTGCGCGCCGCCGGCGCTGCGCCTTCGCTCAGCACATCGCGGTAGTCGCGCGATTGAACGCGCGGCTTGCGCTTTCGCAGCAGCAGCCAAAGCGCCAGCAACACCAGCAGCGCGCCTGCGCCCAGCGCCATCCAATTCGCAGCGATCCATTCCATTATCACGGCACCCCGGCGTTGGTTTTGATGCTGTCTGCCTTACGCACCGGCGGGCGCATTTGCCAAGTGGCCCTGCTTGCGCGTCAGACGGCCTGCTTGCGAAACAAGACCCGGTCGTCGGGGCCGAAACCGCTGCGCCAGATGAGCACGGCATAAACGCCGAGGATCGCTGGCGCACCAATCCCCACCTCGACCCATTCCGGGCACAGCTTGAACAGCAAGCCGGTGATCACCGCAGGAATCGCTGCCCACACCAGCGGCATTCGAAAATTGCTGATCGGTTCGCCCAGAATGCGGGCGAGCATGCGCGACTTGAGCAGGGAGCAAAGCACTTGCGCGATAGCCAGCGCTGCTGCCGCGCCGCTGGCCTGCATCAAGGGATCGAACCCGGACTGCCGGGCAAGCTCGATCAGGACGATGGTCAGCACACCTTGCAGCGCGATCATCGCCAGGCTGATCCAGAAGTTGCGCATCCGCGCGATATAGATCAGCGCCGCCTCGCTCACGACCGCAGGTGCCGCCACCACTTCTGCCGCCAGCAAGAGCCCCAGCGCGAGCGCACCCGCCGCAAAGCCCGGCCCCAGCAGCCCCATCACGCCCGCGCTGGGCAGGCCAAGCGCCAGCGCAATGCCGGCCTGTGCGGCGATAATCCAGAAGCCGACCTGACAGACCTGCCGCGCCACGGCGGGATAATTGTGCTCATGCAAATTGCGCGCGATCACCGGGCCCAGGATCGGCTCGAAGCTGGTCTTGAGCGCTTGCGGCAACGACGCCACCTGCTGCGCCACATAATAGATGCCGACAACGGCCGGCGGCGCAAATGTGCCGAGGATAAACAGGTCGAGCTTGCGCGATCCCCACTCGATCGCGTCGGCCCCGGCCAGCGGCAGATTGAGCAGCGCCAGGCGCAGCATGCTGCCCAGCCGGGGCGACCACGCCTGCGGCAGGCCATAACTGCGGATCAGCGGGACGAAAGAGGCAGCCCCCGCCGCGAAGAGCGAGGCAACATAAGCAAAGATCAGCCCGCTTTCGCGCAGACCCGTCACATAGGCCCCCAGCAGCCAAAGCCCGCCCGCCGCCAGCGACAGCGTCCATGGCTCGATCACCGCGCGCGCGCGCACCGTGGCGGCCACATCGAACCGATAGGCCAGCGCCGCCAATGCGACATCGCTCAGCGCCAGCGGCACCACGGCCAGCGGCAATAGCCGCTGCAACGGCGTGAATTGCCCGCTCGGAAACATGAGCGCCGGAAACGCATAGAGCAATCCGGCGAGCAGCGCCGCGGCAAACCCGGATAGCAGCAACGCATCCGCCACGACGCACGCAGGTTGCCGGTCATCGCCGCCTGCCAATTGCTGGGCCAATCCCCGCTTCTGGCCAAATGTTGCCAACTGCGCCGCCAGTTCCACCGCAATCATGGCCGACGCAAACCGCCCGAGATCCTCGGCCCCGTAAAGCCGCCCGGCGATGAACAGAAACGGGATTCGCGCCACCAGCCTGAGCAGAAAGCCGAACACATTGGTTCGCCCGCCCTTGGCAAGCGCGGCGATATCCTGCTGTTCGCCCGAGAGGCTGGCGCTTTCAGCCATGCGCCGCCTCCGCACGGAGCGGACGGGCCAGCAAGTGCGCCGCCATGTCGCGGGCGGTGGCTTCGCCTCGCAGCAGCGCGGCCACGGCATCGGTGATCGGCATGGCGACGCCGCGCGCCTGCGCCAGCGCGGCTAGGACCGGCGCGGTGAACGCGCCTTCGGCCACAGTGGCGCGCTCTGCCAGCAGCGCTTCGGCGCGCGCGCCCTGGCCCAGCGCCGCGCCCAACGCAAAATTGCGGCTCGCCTGCGAAGAGCAGGTCAGCACCAGATCGCCCAGCCCCGAAAGGCCCGCCAGCGTTTCTGCCCGCGCGCCCATGGCCAGGCCAAATCGCTGCATTTCGGCAAAACCCCGGCTGATCAAGGCGGCGCGAGCGCTCAGGCCAAGGCCGAGGCCATCAACGACACCGCAGGCAATCGCCAGCACATTCTTGACCGCGCCGCCGATTTCTGCGCCGATCACATCATCGGAGTAATAAGGGCGGAACGCCGGGCGCGCGATGGCCGGGGCAAGCCGCGCCCACTGCGCTTCGCCTCCGGCGCAAGCCAGCGTCGCGGCAGCGGGCAAACCCGCCGCCACTTCGTGCGCAAACGTCGGGCCGGATAGCACCGCCAGCGCGGCGCGCGGCGCGGCTTCCCGCGCCGCATCGGCCATCGTCCGCCCGGTCGCCGCCTCGATCCCTTTGGCGCACAACACGATATCCCCGCCTTGGGGGGCCAATTGGCCGAGCGTCGCGGCCAAGTGTTGCGCCGGCGTGACCATGAGCAGCACCGCGAGCCCGCGCAGCGCATTCAAGTCCGCTGTCGCGCGGATCGGTTCGGCCAGCACTGCCGAGGGCAGGAACCGGCGATTGCACCGCTCTGTATTGATCTCATCGGCCACTTCGGGCTCGCGCGCCCACAGCAATACCGGCCGGCCATCGCTTGCCAGCATCTGCGCCAGCGCCGTGCCCCAAGCGCCCGCGCCCACCACGCCAATCGGTTCGCCAGCGCCATTCATGCCTTCACCCCCGCCCCGCGCACAGGCGGCGCAGCGGCATCGAGAGGCCAGCGCGGCCGCGCCGCCACATCGAGCGGATCGAATTGCCCGGCCGCAAAGCGCTCGCCTCCGGCCCAACCGATCATCGCTGCGTTGTCAGTGCACAAGGCAGGCGGCGGTGCGACCAAGGGCAGGCCGACCTCGCCCGCCAGCGTGCCCAGCGCCGCGCGCAAGGCAGCATTGGCGGCCACCCCGCCTGCGATCACCAGCGCGCTCACCGGCCCTGCGGCATGCAGCGACAGACGGGTGCGGTCGACCACGCAATCGATCGCGGCCTGCTGAAACGAGGCGGCAATATCGGCGTCGCCATGCAGCCCCGATTGCTTCGCGCGCAGCACCGCGCTTTTCAAACCGGCAAACGAGAACTGCGGATCGCCGCTGCCAACCAGCGGACGCGGCAGCGGCACCGCGCGCGGATTGCCGTCGCGCGCCGTCCGCTCGACCGCAGGGCCGCCGGGATAGCCCAGCCCCAAAATCTTGGCGGTCTTGTCAAAGGCCTCGCCCAGCGCATCGTCGATGGTCGTGGCAAGGCGGCGATATTGGCCGAGGCCAAGCACTTCGAGGATCTGGCAATGTCCGCCCGAAACCAGCAGCAGGAGATAGGGATAAGCAAGCGTAGGATCGGCCAGCCGCGGCGACAGCGCGTGGCCTTCGAGATGATTGACCGCGATCAGCGGCTTGCCCGCCGCCATGGCCAGCGCCTTGCCCGTCACCAGCCCGACCATCACCCCGCCGATCAAGCCCGGTCCGGCGGTGGCGGCAATAGCGTCCATCGCGTCCAGCCCCAGCCCGGCATCGGCCAGCACAGCGCGGACCATCGGCGCGATCACTTCGGCATGCGCGCGCGCCGCGATTTCCGGCACCACGCCGCCATAGGGGCGGTGCGCCTCATCCTGCGAGGCGATGCGCTGCGCCACGATCCTTGCGCCAAGCGTCGCCGCGTCGCTGTCGATAACAGCAACTGCGGTTTCATCGCACGAAGATTCAAGACCAAGAATGAGCGCCATCGGCCCCTTCCACTTAAAGATAATCCCGTTTACGGCAAGCCGCGCATGAGCCTCACCCCCTCCCAGCGTTTTTCAGCGCCGCTGCTGATCATCCGGCCCGAACCGGGCAATGCGGCAACCGCCGCCGCCGCGCGGGCGCTGGGGTTGACCGTTCACGCCGCGCCGCTGTTTGCCATGGCCGCAACTCATTGGGATGCGCCAGACCGCGCGGCCTACACCGCGCTGCTTGCAGGCAGCGCCAATTCGTTTCGGCTGGGCGGGCCGCAACTGGCCGGGCTGGCAGGCTTGCCGGTTCACGCGGTGGGCGAGGCTACCGCTCAAGCGGCGCGCGCGGCAGGCTTTGCCGTGGCGCGGATCGGCGAAGGCGGGCTGCAACCGATGGTGCTGGATCTGCCGCCAGGGCGCTATCTGCGGTTGGCGGGCGAGAAGCATTTGCCGCTTGCGCTGCCCGAACATGTGATCGTCGATGATATCGTGGTCTACGCCGCCCGGCCAGTCCCGATGCCGGAAAGCCTCGCCGCCGCGCTGCGCCAACCAGCGGTGATCGCGCTCCATTCGGGCGAGGCAGCGGTGCATTTTGCCGCAGAAATCGGGCGCTTGGGCATCACGGCTTGCGATCATGCGCTGGCTTGCCTCGCCCCGCGAATCGCCAAAATGGCTGGAATTGGCTGGCAACACATTGAAATTGCCCATGAACGCACAGACGAAGCAGTGCTGGCCTTGGCCCGGCAAATGTGCCAGAAACTGTGGCTTCCGGGTAACTGACAAAGCGAAAAATCTGCATGCCAGAAACGAGTGTTGATCAGCCGGCGGCTCCGCGTGGGCCCGGAAGCCGTCTTTCCTGGGCGCTGGTCATATTGCTCTTGATGCTCGCAGCGATCGCGGCGGCAACGTGGTATGGCTGGCAATCTGGCGCGCTGCGGCTCATCCTGCCCATCAATGTAGCTGCGCCGCTGCTCTCGCCAGCCTCCCAGCCGAGCCAAGCCGTCGCCGCTGTCGTCGCCAACGCAGCAGCGACCAATGCCGCGCTGACCAGCGCAGCGGCCAAACTTTCCGCGCTCGAACAGCGGCTGGCAGAGCTTAACCAGCAAGCCGCCGCAGCTTCAGGGCAGGCGAGCCACGCCGAAGCGCTGCTGGTCGCGTTTGCCGCGCGCCGCGCGATTGAGCGCGGCCAGCCGCTTGGCTATCTCGAAGCCCAGCTGCGCGTGCGCTTTGGCGATGGCCAGCCCAATGCGGTCAATCAGGTGATCGCCGCCGCGCAAAGGCCCATGACCGTGCCGATCCTGAGCGAGCAACTGGGCCGGCTTGAGCCGCAGTTGATTGGCGGCAGCGCGAACGAAGGCGGCTGGGAATGGCTCAACCGGCAAATGGGCGAACTGTTCGTCATCCGCCGCGACAGCACCGCCTCGCCCGCCCCGGAAAGCCGCATTCAGCGCGCGCGCGAGGCGATCTCGGGCGGGCGGATCACCGCTGCGATTGCCGAAGTGGAGCGTATGCCGGGCAAGGACGCCGCCGCCGATTGGCTCGCCCGCGCGCGCGAACTCGTTGTCACCCAGCGTGCGCTCGATCAGCTGGAAAGCGCCTCGCTCTCCTTTCCGCTGACCCCGCAAATCGTCGCGCCGGTGCCGACACCGCAGCCGAGCGCGCCAGCAAAAGCGCAATAGCGCGCGGTTAAGCCCGCAATAGCGCTGGGAGAGCGCCGCTCATCCCGCGCGCTTCCTGCATGAAGAAGCGCTTGAGCACCGGGCTGCGCTGCACCCCCGCCATGCCCAGCCGCCGCGCCGCCGAGGGCAATCGCCCGGGCAGGCCAAACAGCCGGGTCAAGACGTCGGTCGCCGCCGAAACCATGAACGTGTCGCTCGCGCGCCAGCGTTCATAGCGCGCCAGGAGCTGCGCATCTCCCACATCGAGGCCAAGGCGCAGCCCTTCGCTGAGAACTTCGACCAGCACCGCCACATCGCGCAGCCCCAGATTGAGACCCTGCCCCGCAATCGGATGCATGCCATGCGCGGCATCGCCGACCAACGCCAGCCGCTGCTCCACCACGCGCACGGTATGATGGAAATTGAGTGGCCACGAGGCGCGCGGACTGGTCAGCCGCAGCGCACCGAACATGCCGCCCATGCGCGCCTCCACCGCGCTCAGAAACGCCCGCTCGCCCAGCGCCAGCACACCCGCCGCGTCCTTTTCTGCCACGGTCCACACCAGCGCCGAACGATGTGCGCCGTCTGCATCATCGAGCAGCGGCAGCAGCGCGAATGGCCCCGCCGGATAGAAGATTTCCCACGCCACATTGTCATGCGGTTTGGTATGCGACAGCCCCGCCACGATCGCGCGGTGGCCGTATCCCCAGCGCGCCGGGGTAAAGCCCGCTTCCTCGCGCGTGGGCGATTGGCGCCCTTCCGCGCCCACCAGCAGCCGCCCCTTGATCACGCGGCCATCGGTCAAGGTGACGCCAACGCCGTGCTCGCCGCGTTCGCGCGCGGCGACATGCGCGGATGGCAGGAAGGTGATCGCCGCCTCGCGCGCCGCGGCGGCATACATCGCCAGACGCAAGTCGCGGTTGGCAAACATCCGGCCAAGCGAGCCATCTTCGGGCGGCGGCTGGAAATCGATCCGGCCCGGCTTCAACCCGTCGGTCACCGCGATCTTTTCGATCGGGCAGCCCAGCGGCGCCAGCTCGTCGGCCAGACCGAGGTGGGTATAGAGGTTCCAGCTGGCAGTCGAGATCGCCGATGCGCGCCCGTCAAAGCCCTCGGCCGTCTGCGCCGCCGGATCGGAGCTGTCGATCACCACGCTGGCGATCCCGGCCTTGGCCAGCCCGATCGCCAGGGTCATCCCCACCAATCCGCCGCCTATGACAACAACTTCGGTATCCATTGCGCTCATCATTTCGTCCCGCAAGTATCCCCCGGTCCGCTATCCATATCGAGGCAGCGGCCATCGAAAGTGCCGCCCGGCACCGCAAGACCGATCCATGCGGCAAGCGTGGGCGCGATGTCCACCGTCTCAACGGGCGATGGCTGCTCGAACCCGGCCATCCCCGCGCGCCAGAACAGCATTGGCACACGCCGATCATAATCCCATGGCGAGCCATGTGTGGCGACATAACCCGGCCCTGGCGACGGGATCGGCACCACGCCGCGCGCCAGCATCACATAGAAATCGCCCGAACGCGGCGCATAAAACGATGCCCGCGCGCGCTGCGCAAGGGTCCAGGTTTCGGGCGACCCGCTCGGCATGGGCATCGCGGCGAGTTCACCGGCAGAGAGCGTCGCGGCGACCTGAGGATGGCGCGCCAGTTCGGCTCTGGCCGCGGCGACAACCTTGCTTTTCTGCTCGGGGCTGAGATCGCGGCGCACCCAATAGTCGCCGCCCGCGCCGTCTGACAGGATCAGCCCTTTGGGTTCGACCCCGGTTTGGGCCGCGACCACTGCGCTAAGCGCTTCGGGCAAAAGCGCCGCGCCCGCCCGCTGCGCCGCAGGCAGCGCCTGCGCGCCCAGCCGCTCGGGCAGATCGAACCCGCCATGGTCGGCGGTCAGCACCACGGCATAGTCAATCTTCTCGGCATCAAGCGCCTTCAGGAAATCCCCCAGCGCCGCATCGAGTTGATGCATATGGATGCACATTTCCGCGCCTGCGGTGCCGAAGGCATGGCCGACATAATCTGTGGCCGAAAGGCTGACCGAGAGCACATCGGGCACAGCCCCCTTGCCCAGCTTCATCGCGCGCACCAGTTCGGCAGCGAGGTCGAGCGTCGCCCGGTCTAGCCGGGGCGAGGCCCGAAACGCGGCGCCTTCGCCCGGTGCCAGCGCAAACCGGCCGGTTCCAACGGTGAAGCTGCTGGCGCCATTGGCGGTTGCCACAGACACGGCCCGGTCTTGCGGCGCGCACCCCGCGGGCAGCGCCATCGCCGGCGCGCCGCTGGCCAGCATGGTCCCAAGCGCCTTGTTCTGGTTCACCGCCGCTGCCGCCAGCGGCCGCCCTTCGAGCGAGGCAAAGCCGCGGCCCTTCCACCAATAGACCTCATCCAGCACATGGCCGCCCATCATCAGCGCGCCGCGATCTTTGCCCGCTACCGCGACATTGCGGCTGGCAGGCATGGCGGTCTTGATCCGCTCGCCCAATGTGGGCACCAGCAGATGGCCGACCGAAGCGACATAATCTTTAGGGTCAGCGGCCGTCTTGGTCACATCCTCGGCGCAATAGACCACCTTCTTGGGCCGATCGACCGATTGGTCGATCCAGTTGTTGGCGATCACCCCGGTGCGCGCCGGGCGCATCCCGGTCATGATCGTCGAATGTCCCGGGCAGGTTTCGCTCGCCGCGTGCGATTGATAGCCTGAAGGAAACACCGCGCCGCTGGCCAGCCGCGCCAGGCCGCCGGTGTAATGCGAACGGTACTGCGCAAACAGATCCGCCGAAAACTGATCCACCGCAATTGCCACAATCAGCCGTGGTGCGCCTTTGGGAGGCACAGTTGCGGGTTCTGCAGCAGAGCCCGCAGCGGGCCGGGCTGCGCTCTGGGCAAAGGCGGCAGGAACCGCAAGCGACGCAGCAAGAGCGGCGGCAAGCAATGTAGCTTTAGCGCGAATGGGCATAAAGAAGGCTCCGTTTGGCTGAGGGCAACCGATAGACTTGGTCCCCAAGCAAGCTTAGGGATTGGTGTGATCTTGCAGCGCGCGCGGTGCAAGGGGGAGCCCGCAAAAGCGGCGGGGCCACCGGTGATTTTTTTCGATCACGCGCAAGACGAAGGGTTATGGGTTCATCGATGATGCGATCTTGGCGAAGATTGACCGCGATTGTTACCGGAGTGTGGCTGGCGCTCGGTTTCTTCGCAGCGCCCGCTTCGGCGCAGCACATCCGCGCCTCGCTCGCGGCCGAGCGGCCCGCGCTGGCCGGCGAAACCATCACGCTGGCGGTCTTGATGCAGCCGGACAAGCGCTGGCACGGTTACTGGTCGAATCCGGGCGATGCAGGCTTTCCCATTGCGCTCGAATGGAAGCTGCCGGGGGGCGCAAAGATCGGTGCGCTCGAATTCCCGGTTCCGCAGACGCTACTTATGGCCGGGCTGATGAACCATATCTACGAGCACGACTATGCCATGCTCGTGCCGTTCACGCTGCCGGCGGACGCCCGGCCCGGAACCACGATCCCGCTAACCGCGAAGGCCAATTGGCTGGCTTGCACCGATGTGATCTGCGTCCCCGAACAGGCAACGCTCGCGGGCACGGTTACGGTGGGCAGCGGCGCGGCGGACGCGCGCTTTGGCGCGTGGCGCGCAGCCTTGCCCGCCGTGCTCGATCAATCGGCCAGATTTGAAGCCACTGCCAAGGGCCTGCGGATCGCGGTGCCCTTTCCTGCCAGTGCCAGCATAGCAAACCCGCATTTCTTCGTCGCGTCGCAAGGTGTCGCCGATTATGCCGCGCCGCAAACATTCAGCCGCAACGGCGACAACCTGATCATCACGCTGGCGCGCAGCCAGGTGGCTTCGCCCGAACAGCCCACGCTGATTTCGGGCGTACTGTCGCTGGGCGCAGGCGCGAGCGGGATCACCTTCACCGCCAAGGCCGGGCCGGTGCCCGCCGATGGCGCGCCGATCGGCAGCAATGCGCCTGCGCCGTTCTCGCTGGCTACGCTCGCGCTCGCCGTGCTCGGCGCGCTTGCCGGCGGCCTCATTCTCAATGTCATGCCCTGCGTGTTTCCGATCCTCAGCCTGAAAGCGCTCGCTCTAGCGCGCGGCAATACCCACAACGCGCATATCGAAGGGCTGGCCTATACCGCCGGGGTCATGCTCGCCTGCCTTGCGCTGGGCGGGGCGATGCTCGGCCTTCGCGCGGCGGGCGAGGAAGTGGGCTGGGCGTTTCAGTTGCAAGACCCCGGCGTGGTCGCCCTGCTGCTGCTGCTCGCCGTCGCCATCACTGCCAATTTCGCCGGGTTGTTCGAACTGCCGGGGCTCTCGCTCGAAAGCACCGGCGAAAAGCAGGGCGGCTGGACCGGCGCGTTCGGCACCGGCCTGCTTGCGGCGTTCGTCGCCACCCCCTGCACCGGGCCGTTCATGGCCGCTGCCGTCGGCGCGGCGCTCGTCTTGCCGACATGGGCGGCGCTGGCGGTGTTTGCCGCGCTGGGGCTTGGCCTTGCTCTGCCGTTCCTGCTGCTGGGCTTCGTGCCACCTTTGCGCAAACTGTTGCCGCGTCCGGGGCCATGGATGGCGCGGTTTCGCACGCTGATGGCGGTGCCGATGGCGCTTACCGCGGCGGCGCTGGTCTGGCTGGCATGGCGGCTGGGCGGCGCGGCGTATGCGGGCGCAGCAGTGGCGCTGGCCCTCGCCGTCGTCGTCCTGCTCATCGCCATCGGGCGTGCGCAGCGCCAGGGCCTTGGCACCGCGCGCTGGGCCGTGCCGGGTGCACTGGCGCTTTCGGCGCTGGCGCTGGTCGGCGCGCCGCGCCTTGCCAGCGCAGGCAGCGCGCTCGATGCCGGGCTGCTCGATGCCAAGCCGTTCAGCGAAGCCGCGCTGGCGCAGGCGCAGAAATCGGGCAAGCCGGTCTTCGCCTATTTCACCGCCGACTGGTGCCTCACCTGCAAGGTCAACGAAAGCGTGGCGATCGAGCGCCAGACCACGCTCGATGCGTTCCGCAAGGCGGGCGTGACCGTGCTGGTAGGCGACTGGACCCGCCGCGACCCCACAATCACCCGCTTCCTCTCGGCGCAGGAGGCGGCAGGCGTGCCGCTTTACTTGTGGTATCCAGCAGGCGCGAGCACCCCGCAAAAGCTGCCCCAAGTGCTCAGCGCTGAGATGCTGGCGGGATTGCCGGGGGCGAAATGAACTGCGCCCCGGCAAAGGCTTGGGCCCCAGTCAGGACAAACACCGCGTCGCGCCAGCGGGCCTGAGGCCCCGGCCTACGCCGGGGCGCGGAGGGCTTTCCTACAAACTCTGCCCGTCATCCACCGAGATATGCGCGCCGGTTGTCTGGCGCGAAGCGTCGGACGCGAAGAACAGCATCAGCGGATCGAGCGCGGTGATGTTGGTCAACCGGCGGCGATGCCAGCCCGCGATCTGCGCTTTGCCGCCATCGGTATCGAACCATTCCCCGCCGATCTCGGTGCGGATATAGCCCGGCTGGATCACATTGACATTGATCCCCTGGCGCACCCATTCCTGCGCCAGCTGACGGCCAAGATGCGCCACGCCCGCCTTGCTGGAGGCATAGGCCGCATCGCCCTGTCCGGTCATCTCGGCGGTGATCGAGCCGATCAGGATGATCCGCCCGCGCTCGCTTTCTTTCGAACCCGCCGCCATCATCCGCCGCGCCCCTTCGCGCGCGGTGAGGTACACGCCGATGAAGTTCGTATCGATCACGCTGCGAATATGGTCGGCGGCAAGATCGACCGCGCGGCCCGGAATCACGATCCCGGCATTGGCAACCACCACATCGGGCGCGCCAAACTTCGCCTCGGCCGCATCGAACGCGGCGATGATCGATGCCTCGTCGGTCACATCGAGCGACACCGCCAGCGCGCGTCCGCCGCCCGCTTCGATCTCGGCCGCCAGATCGGCAACGCGCTCGGCGCGCCGCGCCCCGATCACCACCGCCGCGCCTGCCGCTGCATAAAGCCGCGCAAAATGCACGCCCAGCCCCGATGATGCGCCGGTGATCAGCGCGATGCGTCCTTCAAGTTGCCTGTCTGCCATCCTGTCCCCCTGTGTTCAAAACTTGTTGTCGCGGGGAAAGCCGCTGGGCGGCAAGCGCCCCGCCGCCCCGCGCGCGGCTTTCCATGCCTGCAGATCCTTCTCGGAGCGAGTGCGGCCGCTGTCGCCGCCCATCGCCCACGAGAGGCCATCTTCCAGCCGCAAGGTCACTGCATCGGCCATGCCGCCATCCTTGTAGCGCTGCAAGGCCACACCTTGCCCTTTGGCCAGCACCGGCACTTCGCTCAGCGCAAAAACGAGCAGCTTGCGGTTATCGCCGATCACCGCGACATGATCATGCTCAGGCGCGATCTCGCGCACCACGATCAGCTTGCCCCCCGGCTTGATCGAGGCCACGCCGCGCCCTTTGCGCGTTTCGGCGAGCAATTCGTCCATCTCGGCGGCAAAGCCGCGCCCGTTATCGGCCGCAAGCAGCAATTGCCCGCCGGGCTGGTAGATCAGCAGCGCGACGACATGGGCATCGGGATCGATGTCGATCATCGTGCGCATCGGCTCCCCAAAGCCGCGCGCGCCGGGCAGCTTGTCCGCGCCCAGCGTGTAAAACCGCCCATTGCCGACCGCGACCAGCAGCTTGTCGGTGGTCTGCGCGTGGAGCGCAAAGGCCGGGCCATCGCCTTCCTTGAACTTGAAATCCCCATCCAAAGGCAAATGCCCCCGCGCCGCGCGGATCCAGCCGCGCTGCGAGAGGATCACCGTCACCGGCTCCTTCTCGATCATCGCGTCCATATTGAACTCGCGCGTCGGCGCGGCTTCGGCGATCGTGGTGCGGCGCCGGCCCAGCGGCGTGGTCTCGGCATATTCCTTGCGCAGCGCGTTCAGGTCTTTCTTCAGCCGCTTGCGCTGCAATTGCGGGCTCTCGATCAGCTTGTCGAGTTCGTCCTTCTCCGCCAGCAGCCCATCGCGCTCCTTGCGCAGTTCCATCTCCTCCAGCTTGCGCAACGAGCGCAGCCGCATGTTGAGAATCGCCTCGGCCTGCCGGTCGTTGAGGCCGAACTCGGCCATCATCGTTGGCTTGGGCTCGTCCTCGGTGCGAATGATCTCGATGATCCGGTCGAGATTGAGGTAAGCGATGATATAGCCATCGAGCAGCTCCAGCCGCGCGGCGATCTTCTCCAGCCGGTGGCGCGAGCGGCGCAGCAGAATGTCGATCTGCGCGATCACCCATTCCTGCAGCATCAGTTTCAGGCCAAGCACGCCCGGCGTGCGCCGCGCATCGAGCACATTGAGATTGAGCCCGAAGCGCGTTTCCAGATCGGTCAGCCGATAGAGCGATTCTTTCAGCAATTCGGGATCGACATTGCGGCTCTTGGGCACCAGCACGATGCGGATCGCCTCGTCGCTTTCATCGCGCACATCTTCGAGGATCGGCAGCTTCTTGTCGCCGATCAGCGCGGCGATCTGCTCGATCAGCTTGCCCTTCTGGATCATGTAGGGGATCTCGGTCAGCACCAGCTGCCATTGCCCGCCGCCCAGCTTTTCGATGCCGGTCTCTTCCCACACGCCGGCGGCGTCCTTGCCGGTGGAAAAGCGCCCGCGCACCCGGATCGCGCCCTTGCCGCTCTCGTAAGCCGCGCTGATCGCTGCCTTGCTATCGACCACCAGCCCGCCGGTGGGCAAGTCCGGCCCGTGAAACACTTCCATCAGCTCACCGTGCGTCACCGCCGGGTTGTCGATCAAGAGCAGCGTGGCATCGACAATTTCGGCCACATTGTGGCTCGGGATATTGGTGGCCATGCCCACCGCGATCCCGCTCGATCCATTGGCCAGCAGATTGGGAAACAGGCCGGGGAAGATTTCGGGCTCTTCTTCCTCGCCATTATAGGTCGGATGAAATTCGACCGTGCCGTCTTCCAGCCCGGCCATCAGCCGCATCGCGGTGCGCGTCAGGCGCGCTTCGGTATAGCGATAAGCCGCCGCATTATCGCCGTCGATGTTGCCGAAATTGCCCTGCCCCTCGACCAGCGGATAGCGCAGCGCGAAATCCTGCGCCAAGCGCACCATCGCATCATAGACCGAGGCATCGCCATGCGGGTGATATTTGCCGATCACATCGCCGACCACGCGCGCCGATTTCTTGAACGCGCCGGTGGCATCGAGCTTCAATTGCCGCATCGCCCAGAGCAGGCGGCGGTGCACCGGCTTCAGCCCGTCGCGCAGATCGGGAAGCGAGCGCGCGGTGATCGTCGACAGCGCATAAACAAGGTAGCGCTCCGACAGCGCGCTATCGAAGTGCGCATCGACAATCGCATCAAACGGATCGGGCTCGGTTGTTTCGGTGGTCATGGTGCCATCTGCCCTAGCAATCCGGCGAAGCGAGCGAAACCTTCGGAACTGTAACGTCCACCGTTCATTATGTCCCTGCGCATCCCCGCAAACCCGCAGGAGATTTTCCCATGGCCAAACGCGTCCTCATCATCGCGACCGACGGCTTCGAGCAATCCGAGCTGATCGAGCCCAAAAAACTGCTCGATGTCGCCGGGTATGAAACTGTCGTCGCCAGCCCGTCTTCTGGCAAGATCAAAGGCTGGAACCACGGCGAATGGGGCCTTTCGGTCACGGTCGACGCCGATATCGAAGACGTCTCGGAAGACGAATTTCATGCCCTCCTGCTCCCCGGCGGGCAGATGAACCCCGATGTGCTGCGCATGGACCAGCGCGTGATCGAACTCATCGAGGATTTCGATGCAGCGAACAAGCCGATCGCCGCGATCTGCCACGCGCCATGGCTGCTGATCGAGGCCGAGATCGTCGATGGCCGCACCGTCACCGGCTGGCCCTCGATCCTCACCGACCTTGAAAACGCCGGGGCCGACGTGGTCGATCAGGAAGTGGCCATCGACGGCAACCTCATCACCAGCCGCAAACCCGAAGATATCCCCGCCTTCACTCAGGCGCTGATCGACGCGCTCGAAGCCGCTGATGACGAGGAAGAGCTGGAAGAAGACAACGAGGAAGACGAAACCGACGACCACGAAGCGGAAGAAACCGAGCGCTGAGGAGGCGCTGTCTATTCCGGTTCAGAACCCTTCGCGCCGAGCAGCACCCAGACCGCCGCCATCAGCGTGATCGCGCCGATGATCGCGGGCACAAAGGCCAGCGCGCCCGCAAGGCTCGCTGGCCCTTGGGCATTCGCGCCCATGGTCAGCCCTCGATTGGCCGCAAACATACCGAAGAAATAGAACGCGAAGTTGCCCCAGATGGCGATGATCGTGCCAAGCGCCACGAAGCGCTTGCGCGGTGCGGGCAAACCGACCTTGTTCAAAACCAGACCAAGCGCGATGGCCATAATGCCGTTGGTAAGCATGCCGATGTGCAGCGTGCGCCAGCCCGCCATCGTGCCGGGTATCGCCCATTCGAAAAACACCGGAAGCGGCGAAAGCGACACACCGCCGATCAGCGCCCAGACGAGCCCAAAGCCGCAGATCAGCGCAACCAGGAGCGCCGCCAGCCCATGCCGCACGAGCAACCAGGCCTCAGGCTGCATGGACGCTCGCTTCGTCGGCGATGCCCATCATCCGCGCCATCCGTGCGTGATCCAGCTTGAGCACATCGCCCTCGTTCAGGAAATACCGCCGCCACGCGACCTGAATGGGATTCTGCGCATGATTGACCAGCGGATGGCGGCGCGGGTGATAGCTTTTGCGAAACACCGGCAGCGCGCGCCACAGCAGGCGGCCCAGCATGCCAAAGCAATATCCCACCTCGCGAACAGCGGTCAAAGGCCCGCGAATCCAACCCTCAACGCGCGCCATGTGCCAATAGGCCCGCGCCGTTTCCGCCGCGATATGCACCAGCGCCTCCACGATCATCCGGCGGCGATAAGCTTCCTGCCCCGGATAGAGATGCTGCCACACTTCGAACGCAACCGCGCCGTGCTCCACTTCCTCGACCTGATGCCACACCCAGATCGCCTTCATCACCGGGTGCGCATCGGCAAACCAGCGGTCATGGTTGTCGAGGATGATCAGCCCTGCCAGAAACGTGAATGTCTCATAGCCCGCCGTGAACCCCACCGCCCGGCGCAGGTCGTCCACCTCCGCGCGCCTGCGGAAATCCTCACCTGCCGCCGTGTCAAAGCTCTCCGCCTTGGGATAGCGCGCCGCCAGCGCCCGGTTTACCTTGAGGAATGTCTTGGCGTGCTGCGCCTCTTGCCCGATGATCGCATCGACATCGGCCCCTAGCCGGGCATCGGTGATATGCGGCCGCGCCTTGGCCAGCGCCCGGCACAGATACCGCTCAAAATGCGGCACATGCAGGCCAAGACCATTGAGAAATGCCGAAAACCGGGGATCGGTCCGGCTCCACAGCACATCGCCCGGGCCAATGTCCTCGACCGAAAACTTGAGGCGGCGCACCGGAATATCATCCATCGGATGCGCGCTGGGCATCTCTCGGTTGTTCGCAAGGGCAACCACACTGGTCATGGCGCTAGAGTGGTCCCGTCCGTCAAAACAAGTCAAGCGTTTCTGGAAATAGCGGCGCGGTGCGCGCAGATACTGTGACGCCAAACGGCACCGTAATCCTGTCAGCCTTGCAGCCTCAACGCCGCAAGCAATAGCAGATGCACCATGCCAACTGCCGCACCGCCAAAGATCAGGCTGCGCGAGGCGCGACTTTCAAAGTCGTAAAGCACGTGCCCCGCAAGCCGATAGTGAATGCCGGCATGCGCAATCAGGAAAATATCGAGCGCAGCCTGCGACGTCAGCCGCACTGCGGGTGGCGCAAGCGCAAATAGCCAAAACAGAACGGCAACGAGCGGCACGTGGACAAGCACGAACGCATCGCGGGCAAGCTCCTCCGGCATCCGCCTCAGCACGAACAACAACCGCCACTCGCGCGCCCGCACGGCATCCAGCTCATGCGCGAGCAAGATCGACAGGCCGAGCCAGAACAGCCCATCGGCCCAGAGTGCTCCGTTGGCGGCTAGCATCGAACAGCAGGGCATGGGCCGTGCTCGTTTGCTATAGCGCGAGAGGGCTTGGCATTCGCGAGCGGTTCGCTTGAATACATCGGTCGGGGATCTTGCAATGGCGCAGCGATAGCCCGGAGATAGCAGAATGTAGCATGCGCTACAATATGCAGGGATGAAATTGACAGCGACCAAAGCCCATCAGAGCAAGTCCGGTTTTGTCCCCATCACACCAGATCGTCGATCCCGAGCGCGGCAGCCAGTTTCCCGATCGTGGCGACCGCCCCGGTCTTTCGGCAAGCCTCGATATCCGCAATCTGCACCCGGTTCACGCCCGATACCTCCGCCAGCGCGATCTGCGCGAACCCGCGAACGTTGCGCCACACGCGCAAGGGGGCCTCGCCCGGCCATAGCTGCGCAAGTCGGCCAGTTCTTCCGCATTCGCCAGCAGGTTCCGGTATTCTTCGACCGGGATCGAGATCATTTCGCCCGTAGCCTTATGCTTCAGTCATAAATGCCGCCAAGCGGTCCAATCTCCAGAACGGCGAGCACCGCCCCATCGTCCTTGATCACGCGCCAATCGCCCACCCGCAGCCGGATGCCCGTTCGGCCTTTCAACGCGGAGACATTTTTTGCCTGCGTTTGAGTGCAACGTCACCGGAATTCATCAGTTGTCTGGGCTGAGCGGTCTACCCTGACGCGAACGCAAATCATTCAGCAGAACACTGATCGCCCAGCTTGTGGCACGTCCCATCTGCTCTCCCGTGAGGTCCCAGTGGTCGCGCATCTCAAGCCACGTGGTGGTATGCAGCACTTGAAGCATCGCGGTTGCTAAAACGCGATCTTCTTCGGGCAAATCTTTGACCGCATCGGCGGCAGCCGCGAGATAACTTTCCTGTCGCTCGCGCTTTTGCGAGAGGCGCATCGCGCGACCTTGCGGCGTCGAGCGGACGAGCGTGGCAATTGGAGCGATCCGATCCTGACCTTTGTAGATCGAATAAGTGTCGAGCAGTGACTGCTCATCTTTCGGGAATACCAGCCTGTTACCAGCCATCTCGCGCACTCTCGTGCTGGCCGTGGACAGCAGCGAATCGCGATCCGGAAAGTAGCGATAGATCGTGCGGCGACTGATCCCTGTCGTTTCCGCAACCACATCGTGACTGATCTCGTTGCCATCGGCCATGAGTTGAATGACGGCGTCGGCGATGCGGTTGCGCGCATCATCCTTCTTGCGCTCGCGCAGTCCGCGAACCTGGTCTTTCGGAGCATTCATGGGAGCGTCTTAGAAAATGACACAATTTATGTCAAACTTAGTTTGACACAATTTGTGCCACATTTTATGTGGGGTGGAATGGAGCCTGATCATGGAGGTTGTATGCTGTTCCACATGTCGATTGCCGCACACGATCCGCAGCATGTCGCTGAGGTTATTGCAGAGTTTTGGGGCGGGGAAGCACTCGCCTTTCCGCCCGTGTCCGAAAACGGTTGGATCGCGCTTGCCAATGATGAGCGCTGCACGGCACTTGAGGTCTTTCCGATCGATACCGTGCTGCGGGAAGCTGAAGGCGATGCGGATGCTTATGGTGAAGCGACCGGACTTGTCGGTTTCACTGCCACGCACGCGGCGATCGCCACAGCGCTGACCCAGAGGCAGGTCATGGCGATCGCGGTGCGCGAAGGCTGGCCTGCCAAGTACCGGAATCGTGGCGGCATGTTCGGGGTTATCGAGATCTGGATCGAAGGTCGGCAAATGATCGAAGTGCTGACGCCTGACATGCAGGCCGAATACAAGTCCACCATGTCGGCCGCGAACTGGCGCGCCATGTTGAACGCGGCCGGCGCGGCGGCTGCACTTTCCTGATCATCGCTCAACGTAACCAACGCCCGGAATTACGGTGACAGTCCACTTAATTCCGCTCCATCTTCGGCCCCGCTTGGCTGCGGACTCGAATTTAGTGCACTGTCACCGTAATACCAAACGCCGCGATGTCAACGCTAACACCCCCAAAACAACTTTCCTACACGCTGCGTTCCCGGCATAGGCCGCGTCTCTCTTTGAACCGTGGTTTTTGACGCCGCCCCGTCCTTCGCCTGCACGGCGGCATCGCCTGCTCTTTGCGGCAGGGCGGCGCTGTGGTCGTAGGGTCGTCTCCAACAGGCCATGTTTTTCGCGGTCTGGCCGGGATGCGGCGGGATCGCTGTGAGCGGGCACTAATGCATTGAATTACAGAGAGAAACGCCGCCCGCCGGGGCCACATGAGTTTTCCCTCAGGACTGTGTCAACTATGTCAACTTAGCCCTGCAGCCCCATCATTTTCCGGTCGCGCCGTATCCGCCGTAGAGCGTGCCGAAGAAGTCGCCCTTGTTCCAGCTTGGCCGCGCAGGCATGTCGGCCAGTTCGCGGGCGATGGCCAGATTGAGCGCCACGAACCGGGCCGCGGCGCCCCATTTGAACGGCAGCTTCATGTCGTCGGAGGGCTGATGGTAATGCGTTTCCAGAAACGCCGCCATCGCCGCCGCGCCTTCGCCGCCCGGCCCGGTCACCAGAAAGACCGCCGGGATACCTTGCTGGACAAAGCGGTAGTGGTCCGAACGGGTGAACAGGCCCTGCTCGGGCTGCGGATCGGGCACCAGCGCGATGCCCAGTGTGGCCCCGGCGCGCGCCACCGCTGGCCCGATGGAGGAGCGCTCCGCCCCGAACGCGACGACATCCTTGAAGTCATAGGTGATCAGCGGCATGTCGAGATTGACGTTGGCGACCAGATTGCCCTTGGGAAACGTGGGGTTCTGGGCGAAGTAATCGGCCCCGACGAGGCCCTTTTCCTCGGCGGTGACGGCAAGGAACAGCACCGAGCGCTTCGGCCGCGCCTTCAGATGCTTGAAGCCGTGCGCCACTTCGATCATCGAGGCCACGCCCATCGCATTGTCCATCGCGCCGTTGCACAGCGTATCGCCCTTCACCTCGGGGCAGGTGCCGACATGGTCGAGATGGGCGGAGAGCACCACGACCTCGTCCTTCAGCGCCGGGTCCGACCCTTCGATCACACCGGCCACATTGGCGCTCATCGCCCGGTTGATCTCGGTCTTGAGCGCGGCGCGCACGGTCATCGGTAAGGCCATGCGCTTGGGGTTTCCGGCCTTGCTTTCGGCGGCGGCCATGACCGCGTCGCTGCCGCCCGGTAGGCCTGCGAACAGCTTGGCCGCGCCTGCCAGACTGAGCTGCGCGAGGATGGGCGCGGTGCCGCCGGGATAGTACGGCGCGCCATCGGCCTGTGCCCAGGTTGCCCCCAGATTGCGCCAGTTGCGGGCGCGCCGGGCGAAGGACGAGACCTTCTCGCGGGTCGGCGTATCGACCAGCAGGATGCCGACCGCGCCGCGTTTGGCGGCCTGTTCGCGCTTGGTTGCGCCGTTGCTGTAGTGCGCGCGCTCCTCGGTCGGCAACGCGGACGGCGCGCCTGCCAGCAGCACGACGATCTTGCCCTTAACATCGAGCCCGGCATAGTCATCGCGCTTGAAAGTGGGCGCGACCACGCCGAAGCCCGCGAACACGAGCGCTGCATCCTTGGTCATTTCCGCCGCCTGCGGGCTGGCACCCGGCAGGTAATCGGTGCCGAATTCGAGCGCGGTTTCGCTGGTCCCCCGGATCAGCGAGATGCTGCCCTTGTCGGCGGGGCGAAAGGTGACGAGCGGCACCGGCTGGAGATAACCGCCTGCCGCGCCCGCAGGCTTGAGGCCCATCGTCTCGAACTGCGCGGCGACATAGCGCGCGGCAATATCGAACTCGCGCGTTCCCGCCTCGCGCCCGTTCATCTCGTCGCTGGCAAGGAACCCGACATGACCGCGCATCGCCGCCTCTTCGGGTTGCCATGTCTGCGCGGCGACCGGCGAGGAAAACGCGATTGCCAAGAGAACGGCGGGTCTGAACATGGCAAAGGCTCCTCGCAAGAATGGTTTTGGGCTCAGCGCCCCTGCATGTCGCGCGCTTCGCTGGGCACGCGCACTTCGAGGCCGTCCAGCGCTTCGGTCAAAGTGATCTGGCAGGCAAGGCGGCTGGTGCGCGTGACCACGGCGGCGAGATCGAGCATGTCCTCCTCGTCCTCGCTTGCCTCGGGCAGCAGCGCGAACCAATCGGGCGCGACGATCACATGGCAGGTCGAGCAGGCCATCTGGCCCTCGCACGTGCCTTCGAGCGGCAGGCCCGCATTCTGGCCCACTTCAAGCAGGCGCGTGCCCGCCGCAGCCTCGGCGGCGATACGCTGGTCCTGCGCGGTGACAAAGGTGACTTTGACCATGGCTAGTCCCATCCCTGAGCGCGCGCCGCCGCATGGATTGCGGCCGCCGCTTCTTCCAGTTCCCCTGCCCTTGTATAGCGCCCGAAGCCAAGCCGGATCGCCGTTTTTGCCTCTTTGTCGGAAAGTCCGATGGCGCGCAAGACATGGCTGGGCCGGCCCGAGCCGCTGGCGCAGGCAGACCCGGCGGAAAACGCAATGGTGCGGCAATCCGACATCAGCCGCGCGACATCGAGGCCATCGCGGCGAATATTGAGATTGCCGTGCCAGCGCTGATCCGCGCTACCGTTAAGCGTCCACCCGGCGAAGAGTTCGCGGGCGCGGGCCCACAGGCTTTCCACATGCCGTGCATCGCTTTCCCGCAGGTTTATGCACAGCGCCGCCGCCGCGCCGAACCCGGCGCACAGCGCGGGACTGAGCGTGCCGGAGCGCAGGCCCTGCTCCTGCCCGCCGCCATGGATAAGCGGCGCCAGCGCGATGCCATCGCGCACCCACAGCGCGCCAATGCCCTTGGGGCCATAAAGCTTGTGCGCCGAGATCGCGATCATGTCGGCATGGGCGGGCGGGGCCAGCTTGCCCGCGCCTTGCACCGCGTCGCACAGGAACAGGCCGCCCGCCGCGTGCGCCGCCTCAGCCAGCGCATCCACCGGCTGGATCGTGCCAATCTCGTTGTTGACCTGCATCACTGCGAGAATGTGAAGCTGCGGCGGCAGGGGCACATCGGCGGGCACAATCCCATCCGGGCCGACGGGCAGGACATAGACCTCGCTGCCCCCCCGCATGGCCTCGGCGCAATCAAGCACGGCGGCATGTTCGATGGCGGACACGGCCAGAACCTTGGCGCTATCGTTCTGCAAAGCCCCGCGCAGCGCCAGATTGAGCGCCTCGGTCGCGCCCGAGGTGAAGATCACCCGGCCCCCGGCGGGCATCAGCGCGGCAACCTGCTCGCGCGCCACCTCGACCGCCGCCGCCGCCACGCGGCCCGGGCGGTGGGGGCTGTGCGGGTTGGCAAAGCCCATCTCTTCGGGGCCAGCAAGCCAGCGCAGCATCGCCTCGCGCGCTTCGGGTGCCAGCGGGGTGGTCGCCTGATAATCGAGGTAGATCATGCGGCTATCTCGGCCCAGGCGGCGAGGAAGCGGTCGATATCGGCGGCGCTCGTCTCGCGTCCGATGGATACCCGGATCACCTCGTCCGGCGCGGGGGTGCCCATCGCGGCAAGCACGTGGCTGGTGCGCAGCGAGCCGGATGAACAGGCGCTTCCCGCCGAAACCGCGATGCCCATGCCATCGAAGCGGATGAGCTGCGCGTTGGCAGATCGGCCCGGCATGCGGTAGCTGCCGATGGCGGCAATCCGCGGCGCGGCGGCTGCAATCACTTCGCCGCCCAGTGCCGCAAGGCCCGCCTCCAGCCGCTGGCGCAGCCGCTCTGCCTCGCCCATCCAGCCGCTGCCCGCCTCCAGCGCGGCGGCCATGGCGAGCACGCCGGGCAGGTTTTCGGTGCCGCCGCGATAGCCGCGCTCCTGCCCGCCGGGCGCTTCGAGCAGCGCAAAATCGCGCACCAGCAGCGCGCCCACGCCGATCGGGCCGCCAAACTTGTGCGCCGAAAGCGCGATCAGATCTGCATGTGGCAGCGCGATCTTGCCCGCAGACTGCGCCGCATCGACCAGCAGAACGCCGCCTAGCGCCCGCACCGCTTGGCCGATCTGCGCAATCGGCTGGATCACCCCGGTCTCATTATTGACATGCTGGACCGCCACCAGCGCATCCGCCGCCGCGATCTCGCCCGGATCGATCAGGCCCGACGCATCGACCGCAAGCCGAGCCGCGCCCGCCCCTGCCGGGCGCAGCACCGCCTCGTGCTCGACTGCGCTGAGCATGACCCGCGCCGCTCTGGCCCTCGCCGTCCTGGTCCGCGTCAACGCCAGCGCCAATGCCTCGCTCGCGCCCGATGTGAACACGATCTCGCCCGCCCAGCCGAGCGACGCCCCGATCCGGGCGCGTGCATCCTCCAGCGCCGCGCGGGCGGCGCGGCCGGTGCGGTGCGGGCTGGAAGGATTGGCCCATACCTCGAAGCCGCGCAGCATGGCCTCGTGTGCGGCAGGCAGCAGCGGCGTGGTTGCGGCATGATCGAGATAGAGCATCGGCCTTGGCACAAACTTCTTCCAGACAGGCTTTTCAAAGAGGAGGCGGCAAATGTTGCTTTTGCGTCACTAGTTTCTATATACCCGGTTCTTTCTTTTCCCAGCCCCGACAATTCCGGCGTTCCGCCGCCTGTTGGTGCAGGCCATTCAGGACAAACGATGCCAGCAGTCATTTTTCCCGGACCCGATGGCCGTCTCGAAGGCCGCTTTCAACCCTCGTCGCGCCCGCGCGCGCCCGTGGCGATGATTCTTCATCCCCACCCACAGGCGGGGGGCACGATGAATGACCGGATCACCCAGGCGATGTACCGCACGTTCGTGAACCGCGGGTTTGCCGTTTTGCGCTTCAATTTTCGCGGCGTCGGCCGCAGCCAGGGCAGCTTTGACAACGGCATTGGCGAGCTTTCCGATGCAGCCGCCGCACTCGATTGGGTGCAATCGATCCACCCGGAAGCCACCAACACCTGGATTGCGGGCTATTCGTTCGGCGCGCTGATCGGCATGCAGCTATTGATGCGTCGCCCGGAAATCCGTGGCTTCATCTCGGTTGCGCCGCCCGCCAACATGTATGATTTCAGCTTTCTGGCGCCCTGCCCCGCTTCGGGCATCATCGTGCAAGGGGCGGCGGACACGGTGGTGACCCCAAACAGCGTGCAAAAGCTGGTCGACAAGCTGCGCACCCAGCGGCACATCACCATCCATCACGACGAAGTGCCGCGCGCCAACCACTTCTTCGAAAACGAACTGCCCGACATGATGCGCGCGGTCGACAACTACCTCGACATGCGGCTCTCGCCGGATTGCCCGATCAAGTGAGCTGACATTCTGCCCGGCGCACTGCGCTGCCCTGGCAGCGCGTCATAACGGTCACATTCATCGACTAACCTATCGGTGGGACTCGGCGCGCGCCAGCAACCTGAAGCTGCGCCACCATGTCCTTCGCCACGATCAGGAGAGCACGATGAGCATTTTCGGCAGCATCATGAATGCAATTACGTTCGGCGCTTACAAGAACACGACCGGCGAGGATCACCCTGCCGCCGCGCCAGCGCCTGCGCCAGCAGCAGCCCCGGTGGCTGCGCCCGCAGCCGCGCCGGCGCCGGTTGCTCCGCCGCCGATGACCGACGTCGATGTCGAAGCGACGCTGGCCAAGCTGGCCGAGGGCCATGACCTCAACTGGCAGACCTCGATCGTCGATCTGATGAAGCTGCTCGGGATCGATTCGAGCCTCGGCAACCGCAAGGAGTTGGCGCAGGAGCTGGGCTATACCGGCGAGCTCAACGGTTCGGCCGAGATGAACATCTGGCTGCACAAGGCCACGATGAAGAAGCTGGCTGAAAATGGCGGCAAAGTGCCCGCCGGTATGACCGATTAAGTCAGCGCCAAACCAAAAGGTCTGGCCAGCGGCTTTGCCACTGGCCGGACTTTTCGTTTGAGCGGTTAGCAACCGGCTGGCGCGAGTGCGCTCAGCCGGACTGCATCACGACTTGAAGAAGCCCGAGGCGATTCCGCTGAGATCGTTGAGCGGATTGCCATCGCCGTCCTTGTCGAGAAAACCGGTGACCATCTTGAGCGCATCGGGGCTCTGCCCGATCATCGAGGCAAAATTGCCGAGCGAACCCTCGCCGCCAATGTGGCCGACGATCTGCTGCAAAATGCCCGAATCAATCCCCGACTTGGCGGCGGCTGTCGTCACGGTGTCGGTCGGCGCTTGATGACCGGCCGCCAGCGCGGCGATCGCAGTCTCGGCCATGGTAGGGTCGATGCCGACTTTGGCGGCGAGATTCTTGATATCGATGTTGCCACCGACCTGGCTCAGTATCGTGTCGAAAATACTCATAGCGGCGTACTCCCTTTTTGCCTGACCTCACGCGGCCTCCTGATATGCCATATCGATTGCACAGGATTGTGGCTATGCGGTGAATCCGGACGGCAAATTGACGGAATCCGGCCGCGCCGCATCGCTTTGCAATCAATCGAGCTTGGCTGCTTTGATCAGCTGCCGGTCGATATCCTTTGATTCAAGGTACTTAGGCCGGGCGCGAAACCGCTCGGCATAGCGGACGAACGCCGGGCGATCCGGCATCGAGCCAAAATTCAATCCCCAATCGACCTGGCTGCCGACATAGACATCGGCCATGGTAAAACGCGCGCCGCACACCCAGTCGCGGCTTTCGAGCAAACCTTCCAGCGTCCCGATCGCCAGATCGTAGCTCCCATAGCCGACCATCCCCCGGCGCTCGGGCGTAACTTCCCAGGCCATCATGCGGGCGATGATCGCTTGTTCGAGCGGTCCGGCGGCAAAGAACAACCAGCGGTAATAGTCCGCAAGTTCATCCTCGCGGGGAAGCAGATCGGCCTCGGGATGCGCCGCCGCCAGATAGGCGCAGATCGCCGCGCATTCGGTGACCACGCGGTCGCCCCCTACCGCGTGGTGAACCACCGTCGGCACCTTGTTCATCGGATTGGCGGCGGTCAGCGTTTCGGGCCGGCTCGCCCATTCGACCAGCACGTGGCTATAATCCGCGCCTGCTTCGTGCAGCGCCCAGCGCGCGATCTGTCCGCGCGACATGGGAACGGTGTAGAATGTAAAGTCTGCCATGGTCTCTCCCCTTGCGGCTCGCTGTTTCTCGCCCTGCCGGAGTGCGCGGCGTTTATGCGGCAGGCATTATCTTGTTGGCCAAGACCGCCTCCTGCGCGTCAATCACCGTCCATGCCGGGCGCGCTGCCACGCGGTCATACCACGCCGCCGTTCGCGGCCGCGCCGCCCGGTCGGGGCCATAGCCGACATAGACCAGCGTGCGCAGCATCGAGGCAACTGCGATGTCGGCGATGGTGAAGTGATCGCCGAGCAGCCAGCCCGCATCCGGCGCCAAGCCTTCGATGTAATCGAGGCTGCGCGGCAATTCCGCCTCGCCTTGCAGGGCCAGTGCCTCATCCCCGCCCACTTTCAGCAGTTTGGGGCCAACCACCCGGTTGAACAGGATTTTGAGACCGGCTTCGGCAAAAATCGTATCGGCAAATTCATCGAGCCAGATCGCGCGGCCATAGTGCTCCGCTTCCCGGGGAATCAGCCGTGGTTCCGGATATTTGGTATCGAGATAGCAGACGATGGCGGTCGAATCCGAAAGGATGAAGCCCTGGTCGTCGATCACTGGGATCTTGGCAAACGGGCTGACGCTCAGAAATTCGGCATCGGTGACGCCCGGCCCACCGCGTCTGCGCTCATAGTCGAGCCCCTTTTCGGCCAGAACAACCGCGACTTTGCGCACGAAGGGCGAGATCAGCGCGCCATAAAGTTTCATCGAATGCTCCTCCCGGTTTGGATAGGGTACGCAAAGGTTATTGCAGCCCTGAGCGAGCGCGTATAGGCGTTCAACTGATGAACGAGATAGCCAACATGCAAGCAAGCCCAAGCTCTGCCACCGCCCTTTCTGCGCCAGACATCACGATCAACGTGCGCGAAACTTTTGGAATCGGGGTGGATATGACCGTCCCCGCGTTTTCGGTTGCCGATGAACGCGTGCCCGATATCGATCCGAATTACGTGTTCGATCCCGATACCACGCTGGCGATTCTGGCAGGCTTTGCGCACAATCGGCGCGTGATGGTGCAAGGCTATCACGGCACCGGCAAATCGACGCATATCGAGCAAGTGGCCGCACGGCTGAACTGGCCGTGCATCCGCATCAACCTTGACGCGCACATCAGCCGAATCGACCTGATCGGGCGCGACGCCATCGTGCTGCGCGACGGACTGCAGGTCACCGAATTTCGCGAAGGTCTGCTGCCGTGGGCGCTGCAGACGCCGACCGCGCTGGTATTCGACGAATATGACGCGGGCCGCCCCGATGTGATGTTCGTGATCCAGCGCGTGCTGGAAACCGAAGGCAAGCTGACCCTGCTCGATCAGAACCGGGTGATCCGCCCGAACCCGTGGTTCCGCCTGTTCGCCACCGCCAACACCGTGGGCCTTGGCGATACCAGCGGGCTGTATCATGGCACGCAGGCGATCAACCAGGGCCAGATGGACCGCTGGAACATTGTCGTGGGCCTCAATTATCTGCCCACCGCGACCGAAATCCAGATCGTGACCAGCAAAGTGCCGGGCCTCGACGAGACAACCGCAGGCAACATGGTCCGCGTCGCCGATCTCACCCGCAAGGGCTTCATCAACGGCGATATCTCGACCGTGATGAGCCCGCGCACGGTGATCAGCTGGGCCCAGAACGCCGCGATCTTCACCGATGTCGGCTTCGCCTTCCGCCTGTCGTTCCTCAACAAGTGCGACGAGACCGAGCGGGTGCTGGTGGCCGAGTATTACCAGCGCGTGTTCGGCAAGGACTTGCCCGAGAGCGTGGTGGGGAAAGCTTAGGCCCGCATGAGCGGCAGGCAAGCGCGGGCGATGGCTTCGACGTGCCGATGATCGGTGCCGCAGCATCCGCCCAGCACGCAAAGGTGCGGTAGCGCGGCGAGCATGTCCCGGTAGTCACATGCAAGCTCGGCAGGATCGCCTTCGTCGAGTTCGATCGCGTCATCAAGCTCGGCGTGGCTCATCCGCGAGGCATTGGCGCGAAGCCCACCGATCCGCGCCGCCAGTTCAGGATCGTCCAGTACCGCCGCAAAATGCGAGGGGTGCGCGCAGTTGATCATGTAATAGGCCACATCGCCGATGGAATCGTCGGTGCGCTTTACCGCCTCGGCCAGCGTCATGCCGGTGGGCAAGCGGCCATCGGTTTCGACTGTAAACGACACCACCGCCTTGAGCCCAGCATCGCGCGCTGCACCCGCGATGCCTTGCGCTTCCTCAAGATAAGTCATGGTCAGCGCGGTGACGAGTTCGGCACCTGCATCGGCTGCCAGACCGATCTGCCAGCGGTGATAATCGCACGCCTCGGCCGTACTCATCATCCGGCCGGGGCTATAGCCATCGCCGCGCGGACCGACCGGCAGGTTTAATACAATGGCGTTCGCGCCGCTCATTTCCCCGCGCAAGCCCGCGATGAGCGCGATCCCGGCACGATTCGCCTCGGCCAGTCGCGCCCGGTCATAACCCAGCGCCTCGCCCCAATCGGGACTGGACCGCCAGCTTGGCGCATCGAGCACGAACCCGGCGCCAAGCTCGTCCGCAAGCGTCAGGAACTTGCGGTAGTAAGCCTTCAGCCCCTCCACCCCGCGCGGATCATCCAGCAAGGTGAACGAAGCGAACTGGAGCAGCTCGAATCCGTCATGAAAAATCAGGCAAGTCTCCAGCCCGGCATCGATCAGGAAAGGGCTACCGCCAAGTGTGGGGAGTTGAGCCATGCGGTTTATGGCACCACCAGATACTTCTCGCCCGTGCGCCGCGCGTTGTATTCGGTAACTGCTTCCTTGGTCAGCATGCCTTCGAGCGAGACGTGCGCCTTGTAATGGCTGGCGAAGGTTGTGGTGAGGTCCTTGGCCACGCGGGCGCGCATCTTGCCCACGATCTCCATCCCGGCCTTGGCCATGAACGGGGTGAGCAGCCAGCCGCCCAGATCCCAGGTGAGGCCGAACGCGCGGTTAAGGATTGTCGGCCCCATATCGAGCCCGCCGTAGATATAGACCTTCTTGGGCACCGATGAGCCATAGCGGCTGAACGCGGCGCCTCGGCTGGCGGCGGCTTCCATCGCGGCGAGCAGCTGACCGGCCAGCGTGCCGCCGCCGATCGGATCGAAGCCGAGCATCGCCTTCGTCTCGACAATCGCATCGGCCAGTTGCGCGCCGAAATCGGCGTCGGTCATGTTGAGCACATGCGTCGCGCCAATGCCCTTGAGCAGCGCCACCTGCTCGGCGCTGCGCACCACATTGACCAGCGGGACGCCGTCTTCGAGGCAGATCCTGACCAGCATCTGCCCTAGATTGGAGGCGGCAGCGCAGTGCACCAGCCCGGTAAAGCCCTCCAGCTTCATCGTTTCCACAAAACCCAGCGCCGTCATCGGGTTGACGAAGCTCGACGCCGCCTGCGCCGCGCTCACGCTCTCGTCGACGGCCAAGCACATCGCGCTTTCGGCATACGCATAGCTGGCATAGGCCGTGCCCGGCACGCAGGCCACGCGCTTGCCGAGCAGCGCTTGCGCGCCCGGCGCATCGCCCGCGGCGACCACGATCCCCGCTGCCTCGTTGCCCGCCGGCATCGCCATGCCATGCCGCGCCGCCATGAAGCGTGTCGCGGCATCGGGCATCCGCGCGACGATCTTGCCCGGCGTGTATACCGCATTGGCGGTATCGGCAGAGGCGAACAGCAGGCCAAGGTCGGACGGATTGATCGGGCTGGCCTCGATTTGCACGAGCACTTGCGAGCCGACCGGCGCGTCCCAGCTCTTGTCGTTCAATTGCAGGGTCAGCGTGCCGTTTGCATCGAGCTGGGTGGTGAGTTGCTTGCCAGTGAATGCCATGATGATCTCCTGAGCCTTCGTGCCCGCATTATGCGGAGTTTCAGATTGCAACCTAAGCCATCATTCGCCGGGGTAAAGCGCCCTGACGAAATAGAGCCCGGCGGCAGGGGCATTCAGGCCGAGCACCTGCCGGTTGCGCGCCGCCAGCGCCTCGGCAATCCGGCCTTCCCGCCAGCGCCCCAGCCCGACCAGCACAAGGCAGCCGACCATCGAGCGCACCTGATGCTGCAGGAAACTGCGCGCCGCTGCCTCGATCGTGACGAGATTGCCCTCGCGCCGCACATCGAGCCGGTCCAATGATTTGACCGGGCTGGCCGCCTGGCAATGCGCCGAGCGAAACGTGGTGAAATCGTGCGTGCCGACGAGGCTTTGCGCGGCGCGGTGCATCGCCGCATCGTCCAGCGGCTGCGGCACCTGCCACGCCCGGTTCGCCTCCACCGTCAGCGGCGCCCGGCGATTGATGATGCGATAGGCATATTCGCGGCCAAGGCAGGAAAAGCGCGCGTGCCAATCATCGGGAACGACCGTGCATGCCGTCACGGCAATCGGCTGCGGGCGCAGCCGCGCATTCAGCCCTTGCATGAAGCGGAACGGGGTGAAGGCGCGCCGCACGTCGATATGCGCGCACATTGCCAGCGCATGCACCCCGGTATCGGTGCGGCCCGCCGCATGAAGTGTTGCCGCCTCGCCGGTGATCTCGAACGCCGCATCTTCAATGGCGCGCTGCACCGTGCGTCCCTCGGGCTGGCGCTGAAAGCCCACAAACGGCGTGCCATCCCATTCCAGGGTCAACGCAAAGCGAGTCATCCCGCGAGGTTTGTCCCCGCCGCAATCGGCCTTCCGCGCAGCAACGCGGGCGCATCCATCGCCGGCTTGCCCGCGCGCTGCACCAGCAGCGGGCGCAGCGCGCCGTCGCCGCAGGCAATCGTCAGGTGAACATCGAGCACGGTGCCGGGCGCGCCCCCCGCTGCTTCGTGCGCCTCGACAGGTTCGGCCTCCAGCACCCGGAAGCGCTCCCCCTCCAGCTCGAAAAACGCGCCGGGCGCCGGCGCGAAGGCCCGAATCTGGCGCATCACGGCGTCGGCGCTCTGCGTAAAATCGAGGCGGCTTTCGGCCTTGTCGATCTTGCGGGCATAGCTCACGTCTTCATCCGGCTGGGGCACCAGCGGAAACGCATCGAGGTTCGCCAGCACCTCTAACATCAATTGCGCGCCCATGGCGGCCAGATCCCGCGTGAGATCGCCCGCATTAAGGTTGCCGATCGGCATCGCGCCCATCGCGCGCATCGGCCCGGTATCGAGCCCGAGCTCCATCTGCATGATCGTCACGCCGCTCATCGTGTCGCCCGCCAGAATGGCGCGCTGCACCGGGGCCGCCCCGCGCCATTGCGGCAACAGCGAACCATGCACATTCAAACAGCCAAAGCGCGGCGCATCGAGAATGGCCTGCGGCAGGATCAGCCCATAGGCCGCCACCACTGCCACATCGGCATCATGCGCGGCAAATGTGGCCTGCTCCTCCGCGCCTTTCAGGCTGAGCGGCGTATGCACCGCGATGCCATGAGCCTCGGCGGCCAGCTGCACCGGCGACGCCTGAAGCTGCTGGCCCCGCCCCGCCGGGCGCGGCGGCTGGCTATAGACGGCAACGACCTGATGCCGCGCCGCCACCAGCGCATCCAGCGTCGGCACCGCAAAATCCGGCGTACCCATGAACACGATCCGCATGCTTTCCAACGCCCCCCAAAACCGCGAGCGGTCAAACTGCTCCCTGCCGAACCGCTTCCCGCCAAAGCGCTTCCTGTTTACCGCGCCCCGCCCTATCTGGGGAGCGATGGCATCGCAAGAGATCGAAGCGCTGGCAAGCGCATTGGCTCGGCTTCCCGGGCTCGGCCCCCGCTCGGCGCGGCGCGCGGTGCTCTGGCTGATCAAGCGGCGTGAGACCGCGCTGACCCAGTTGGTCGATGCGCTGGCGGCGGTGGGCGAGCGGCTGGTGGAATGCAGCGCCTGCGGCAATGTCGATACCACCAACCCTTGCGGCATCTGCGCCGATCCGCGCCGCGATGCGCGCGCGATCTGCGTGGTAGAGGAAGTCGCGGACCTCTGGGCGCTCGACCGCGCACGGCTGTTTACGGGGCGCTACCATGTGCTGGGCGGGCGGATGTCCGCGCTCGAAGGCGTCCG
>NZ_CAMBTS010000022.1 GCF_945870625.1 Novosphingobium sp. Chol11 | reverse complement strand
TGCGGCATCTGCGCCGATCCGCGCCGCGATGCGCGCGCGATCTGCGTGGTAGAGGAAGTCGCGGACCTCTGGGCGCTCGACCGCGCACGGCTGTTTACGGGGCGCTACCATGTGCTGGGCGGGCGGATGTCCGCGCTCGAAGGCGTCCGCCCCGAAGACCTGACGATTGCCAGCCTGCTTGCGCGCGTTTCCGCAGGCGGGATCGACGAGGTGGTGCTGGCGATGAACGCTACGCTTGAGGGCCAGACGACCGCGCATTACATCGCCGAGCGGCTCGAAGGGCTGGCCGTGCGCGTCACCCAGCTTGCCCACGGCCTGCCAGTCGGCGGCGAGCTAGATTATCTGGATGAGGGCACGCTGGCGCAGGCGCTGCGCGCGCGGCGACCGGTGGGCTAAGACGCAGGCCGAGACGCGTTTCAGCAACGCTTGCGAAGCGCGTCTTTCCTTCCTATTTGCCCGCAATGGCTATTCGCGACATCATCGAAGTCCCCGATCTGCGGCTCAAGCAGATTTCCGCGCCCGTCACCGCATTCGATGCGGAATTGCGGGGCCTTGTAGCTGACATGTTCGAGACGATGTACGACGCGCCCGGCATTGGCCTTGCTGCGGTTCAGGTCGGCGTGCCGCTGCGCGTGCTGGTGATCGATCTTCAGCCCGAAGACATGGACGCCGAGCCCGAAGTCTGCACCGCGCACGGCGATCATCACCACACGCATCGCCCGGTGAAAAAAGAACCACGCGTGTTCATCAATCCCGAAATCCTCGAACCTTCCGCCGATCTCTCGGTCTATTCCGAAGGCTGCCTCTCGGTGCCCGAGATGTATGCCGATGTGGAGCGCCCGGCGCGAATCCGCGCCCGCTGGCAGGATCTGGATGGCAAAGTCCACGAGGAAGCGATGGAAGGCCTGATGGCCACCTGCCTCCAGCACGAGATGGACCACCTCGAAGGCATCCTGTTCATCGACCACCTTTCGCGGCTGAAGCGCGGGATGGTGCTCAAGAAGCTGGAAAAGCTGCGCAAGATGGCTTGATAGCGGGGGCGTTGCAGGTTAAGTTCATGGTTCGTTCTGAACTGGAGCAAGCGTGGAAGCCTCCTTTGTCCTCATATTCCTGATTGCCGCGCTGCTTATGGGCCTTGCGGCGGGCTGGTTCCTGGGCGGCAAGCCGGTGGCCGAATGGAAAACCCGGTTCGAAGCGCGCGATGCCGAGGCACGCGATCTTGACGAGAAGTTTCGCCGCGCGATCACCGAGCTTGCCGCCGCTTCGGTCAAGGCCGCGCAGCTCGATGCGGCGATTCAGCAGTCCGACGAAATCCGCGAAGAGCGCGATGGACTGGCGACGCAACTGGCATCGGCAAGCGAACGCGCGAGCGATGCCGACCGGATCAGAGCGGAACTTGTCGCCATCCGCACCGACCGCGACAATTTCCGCGCCGAACTTGTGGGTTTGAAGGCAGACGCAGCCAATTTCGACGAGCAGAAGCGGCTTTTGCTCGAAGCGCAGGAAGCGCTGCGCCGCGAGTTTGAAAACGCGGGCAGCAAGGTCCTAGAGAAAGCGCAGGAGGCCTTCCTCACTCGCGCCAGCGCGCGCTTCGAAGAAAGCGAAAAGAACAGCGCGGAGCGGCTGTCCGCCCTCCTTGCCCCGGTCGATCAACGGCTGAAAAGCTATGAGGAGCAGGTCGGCAAGCTTGAGAAAGACCGGGTTGAAGGCTTCGGCCAGCTCACCGGGCTGATCGAAGGCATGCGCAAGGGCCAGGAAGAAGTGCGCGCCGCCGCCGCGCAGCTGGGCAACAGCCTTCGCAATGGCCCCAAGACACGCGGCCGCTGGGGCGAATTGCAATTGCGCAATGTGCTCGAACAATGCGGCCTTGCTGAACACACCGATTTCGTCACCGAGCAATCGGTCGAGACCGACGAAGGCCGCCTGCGCCCCGATGCGATCGTGCGCGTGCCGGGGAACAAGCTGCTGGTGATCGACGCCAAGGTCTCGCTCAACGCCTATCAGGACGCGTTCGAGGCGCAGGACGACGACACTCGCAAGATCGCGCTGATCGCGCATGTCCAATCGATGCGGACGCACATCCAGACTTTGGGCGCCAAAAGCTATCAGAGCCAGTTTCCCGAGGCCCCTGATTATGTGCTGATGTTCGTGCCCGGCGAACACTTCATCGCGGCCGCGCTGGAGCAAGACCCCAAGCTGTGGGATTTTGCGTTCGAGCGACGCGTGCTGCTGGCCTCGCCCACCAACCTTGTCGCCATCGCGCGCACAATCGCGCAAGTGTGGCGGCAAGATGAATTGGCGCGAGAGGCGCGCGAGATCGGGCGCATGGGCGGCGAGCTTTATGAGCGGCTGGCGGTGAGCGCCGAGCATCTCAAACGGATGGGTTCAGGCCTCGACAGCGCGGTTTCGCACTACAACAAGTTCGTCGGCAGTTTCGAGCGCAATGTACTCTCGGCAGGCAAACGTCTGCGCGACAAGGGCATCGAAGTCGGCAAGCGCGAGATCGAGGATGTGCCGCTGATCGAGACCCAGCCGCGCCATGCCGAGCGCGGCCTTTTGCCGCTGACGGAACCCGAGGAATTGATCCCCGATCAGGCCTGAAAAAATCTTCCTCCAGCCCTCCAGCAGAGCCCTTAACTTGACAACGTATTAACCCAACCACGGTTAAGCGGGTCCGATGGCGACTAGTCCAACTCTTGCTGGCCCGGCTGAGCGTGCATTGCGTCACTTGCGCCGCCTGCCGGCTGTGGCGCGCCGGATTTCGCGATACTGGCAGCCGCGCGCAGGCGAGTCCTACATTCGGGCTTATGCGACAAATATCTCGCACCGGTTGCCGCTGCTTTACTTGGTGGTCATCTTCAATATCGGCTCGTTGGCCCTGCGCTTTAGCGGCAAAGCGCCGCTCGCGCTGCTTGCAGTCGCGCCAGTGCTCATCGGCTATGCCGCTATCCGGGCGGTCCATTGGCTGCCAGCGCGGACAGCGCGTCGCCCTGTGGCGATGCAGCGCGCCGATCTGCGCAAGTTAGGGCAGCGGGCAGGCATTTCCGGGGTGGCCTTTGTCGCGTGGGCGCTTTCGCTCTATCCCTATGGGGATGCCAATGCGGCCGGGCTGATCCAGGTCGTGCTCGCGATCACGATGGTATCGGGTATCTTGGGCATCGCGCATTCTCCTCCAGCCGCACTGCGTCTGGCAGCCGCCTACACGATCCCCGCCAGCGTGTTTTTCCTCGCTATCGGGCATCCCGGCGCGATCTATGTTGCAATGATCCAATTGTTCGGGGTCGCCATGCTGCTTTGGATCACGCACGGCCAGCATCGCGATTTTGTCAGGCTCGAACTTTCCCGCCAGATGCTGGCGCGGCGGGAGCGGCAGACGGCGCGACTGGCCAGCGCAAACCATCGGCGCGCCACGATCGATCATGTCACCGGGGGAATGAACCGACGGGCCATTCTGGCCCGGCTGGAGGAAGAGCTGGTGCGCGATGCGGGGCCGCGGCCTTGGCTCGCGCTGGTCGATCTCGATGGCTTCAAGCACATTAACGATACGTATGGCCATGCCGCTGGCGATCATGTGCTGCGCACCGTCGGCGCGCGAATCGGCGCCATCGCGGGCGTTATCGCGCAAGGACGGCTGGGCGGCGATGAGTTCGCCATCCTGCTGGACTCCGCGATGACTGCCGATGCGGCCAGCGCCGCTGGGCGGCAGATCGCCGCCGCCATTCGCGAACCGATCAGCCACAATGGGGCCAATCTGCGGCTGTGCGGCGCGATCGGCCTGCATCTTGCCGGAGAATCCAGCGTCTCGGGTTGCCTCGAACGCGCCGATACCGCGCTCTACCGGGCCAAGGAGCAGGGCGATGGCGCGCTCGTGCGCTTTGAACAGGGCGACGAGGCGCTGCTCCAGCACCGGATCGCGATGACCCGGGCGTTCAACGATTGCACGCTCGAAGACCAGATCAAGCTGCTCTACCAACCCATGCACAATTGCCTGACAGGGCAGGTGCTTGGCTTTGAAGCCTTCGCCCGCTGGTCGCCCGATGGCCACGAATGGCAAAGCCCAGGCACGTTCATGGCGATGGCGGAAGCGACCGGCCGCACTGGCGATCTCACCAGGATGGTGCTCGCGCGGGCGCTGGCTGAATGCCGCCCGTGGGAGACCGGGCTCGACGTATCGATCAACCTTGCGCCGCGCGATATGGTGCGCGAAGGCACGGTCGACGCGATCATGCAGATCGTCGAAGCCGCCGGGGCCAGCCCTGCTTCGATCATCCTCGAAGTGACCGAGCGGGCGTTGCAGGTAAACCCCAAGCGGGCCAAGGCGCAGCTGCATGCCCTGCGCGAGCGCGGCTTTCGCATCGCGCTTGATGATTTCGGGGCCGGCTGGTCCAGCCTCAATCAGTTGCGCGATCTGCCGCTCGATCTGATCAAGCTCGATCACACGTTGGCCGCCGCGCTGGTCAGCGATCCGGGCGCACGCGCGGTCACCGGCATGCTGGTCGCGTTGTCGTGGCAATTGGGCATCGCCTGCTCGATCGAGGGGGTCGAAACCGCAGACCAGGCAGAGACCGCGCGCGGCCTCGGCATCCATTTAATGCAAGGCTACCACTTCGGCCATCCCGAACCCGCCCCTGCCGCGTTTGCGGCGATGGGCCGCGCGGTGGCGTGACGCTGCTTTAATCGCCCAACCATTCGACCCACGCACCGTGCGCGTGGGCCGTCCCCAGCAATATCGGCTCGCCGTCCCCCGGCCAATGGCGCACGGTCAGCTCGTGGCGGAATGTCGCGCGGTTGGTCTCCAGCATGATCCACGCCAGCCGCCGCTGCGCATCGGCGCGCGCACCCGCCTCTGCCATCGCGGCCTCGATCCGGGCGCGCGTTGGCGCCGGCAGATATTGCCACACGATCGAATGATAAAGGACGCGGGTAGTATCGGCCTCCTGCGGCAGACACAGCCGCATCTCGGCCCAATCGGCCGCATCGCAACCATCGACCAGCGGCGGCTTCGCCCGCGCCAGCGCGGCGGCGGCATCGATCCGCGCCAGCCGCTCGGTCACTTCGGCCCAGACATAGCTTTTCAGCCTCAGCGCCGCCGCCGGATCGGCGAGGTTAACCGGCGCGCGGTCGCAGCCTTGAATGCCGATGATCTCCACCCGCGAAGCTTTGGGCGCCTGCCCGCGCCATTCGGGCACGATCCGCATGGGCGAGTCCTCCGGTCCCACGGTGGTTCCGCCCAGATCATAGCGATAGCGCTCGATCATGGTGTTGACCCCCGCGCTCGCGCCCAGTTCGTTCATGTCGAACCGTGCGCCTAAGCGCGGCGCGAGCCACAGCAGCGCCGCCATGATGCTCGCAGAGCGGCCCGCCTCGTTGGTCTGCGGCGGGCCATCCAGCCAGGGCAGCAGCGCCGCGTCATGGTCGCGGGTCATGGCCATGACCAATGCGTCGATCGCAGCCTGTTCGGTCAATTCCCCGCGATAGACCGGCTCTAGCCGCCGGTCCGCGCCGCTCAGCAGCAAATGATGAAAACCGCCTGCAAGGCGCAGCGGCAACGCATCCTCCAGCGGCTTGCCCGGCCAGTTCGCAAGTCTTTGCCCCACCGCTGTCTTGCCATCGAGCAGCCCCAGCTGCGCGCGGATCGCTCGCCCGGTGCACGGCGCGCCATTGTTCGCGGCATGATCTGCTTGCCACGCAATCGCCCGCGCCACTTCGCCGATTTCCATCAATGCTTCCACAAGGTTGCCCTTTCCGGCCCTTTGACATAGGGGCTGCGGAGCCATGACTGCTCCTGCTCCCCTCATCTTCGCGCTGCCCAAAGGCCGCCTGCTGGACGAAGCCCTGCCGCTACTCAGCCAGGCAGGCGTTGTGCCCGACGCCGACTTTTTCGACAAGGGATCGCGCGCGCTCAGCTTTGCCACCAGCCGCGATGATGTGAAGATCATCCGCGTGCGCGCGTTCGATGTCGCCACCTTCGTGGCGCACGGCGCGGCGCAAGTGGGCATCGTCGGTTCGGATGTGATCGATGAGTTCGACTATGCCGATCTTTATGCGCCGGTCGATCTCGATATCGGGCATTGCCGTCTCTCGGTGGCAGAGCCCGCGTCGGCGCTGGAGAGCGGGGCCAATGTGGGCGAGAGCCATGCGCGTGTCGCCACGAAGTATCCCAGCCTGACTCGCCGCCATTTCGAACGGCTGGGCGTGCAGGCCGAAGTGGTCAAGCTCAATGGCGCGATGGAGCTCGCGCCGTCGCTGGGCCTTGCCAGCCGGATTGTCGATCTGGTCTCCACCGGGCGCACGCTGAAGGAGAATGGTCTGGTCGAGACCAGCCGGATCATGCCGGTTTCGGCGCGCCTGATCGTCAATCGCGCCGCGCTGAAGACCGACAGCGCCCGGCTTGGCGCGCTGATCGATGCGTTTCGCGATCTGGTCGCGCGGCGGAAAGCAGCCTGATGCAGCGGCTCAAGTCCAACCAGCCCGATTTTGCCCGAGCGTTTGCCCGCATCGTCAAGGATCGGCGCGAGAGCGACGAGAACGTGACGCGCGATGTGCAGGTGATCATCGAGGATGTGCGCCTGCGCGGCGATGCAGCGCTGGCCGAATATACCGCCAAGTTTGATCAGCACAGCCCAGCCGACGATGCCTGGCGGGTCGATCCGGAAGCATGCCGCGATGCTTACGAGGATCTTGCCCCCGATCTGCGCGCCGCGCTCGAGCTGGCGGCGCAGCGCATCCGCACCTGGCACGCGGCGCAGTTGCCGCAGGACCGCGAAATCACCGACGAGGCCGGGCTGCGGCTTGGCGCGCGGTGGCGCGCGGTCGATGGCGCGGGGCTCTATGTGCCGGGCGGGCGCGCGGCCTATCCCTCTTCGCTGCTGATGAATGCGATCCCGGCCAAAGTGGCGGGGGTCGAACGGCTGGTCGTTGTCACCCCCGCGCCCAAGGGGGTGATCAATCCGCTGGTGCTCGCCGCCGCGCATCTCGCCGGGGTCGACGAGGTCTGGAAAGTGGGCGGCGCGCAGGCTGTCGCCGCGCTGGCTTATGGCACGCAGCGCATTCGCGCCGTTGATGTGATCACCGGTCCGGGCAATGCCTGGGTCGCCGAGGCCAAGCGTCAGCTGTTTGGCGTGGTGGGAATCGACATGGTCGCCGGGCCTTCGGAGATCCTCGTGATCGCCGATGGGCAGAACGATCCGCAATGGATTGCCGCCGATCTACTCAGCCAGGCCGAGCATGATCCCGCAGCGCAGGCCATCCTGATCACCGACGATGCCACATTCGCCGATCAAGTGGCGGATATGATCGGGGTGGAGCTAGCCATGCTGCCCACCGCGCGCGTCGCCAAGGCCAGTTGGGACGAATACGGCGTGATCATCGTGGTGGATTCGCTGGAGGAAGCACCGGCGCTGGCCAATGCGCTGGCGGCCGAACATGTCGAGATCGCCACCGCCGATCCCGAAGCGCTGTTTGCAAAGATCCGTCACGCCGGATCGGTATTCCTCGGGCGGATGACCCCGGAGGCGATAGGCGACTACGTGGCGGGGCCGAACCATGTTTTGCCCACCGGGCGGCGCGCACGGTTTTCCTCCGGGCTCTCGGTGCTCGATTTCATGAAGCGCACCAGCTTCATCGCGGCGAGCGAAGCAGCGGTGGCGGCCATCGGCCCCGCCGCCATTGCGCTGGCCGATGCCGAAGGCCTTGCCGCGCATGCGCGCTCGATCGAATTGAGACTGGGCATATGAGCCGGACCACGTCTGCCGCGCGCTCTGCCGCGCGCCTTGCCGCAGTGCAGGCGCTTTATCAGTTCGAGATGGAGGCCACGGCGATGAACGGCCTGCTCGATGAATTTCATCAGCACCGGCTGGGACGTGAGATCGAAGACGATCAGTACATCGATGCCGACGTGGTGTTTTTCGATGATGTAGTGCGCGGCACTGCCGCACGGCGCGACGAGATCGATGCGTTGCTGTCGGCCAATCTTGCTGCTGGCTGGTCGATCGCGCGGCTCGATCGCACGATGCTGCAAATCCTGCGCGCCGGGGCTTATGAATTGCTGGCGCGCAAGGATATCAGCGTGGGCACCGTGATCAGCGAATACCTCGATGTGGCGCACGCTTTTTTCGATGCGCGCGAAACCAAGTTCGTCAACGGCCTGCTCGATGCCGTGGCGCGGGACGTTCGCAAACCTTAAAGCCGCTCGGCGTGCCAGCGGATGTGGTCTTCCATGAAGGTCGAGATGAAGTTGTAGCTGTGGTCGTAGCCGGGCTGCAGACGCAGCGTGAGCGCAATCCCTGCGCCTTCGCACGCCGCCGCCAGCAATTCGGGCCGCAATTGCTCCACCAGAAAATTGTCTGCGTCCCCCTGATCGACCAGCACATCGCCCGCCGGGCGCTTGCCGTCCTCGATCAAGGCGACCGCATCGTGCGCGCGCCATGCCGCCGGATCGGGCCCGAGATAGCCGGCCAGCGCCTTGTGGCCCCATGGCACCTGCCCCGGCGCGACAATCGGCGCAAAGGCGGAGAGCGATTTGAATTTTTCAGGATAGGTAAGGCCCAGCGTGAGCGCGCCGTGGCCGCCCATCGAATGCCCGGTAATCCCCATGCGCGCCGGATCGGCTGGAAAATTGGCCGCGATCAGCGCGGGCAATTCTTCGGAGATGTAATCCCACATCCGGTAATGCGCCGCAAACGGCGCTTGCGTGGCGTTCACATAAAACCCAGCGCCAAGCCCGAAATCATAGGCACCGGCGGCATCATCGGCCACATCCGGCCCGCGCGGGCTGGTATCCGGCGCGACGAAAATCAGGCCAAGCTCGGCGCAAATCCGGCGATATTCGCCCTTGTCGGTAACATTCGCGTGCGTGCAGGTGAGCCCCGAAAGGTAAAACAACACCGGCAGCTTGGCGCCGTCGACCGCATGGGGGGGCAGGAAGACCGAAAAGGTCATCTCTGTCCCTGTTGCCGCGGAGGTGTGGCGGTAAACGCCCAATGTGCCGCCGTGCGCCTTGGCGGCCGAAACGGTTTCCATGGTCATTTGCCCGCCACTCCTGCTTTGGTCTCAGCTACCGATGACGTTCAGCGCGCACAGCTTGTTGCCGTCCGGATCGCGCAGATAGGCGAGATAGTAAGGGCTGCCTTCACGCGGACCTGGGGGATCTTCGCAAGGAACGCCGCCGTTTGCAGCGCCTGCTGCATACCAGGCATCGGCCTGATCCGGTGTCATGGCAAAGCCGATGGTGCCGCCATTCGCGGCGCATGCCGGTTCGCCGTTGATCGGCACCGAGAGGATGAAGATGCCGCCATTGTGCGGATAGACCAGCCGGCCGGCAGGATCGACAAAGCCTTCAGGACCACCAAACGTGGCGAAGGTGGCATCATAAAACGCCTTGGACCGGGCGATATCATTGCTGCCGAGCATAACGTGCGAAAACATGCGCTCTCCTGTTGTTTGGGTATGGTTGTTGTCAGGCCCGTTTGCCCGCTCAGACCCCTTCCGGTCAAGTGCGACAGCCTCCGGCATTGGCGGATTTGTCGGCGCATTGGCAGTTGATTGCCCGCACCCGGCCATTGGCGGCTGTAAGCGCGCGTTTGAACGTGTTTTCCCCCAAGGGCCATGCTGTTTTTGCTGGCGGCGCGCCTCGCTTTCAGGTTGAATGACTGTACAAAAAATTGGACACTGATTTTGGCGGGTTGACCAATAACAGCAAGGGCAGCGGCATGACCGAGATGTTCGACATGGTAGTGGTAGGCGGCGGCCCATCGGGCGCGACAGCCGCAAATGATCTGGCGCTGGCCGGGCACAGAGTGATGCTGCTGGACCGGATGGGCCGCGTCAAGCCGTGCGGTGGCGCTGTGCCGCCGCGCCTGCTGAAAGACTTCGACGTGCCGGTCGATCTGTTATGTGCCAAAGCCAACAGCGCCCGGATGATCAGCCCGGCGGGGCGCGAAGTGGACATGCCGGTGGGCGAAGGCGGCTGGGTCGGCATGGTCGATCGCGACGAGTTCGATGAATGGCTGCGCGCCCGGGCGGCGACAAATGGCGCCGATCGCCGCGACGGCAGCTTCGAAGGAATGGAGCGCGAGCCGGATGGTACCGCCGTCGTGCTCTATCACCCCAAAGGCGCCGAGCGCGGTTCGGAGCCGGTGCGGGTGCACACGAAAATGCTGATCGGCTGCGATGGCTGCAATTCAGCCGTGGCGCGCGCGGCGCTGCCGGATGAAAAACTGCCCTTCGTTGCCGCCTATCACGAGATAGTGGAAAGCCCGCCCGAAGGTTTTGGCGGCTTTGTCGGCAATCGCTGCGATGTTTTTTACCAAGGCAAGCACAGCCCGGATTTTTATTCATGGGTATTCCCGCACGGTTCGAAAACCAGCATCGGCACCGGCAGCGCCGTGCAGGGCTTTGAGCTGCGCAAGGCCATTACGGCGCTGCGCGCCGAGCTGGGCCTGACCGAGGACAAGTGCAAGACTGTGCGCGTCGAGGGTGCGCCGATTCCGCTGCGTCCGCGCAAGAAGTGGGACAACGGCAAGGATGTCGTGGTGGCAGGCGACGCTGCCGGCTGCGTGGCCCCGGCCAGCGGCGAAGGCATTTTCTATGCCATGACCGCCGGGCGCGAAGTCGCCAAGGCTGCCTCCGAAGCGCTGGTCAGCGGCGATGCGTCAAAGCTTCGGCTGGCGCGCAAGCGCTTCATGAAGGCGCACGGCATGGTGTTCCGTGTGCTCGGCATCATGCAATGGTGGTGGTATCGCAGCGACAAGATGCGCGAGAAATTCGTCAAGCTGTGCATGGACAAGGATATCCAGCAACTTACGTGGGAGGCCTATATGAACAAGGAACTGGTGCGCAAAAAGCCGCTGGCCCATGTGAAGATCTTCCTGAAAGACACGGCGGAATTGTTGACAGGTCTGATCTCTGGCGGCGGTACGCGCGAAAGCAAAAGTGCCGGCAAACGAGGCCAGCTCTGATCGGCCGCCAGACGAACCGCGCCGGGAACCCCGGGCGGGTGGAATGATAGCTGTCGGTGCTGCCTGCAACCAGTCACTAAGGCTCAGGCTTCAGGTTCAATCCATCAGCAGGATCGACATGCGCCGGTTGCGCGCATCGGCCGGGTTGGCGACGATCAGCGGCTCCTTGTCGGCCACGCCCTCGATCCGGCGAAAGCGCCCCTCGCCCACCGCGCTGCGCATCAGCGCCTGCCGCGTGGCTTCGGCGCGGCCCGCCGAGAGCGACCAGTTGTTCACCGCGTCTCCGGGTTTCCATTGCAGCGAATCGGTATGGCCGCGCACGGTGATGCCGCCTGCATCGGGGCCGATTGCCTGACCGATCGCGGAAAGCAGCTGCACCGCATCGGGGGTAAGGATCGTGGTGCCCAGCCGGAACATCGAGAAGTTGGCATCATCGACCAGATCCAGCCGAATGCCTTCGGGGGTCATCTGCATGCGCACTTGCGGTGCCAATTTGCGCAAAGCGGCGCTGGCGGCCAGCTTTTGCTTCAGCCGCTGCGCAATCGTCGCGGTCCGCTTGGCCTTCGACCCGCCGTCTTTCGGGCCGCCGGTGGCATCGCGCGGCACGGTCAGCGTCTTGGTGCCGGTCTGCCCGGCGCGGAACTGATACTTATCGGCGTCGGTCAAGGATGATCCGCCGAGCAAGCCATAAGATCCCGCGCTGCCCTGCCGGGTCTTGACCAAAGTCGGCGTGAAATAATCCGCGATGCCCTTGCGCTGCTTCTCGGTGGTGGCGCCCAGCAGCCACATCAGCAGGAAAAAGGCCATCATCGCGGTCACGAAGTCGGCATAGGCCACTTTCCATGCGCCGCCATGATGGCCGCCGGCCACCACCGTGATCTTCTTTACGATGATCGGCGGCAGCGGACCATTTTTGCCTTTGGCGGGCGCCTTTGCCATGGTTTAGCGCCCGCGCAGCGCGTCGAGCAGTTCCGACAGGCCGGGGCGAAACGCGTGGCCCAATCCCGAGCGAGCGCTTTCCACCACCAGCGGTTGCGGCCAGCCGTGCAAGCTGGCGATGATCACCTGCTTGACCGCCTGAAAGATCATCTCATCTTCGTCGAGCACTTGCTTGAGCCGCCCGGCCAGCGGCGCAACGATGCCATAGGCGAGCAGCACGCCCATGAACGTGCCGACCAGCGCCGAACCGATCATCGCGCCGAGCACCGAAGGCGGCTTGTCGATCGAGCCCATTGTCTTGACCACGCCCAGCACCGCCGCGACGATGCCCAGCGCAGGGAGCGCGTCGGCCAGATTCTGCAGCGCATGTTGCGGCTCGGTGGATTCGTGGAAATGCGTTTTCATGGCATGATCCATCACGTCTTCCACCGCGTGCACTTCGAGCGTGCCCGAGGAAACCACGATCAGGGTCAGCGTGTCGCAGATCAGCCCGATCAGCGTGCCATGCGCCAGCAGGCGGGGAAACTCGGCAAAGATCGGCGAATTCTTGGGGTCCGTCACATGGCTTTCGAGCGCCACCGGCCCATCGCTGCGCAGGATCTTCATGAGCCGGGTGCACAGCACGATCGCGTCGACATGATCCTGCTTGTTGTGCCGCGGCCCCTTGAACACTTTCAAGAAGCCGCCGCCCAGCGCTTTGAGCCCATGCAGCGAATTGCCCGCGACCACCGCGCCGAGCGCCGCGCCGCCGATGATCAGCATTTCGTGCGGAATGGCTTCCATCACCGGGCCCAGCGCGCCGCCGGTTAGCGCGAACCCGCCGAACACCATCACCAGAAGAATAACAATACCAATGCCTGCGTACATGGCGCGGTGGTCCTAAAAAGGCTTAACGGATAAGATCGAACAGCGACAGGCCGGCGAGCCGTGCAAAGCTCGACTGGCTGGCCTCAAGCACGGTGGAGAGCTGTTGCAGGCGGGCCAGCGAGGACGCGAGATCGGGCGCGCCGATATCCGCCTGCTCGGATGTTCGCGCTTCGCCCATGGCCTGCTGGCGTTCGGTGGAAAGGTCGATCCAGGTGAGGCGCGATCCGACAATCGTCTGCGCGGTGGTGATCGCATCAAGCCCATTGGCCAGCGATCCCAGCGCGCTGCCCGCGGCCGCAGCAGCCCCTGCGCCGCCCGCCTGCAACGTATCGGCCAGCGATTTCATCACCGCCAGAAGATCGGTGGAATTGCCCGCCGGATCATTGAAATTGAGAAATTCGGGACCGGTCAGGCTGCGGGCCACGCCTTGATCGTCGCCCAGCGATAGCGTGCCTGCAGTGCCAGTGCCGATATAGCTCGCGCTGCCAGCGGTGTTCAATTGATAAGCATCGCCCGGGCTGTCGCCGCCAAACAGCGCCTTGCCCGCGCTGTCGCGGGTATTGGCAAGGCTGACCAGTCCGCCGTGGATCTGGGCAAGCTCCGATCCGATGCTGGCGCGCTGGGTTGGCGACAATGTGGCGGAGGCCGCCTGCGTCGCCAGTTCCTGTGCGCGGATGGTGTAGTTGGCGAACTGATTGAGCGCGGTATCGACCAGATTGAGATCAACCGTGGCGCGCTGCGCGGCGGAGGTATCGATCTTGCCCAGCACCTCCAAACGCGACAGCGAACGCAGCCGCGATGCGGCCAACGGATCATCCGACGATGTCGTCAGCTTGATGCCCGAGCTGATCTGGCCCTGAATCTTCTCGGCCTGCGCGCGCAGCGATGCCAGATCGATCGTGGCCCGGTCGAAGAAAGCACTGGTGCTGGTGGAAGCGATGGTCATGCGCGCGGCCCTATCTGATCTGCAACAAGCTATCGAACAGGGCGGAGGCGACCTGCATCACGCGGCTCGAGGCCTGAAAGGCCTGCTGAAAGCGCAGCAGATTGGCCGCTTCGGTATCGAGATTGACCGCAGACTGCGATGACAGCGTGATCCGCGCCGAATCCGAAATGGTGGTCAGCGCATCGCGCGTAACGGTGCGCCCGGCCACCGTCGCCGAGACATCGAACAAGATGCCGTCCATGCGCCCGGCTGGATTGGTGGCCGTGAGCGCGGTACGCAGCGCGTCAAGGTTGCCGGTATCGCGGCTTTTGGCAGGCGAACCCGCCGGTGCGGTGGCGATCTTGGTGCCGTCGCTGGTGGCGAGCGCGAGGGTTGCAGCGCTGGTGCCCGAAAGCAGATTTTGCCCGGCACTGCCATCGAGCGCGACCCCGCCCGCCTGCACCGTGTTGACCGTCGTGACGATGTCCTGGGCCAAGGTATCCAGATCGCCGTGCAGCTGCGTAACCTTGTCCAGCGCCAAGGCCCGGCCGGCCAGCGCCCCCCCGCTGAGCGCCACCGGGTTGCCATCGAGAGCAAAACTGATCGTGCCGTTCGGCGCTGTGACCATGGTCATCGCGCCCGAAGTGCCGCCTGTGACCAGAGCCGGCGTCGTTAGCCCGCCCAGGCGCACTTCGACCGTGCCATCGGCAGCAAATGTCGTGTCGATATTGCCATAGTCGCTGAGGTTTGAGAGCAGGCGGTCGCGCTGGTCGAGCAGCGCGGTCTGGTCGCTGCTGGCGTCGGCGGCGCGGGCAAGGCGCAAGTTGGTGCGGCCGAGCTCAGCGGCGATCAGCGTGACCTGATTGACCCCATCGGTCGATTCAAAGCGCAGCCCGCTGGCCACGGCATCGAGCTCTTGCGCGGCGATTTGAAACGTAGCGGTCATCGTCCGCGCGCTTTCGATCACCGAGGCGCGCAGCGCGGTGTCGGTGGTATCTTCCTTCAGCTTTTGCACCGAAGATTCAAAGCCGAGGATCGAGGGATAGAGGTTAGAACGTTCGAGCGCGGATTCGGCATTTTGCAGGCCGGTTACTTCGGCATCGGCGCGCGCGGTATCGGCGCCGGTCCGCCGCACTTCGGCCTGGCGAAAGGCATCGACATTGCGCACCACCCGGTCAACCCGCACTCCCGAGAGCGAGACATCGCGCGGATTCTGATTGTAGCCGGTCGCGCCGACTTCGGCAAAGCCGACGCTGCGCCGAACATAGCCCTCGGTGGAGGCATTGGCGATGTTCTGGCTGGTGATATCCAGCGCGCTGCGCGCCGCCTTGGCGCCGCTCAGGCCGATCGAGAGGAGGTCAGACGACATCGCGCTCAGCCTTTCCCGGACGCAGGTTCTGCGGCCGCAGCGGCAGGCGGAAGCACCCGCGCCAGTTGCGCCTCAAGCTGGCGGGCAAGGCCGAAAGCGCCGGTGCCCGAGGCGATCTCGGCGAATCGTTCGTCGCGCATCTGGGTGAAAGTTTCGCTGGCCTGATTTCCGAAAAGGTCTTCGCCGCCAAAGCTGGTTTGGCGGGCGCTGGCCAGGATCTGGCGCAGGAAGATCGCTTCAAAGCCTTGAGCGGCCTTGCGCAGCGCGGCCCCCTCCGAGGTTTGCGGCTCGGATGCTCCCCGCACAGGCGCAACCGGGCTCATATGATTTCCATTTCGGCACGCAGCGCGCCCGCTTGCTTCAACGCTTCGAGGATCGCCACCAGATCGGACGGCGTGACCCCCAACTTGTTGAGCGCATCGACCAGCGAGGACAGGCTCGCGCCCGGCTTGAAAAAGGCGACGTGCGCAGGCTGCTCATCGAGCGAGATCTGGCTGGCCGGGGTGACGGCGGTCTGCCCGCGGCTGAGCGGCCCCGGCTGCGAAACCTGGGATTTCTCGTCGATCTTCACCACCATCTTGCCATGGCTGATTGCTGCGGGCGAAAGCCGCACCGCGCTGTTGATCACCACGGTGCCGGTGCGGCTGTTGATGATGACGCGGGCCGAGGTCTCGGCAGGAACGACCTCGATCATCTAGATCGCGGCCATCATGGTGGCGCGGGCGTTGCTGCCCGCCGCCAGCTTGAGCGCGAGTGTCATGCCATCATCGACCGACGCGGTGCCGGGAAAGCGCGCGTTGATCGCATCGCGGACCCGCGCTGCGGTCATGAAATCGGCGTTGAACAGGTTCCAGCGCAATGTCTCGCTGCTGTCAAAGCCGGTGGCGACGGCGCGTTCGACGCTCGCGCCTTCGGCGATCCGGCCGACGGTGGGGATATTGATATTGACCGAGCTGCCATCCTTGGCGCTCACGCCCAGCCCGCCAACCGCGAGATTGCCCTGCGCCATCGCGTAGATCTGGCCATCGGCGCCATAGAGCGGCGCGAGGATCAGCGCGCCGCCGCGCAGCGACTTGGCTTTGCCGATGGTCGAGACGGTCACATCGATGCGCTGGCCGGGTTTGGCAAATGCGGGAAGATCGGCAGTGATGAGCACAGCAGCGGCGTTCTTAAGCCCGGGCGAAACGCCGGGCGGCAATTGCACGCCCAGCCGCCCCGAAACACCGCGCATCGCCTGCGTCAGATATTCAAGATTGTCGTCGCCCGTGCCGGGCAGGCCCACGACCACACCGTAGCCGGTGAGCTGGTTGGTGCGCACGCCCTGAAACGCGCCGAGATCGCGCACGCGGTCGGCCAGCGCGGCCCCCGGCGCTAGCGCCAGCCACAGCGCGCCGAGGAACGCGCAGATCGAGGAGGATAAGCGGACCATAGTCATCCTCAAAACGGCGAAATCATGTTGAAGAACTTGCTGAACCAGCCTTCGCGGCTGGCGCGCCCGATCGATCCATTGCCGGAATATTCGATGCGGGCATCGGCCACCTGGGTCGAAGGCACGCGGTTATCGACATCGATATCGCCCAGGCGGACGATCCCCGATATCTGCACCCATTCCTGACCCTGGCTGAGCAACAAGCGCTTCTCCCCTTTGACAAGGGCCGTGCCGTTCGGCCGCACTTCGGCAATCGTCACCGCCACTTCGCCGCCCAGCGTGCTGGTCTGCGAGGCAGTTCCCTGACCATTGAACGACGAAGTGCCCGAAGCGTTAAGGGTAAAGCGGCTGAGGAAGGAGGCGATGCCGGTAGCGGGAGGCACGACATTCACTGCGCCGTTCTTCTGAGTCTTCCCCGCCGCCGATTTCGAACTGGTCAACTGCTCGACCAGTTGGATGGTCAGCGGATCGCCCACTGCCCGCGCCCGGCGGCCTTCGGCAAGGCCAGCGTATCCCGCCGAAACGTTGAAGATGCTGCCATCGGCGGCGCGCGGCGGCGGCGGCGCGGGCAGCGCAGCGGCAAAGCCGGGGGCTGGCTGGCTGCGCGCCTTGGCCGGCTGCGGCAAAGCCAGCAGGAGCGCCCCCGCCATTGGCAGGGCGAAAGCAAGCAGGCCCCAACGCCATGCCAATGGGGACGCGGAACCTGCCGCCTGCGAACGCGGATCGAATGCGGCATCAAACGGCGCATGGTGCAAGGTCATAGGGTCTGGTTCGCATTCTGCAGCATTTCATCGACCGCCTTGATCATCTTGGAATTGATCTCGTAGGCGCGCTGGCACTCGATCATATCGACCAGCTCTTCGACGACATTGACATTCGAGGCTTCGAGGAAGCCCTGGCGGATGTGGCCGCGCCCAAGATCGCCCGGCACGCCCACTTGCGCCGCGCCGCTGGCGGCGGTTTCGCGCAGGAAATTGTCGCCGGTCGATTGCAGGCCCGATGGATTGGCAAAGCTGGCAATCGTCATCTGGCCCAGCTGGCTCGGCTCGGTCGTGCCCGGCACCAGCGCGGAAACCGTTCCGTCGGGTGAGATCGTGATCGCGCCGGCGCCCTCGGGCACCGTGATCGGCGGCTGGACGACGTAGCCTTGCGCGGTCACCAGCTGGCCCTCGGCCGAACGACTGAAATTGCCGGCGCGGGTATAGCCCAGTTGCCCCCCCGGCAAAGCGACCTGAAAATAGCCTTCGCCGTCGAGCGCGAGATCGAGCGCAGTGCCCGTAGTTTGCAGCGTTCCCGCCGTATCGACCCGCGTGGTCGATTGAATGCCGACCCCGGTGCCCAGATTGAGCCCGGTGGCATATGCCGTTTCGCCCGAGGATTGCTGCCCGGCGACCCGCGCATCCTGATAGGCGAGCGTGGCGAAATTGGCGCGGTCGCGTTTGAAGCCGGTGGTGCCGACATTGGCAAGATTGTTGGCAATCACGCGCATGCGCGTATCCTGCGCTTCCAATCCGGTGCGCGCGACATGCAGGGCTGAGGATGGCATTAGCGGTTTCTCTCTTTACAAAGCTGGAGGGATTTACGTGATGCGCATCAACGACATGCTGCTTTCGTCGATCTCGCGCGCGGTCGCGACGGACTTGGCGCGCATGTCGAACAGGCGCTGCGCCTCGACCATTTCAACCAGCACGCTGGTGGGGTCGACATTCGATTGCTCAAGCGCGCCAGACTGCACTTTTGCCTCTTCGTCGGCTGGCAGCACCCCGCCGCCAACGACGCGAAAGAGCCCGTCGAGGCCCTTTTCGATCTTCGATCCTTCGATCGAGGCCAGTTTGAGCCTCGCCAGCAGTTGCGGCGGCTGATCCGGATTTTCGGGGCTGCTGGCCAAAACGCTGCCATCCGGGCTTATCGAGAGCTTGGCGCCGGGCGGTACGGTGATGGGTCCGCCATCGCCGATGACCGGCCGGCCATCGCCATTTTCCAGCACCCCTGTCGCGCCGATCAATAGATCGCCGCGCCGCGTATACGCCTCGCCGCCGTCTTCGGTCTGCACCGTCAACATGGTCCGGCCGGTCATCGCAATGTCGAGCGGATTGCCGGTCGGGATCATGGCGCCCTGCTTCATGCTGGCCCCGCGCACCTCACCCTCGGTCATCGCCCGCGCTTCCAGGCTCGGGCCTTTCAGCGTCATCGGCATGGCATTGAGCATTTCGGCGCGAAAGCCGGTGGTTTGCGCATTGGCCATGTTGCTGGCGATGACGCGCTGGCGCACCATCGAACCGGTCATCCCGGAATAGGCGGTGTAGATCAGACGGTCCATGTCAGCCTATCCTCAGCTGCGCAGCTGGATGATGGTCTGGGTAATCTGCGTAGAAGTATCGATCGCCTTGGCGTTGGCCTGGAAATTGCGCTGCGCAGTAATCAGGCCGACCAGTTCCTCGGCAATATCGACATTCGAGCGTTCGATCGCGCCGGACAGCAGCCCGCCATAAAATCCGGCATCGGGCTGGCCGTAGGCCGGGCTGCCAGAAATGCCGGTGGCCGACCAGTTGGACGAGCCTTCCTGCCGCAACCCACCGGGCGCGATGAAGGTGGCGAGGGCAACCTTGCCGACCACTTCGTTCGTGCCATCGGCAAACGAAACCGAGACATTCCCATTCTTGGCGATCGTCACCCCGGCAAACTGCGCGCCCGCCGCGTTCGTGGCCGGGATTTCGGCATCGATCAACGTCGTGCCCGTCACCACGCCAGCGGCGTCGGTGGGAAACACTTGCAGGCGATTGCCGATCCCGCGCTCGATAAAGCCATTGCCGTCGACCGAGAGCGCGCCGTTGCGCGTGTAGAGCGTATCGCCATTGAGCGAGGATTTGATGGTGAGGAAGCCATCACCGTTGATCGCGACATCGAGCGCAGCGCCGGTCTGCTCGATCGGTCCTTGCTTGAAGTTCTGGTTGATCGCCTCGACAGTCGCGCCGATGCCCTGGATCAGCTTGGGTTTGGTGAACGCGCTGCCAGCGACAATATCGGCAAACGCTACGGTGCTTTTCTTGAAGCCCACTGTCTCGGCATTGGCGATATTGTGGCTAAGCACGCTGAGATCGGTCTGCGCATTCTTAAGGCCATTGAGCGAGGTATAAAACGACATCGGTGAAATCCTTTGCTGGCGTTACGAAGGCAAAACCACATCGCCGGGCAGCACCCGGTCGAGCTTGTCCGATATCGAGGACAGCGTGTCCTTGATCGAATTGGTGGCGGAAAGGCTTGAGAACTGCGCGAGCTGCGCAATCATCTGGCTGTTGTCGATCGGCTCGGTCGGGTCCTGATTGTTCAGCTGGGTGGTCAGCAGCTTGATGAAATCTTCGCCGCCAAGCCCGCCAAGGCCGCTCTTCTGGTTGGTCGTGATGGCGGTGTTCGACACATTGTTCAGCGCGCTGAATTGATTGCCAAGTGGGTTAATTGTGGTCATTTCATCCTCATCGTTTCGAGCATCAGCTGTTTGGCCGTCTGCATGGCTTCGACCACGTTCTGGTATTGACGCGAGCTTTCCAGCATCTCGATCATCTCGGCGTTCTCATCGACGGGCGCGGCCCATACATCGCCATTGGCATCGGCGAGCGGATGATCGGGATTGTGGGTGCGCAGCGGCGCAGCGTTCTCGCGGATCAGCCCGCTGACGCGCACAGTGGAAAGGCCGGTGCGGGCATCGAGCTGCTGTGCAAAGACCGGGCGCACAGGGCGATAAGCCTCCTCTTCGGAAGCGGAAACGGTGCCTGCATTGGCCAGATTGGAGGCCGACGCGTTCATCCGCACGAGCTGCGCCGACATCGCACGGCCGGCCACCTCGAACAAAGTCATCGGATTGCGGTTCAAGGAATTGCCCATGGCCGTTATTCGCCCTTGATCGCGCGGGTTATTGTTTCGACCCGCCCGCGGATGAACGACAGCGTGGCGGAATAGCCCACCGCATTGTCGGCAAAGGCGGTCTGCTCGGTCGAGATTTCGACCGTGTTGCCGTCAAGGCTGGGCATGACAGGCACGCGATAAAGTGTGGCCCCGCCAATCGCGCTGGCCTCGCTTTTGCCTTCGGTGCGCGCCTTGAGCGCGGCGGCAAAATCGATATCCTTAGCTTTGTAGCCCGGTGTTCCGGCATTGGCGATGTTCGAGGTCAGCACGCCCATGCGCTGCGCCCGCAGCGCAAGCGCCATGCCGTGAATGCCAAATAGCCCCTCGCTCATCGTGTGCGATCCTTGCAATCGGTGTCCATGCAGGTGGGTTATGCAACAGCCATGCCAATTGCCCAAAGCCGCTGCGCAGCGGCGATCCGCAGCAAACCGGCGGCAGATTCTTGCCCATGACCGGCAAAATGTGGCCGAAGGCCTGAAGCAATGCGCCTGCATGCCGTTCTCAATGAACAGGAGGCCGCGCGAAAACCTTATGCCATCACCGCATCTGCTCGATCTGGCTTCGGCGGCAATTGTCGTTGGCGGCACGGTGCTTGCCACCGCGCTGCGCAGCGGCATCGAGGATTGCCGCAAGACAATGGCCGCGCTGGCTGCCTTGCCGCGCCGAAGCTTTGACGCCGCCAGTGTCCGCGCGATCATTGCGCCGATGGCCGCGAGGGTTCGCGCAGATGGCCTGCTGCGCGTGCAATTTCGCCCGCTGGGGGATCGCGGCTTCGACGAGGCGCTGGCGGTGCTGGTGCAAACGCGCTCGATTGCGGCGATGGCCAAGCAGCAAGCCGCCGGGCAAGCCGCCCGGCTCAGCGCCGCCGCAGCCGCCGCGCGCACGCTGGCGCAAGCGGCAGAACTTGGGCCAGTGTTCGGCCTCGCCGGCACGCTGATCTCGCTCAGCCAATTGCCCGCCGATGGCTTGGCGCGCGGCATGTTCATGGGGGCGATCTCGATGGCGGTGCTATCGACGCTCTATGGTCTGCTGCTTGCCAACATCGTGTTCGCCCCGCTGGCGCGCGCGGTCGAACGCCGGGCCGAAACCGAAGAGGAGGCGCGCCAAGCGCTGTTTGACTGGATGGTGAGCCAGCTTGAGCCGGAGTTTCCAGCCGAACGGCGCTTCATCGATCGCGAGAATCCGCCGCGCGTCGTGGCATGATTGGCCCTGTTGCCCCGCATACAGGCCCGATGGCTTCGGCTCCGGGCGGATGGCAGATCATTCTGGCCGATCTCGCGCTGATCATGTTCATGATCACTGCGGCGGCTTTGGCCAATGCGCCGGAAGGCCCGCAATCGCCGTTCAAGCCGAGCCCGGCGCCCAAACCAGCGCCCCCACCCAAAACCGTGCAACAAATCGCGCCCTCGCTGCGCGGCGAGCCTGTCGCGGTGTGGACAGACAGCGCAGGCGCACCGCCGCTGGCTGGCTGGCTGGCGAGCGAAGCGCGCGACGCGCGCCTTCGTCCCACGATCATCGTGCGTTTCGTCAAGGGCCACCAGGCCGCGGCCTTCGCGCGCGCAGAGGCGCTTTCCGGCGAAGCTGGCCTGCGCGCTACCGACGCGCGCATCGTGGTCGAGGCCGGCCCTGCCGATGGCGCGATTGTCGCGCTCGCCTATGATCAAGAGCAAGTGGCACGGTGATTGCTTTGCTGTGATCGAACCGCACTTCCCGAAAGTCTGACCGATGAACCCCGCCCGCCTGTTGCCCTTGATGCTCGCGCTTGCCGCCAGCCCTGCCCAAGCTGCGCCCGGCCAGTTCGCCAGCCTCAGCGCCATCGACAACGCGGTTGCCGCGTTCACCGGCCAGCCGATCGGCGTTTCTGGCGGGGCGGCGTTGCCGGTTGACCGCCGCTTGCGGCTGGCGGCTTGCGCGGCGCCGTTGGCGCTGGCTTGGCATGGCAGCGCGCACGCCAGCGTCAGCGTGTTATGCCCCGATGCCGGCAGCTGGCGCATTTTCGTGCCAGTCACCGCCGCCGCGCGGCAAGAACCAGCCACCGCGGCGGTCGAGCGCGGCGAGAACATCACGGTGGCCGTCGTCGGCGATGGTTTCACTGTCTCGCAGCCCGCAGAGGCGCTCGAATCCGGCCCGGTCGGCGCATGGATCCGGGTGCGCACCGGGCCCAAGACCAGCCCAGTGCGGGCCCGCATCATGCGTCCCGGACTTGCCGAAATGCCGGTCGAGTAGCCGATCCGGCAAAAATCCGCCGCCTGCCCTTAATGGGCTCCCCGCACCGCCGTCCTACCTCATGTAGAAGTGTAGGAGCGGTTCCATGTCATCTTTCGAAATCGGTGCAGCACGCCCGGTAGGCGCGGTGCAAGGCAAACCAGTCAATGCCCCGGCCAGTCTGGCGGTCAAGTCGGCAACGCCCAGCGCGGTGCCCGCCGAAAATGCGCAACCGGGGAACGTATCTTCCGCTAATGCGCCGCAGATTGCGACCAGCGATGCGGTCAAGGCGGGCGAGCCCCCGGTCGATGCCGAGCGCGTGCTGACCATCCGCCGCGCCATCGAAACCGGCAAGTATCCGATTACCCCCGCCAAGATTGCCGACGCGATGATCGCGGCTGGCATTCTTTTGAGGAGCCATCAGTGAGCCCGCAAGTCCAGCAACACCTCGCCGCTTCCGCGCCGATCCGCCGGCCCATCGAACTGCGCGATACGCTTCGGCAGATGCTTGCCGTGCTGGAAGACGAACGGCATGCGCTTGCCGGGCTTGATGTCGATGTGATCATGGGCTGCACGCTCGATAAGAGCGCGCTGTGCGGCAGGCTTGATACTACCGCGCGCGAAGCGGTGGACGAGGAATGTCGCGGGCTGCTTGATGCGGCCAAGCGGCTGAACGAGGCAAACCGGCGCGTCCGCAATCTGATTGCGGCAAATGTCGCGGCGCGGCTTGACGCGATAACCGGCCAGCAAGCGATTTACCGCGCGCACCCGGCCGCTGTTCGCATTGGCCGAATCCGCTGATCGGCTAAGCCGGATGCGCGATGTGCCGCGTTTGGCACGGTGTTTGCTGATCCCACTTCGATCGCCTGTTTCCGGCAGATCGAAAGGGCCACACCTTGAGTTCGCCAACCCTGATTGCAACTCCGCCGCCTCGGCCATCGTCCCCGGCCCGCACCAGCGGTTCGGGTGAAGTGCACGGCGCCATCGCCCGCGCCGCTGAAGCGACCGGCGTCGATTTCAATTATCTGCTGGCGCAGGCCCGGATCGAATCGGGCCTCAATCCTGCGGCGCGCGCCGCCACTTCGAGCGCGGCCGGGCTTTATCAATTCACCGGCGGCACCTGGATGGAAACGCTGGGCCGCCACGGCGCAGACTATGGGCTTGATCGCTCCGCCATCAATGCCCCGGCATGCGCGCGCAGATGCTTGCGCTGCGCGGCGATCCTCAGCTTTCGGCGCTGATGGCCGGCGCGCTGGCCAATGACAATCGCAACGCGCTGAGCGGGGTGCTGGGCCGCGCGCCTGACCACGCCGAACTCTATCTCGCGCATTTCCTCGGCGCAGATGGCGCGGCCAAGTTCCTCGCCGCGCTCGATGCCGATCCTGCGCAAAGCGCCGCCGCCCTTCTGCCCAAAGCCGCCGGGGCCAACCACGCGATTTTCTTCAGCGGCAATGCGCCGCGTTCGGTCGGCGCGGTGATGGACTTGCTGCGCGGCAAGATGGACGCGGCCATGGGCGGCAATGCCGTGCAGGGTGCGCCATCTTTTGCCGCTGGTGTGCCGGCCCCTCCCGCGTTCAGCGGCGGCCCGATCGCGCAGGAATATCAATCCGCCGCCAGCGCTGCCCCAAGTACTTCCCCGCGTGCCGCTTCGATGGCCGATACCTTGCGCACCGCCTTTGCGCTGGGTGAAGGCACCGCAGCGCCCGCCCATGTCCGCGCGGCCTATGGCCAATTGCGCGCGCTCGGGATTTAGCGGCAGTGCTCAAACGCTTCGGCAGTCCCCGCGCGCTCGCGCTCCCGACCGGCATTCTCACGCTTATCGCGCTGATGATCGTGCCGATCCCCGCGTTCATGCTCGACATGTTCTTCGTGCTCAACATCGCGCTGTCGGTCGCCATCCTGATGGCCGCGATGAACGCGGAAAAACCGCTCGATTTCTCCTCGTTCCCCTCGGTCCTGCTATTCGCCACCTTGCTGCGCCTGTCGCTCAATGTCGCCTCCACCCGCATCGTGCTGGTCATGGGCCACGAGGGCGGCGCGGCGGCGGGCCAGGTCATCGAAAGCTTCGGCGAGTTTCTGATCGGCGGCAATTTCGCGGTCGGGCTGTTCGTGTTCATGATCCTGATGATCATCAACATGGTCGTCGTCACCAAGGGCGCGGGCCGCGTCTCCGAAGTGTCCGCGCGCTTCACCCTTGATGCCTTGCCCGGCAAGCAGATGGCGATCGATGCCGATCTCGCCGCCGGGATCATGGGCGCCGACGAAGCCAAGGCGCGCCGGGTCGAAGTGGCGACCGAGGCCGATTTCTATGGCTCGATGGACGGCGCAAGCAAGTTCGTCAAAGGCGATGCCATTGCCGCGTTGCTCATCCTCGCGGTCAACATCATCGCCGGCTTCTGCCTTGGCATGCTTAGCCACGGGCTGACCGCCGAAGAGGCCGCCCAGCGCTATATCACCCTCGCGGTGGGCGATGCGCTGGTGGCGCAGGTGCCCTCGCTGCTGCTCTCCATCGCCGCCGCCGTGATCGTCACGCGTGTTTCGGATGCCCGCGATCTCACCGGCCAGATCGGCGGACAGTTCGCGCAGCCAAGCACATGGTTGCCGGTCGCGGTCATCCTCGGCGCGATCGGCATGATCCCGGCGATGCCGCAGATGGTATTCCTCCCCGCATCGGGCCTCGCGTTCTGGCTGTGGTGGACGCTCAAGCAGCGCGCAGACCGTCCCGCGCCGATCATTGTCGCCCCTGTCGAAGCGATCGACCCCGCGCGCATTATGCTTGATGACGTATCCGATCATACGCTGGTCACGATCGAACTGGGCTACGGCCTCGTCCATCTGGTCGACGAAAAGCGCGGCTCGCCGCTGGTCTCGCGGATCACTGGGGTGCGCAAACAGCTGAGCCAGTCGTTCGGCTTCATCGTTCCGCAATTTCGCGTGCGCGATTCGCTCGATCTGCCCCCCAACGCCTATCGCATTCTGCTGGGCGGCGTGATGCTGGGCAGCGCCACGATCCGCCCCGACAAGGTGCTCGCCATCGATGCGGGCGAGGCGCGCGCGAACCACGGGCTGCGCGGCGAGGAAACGCGCGACCCCAGCTTCGATTGCCCCGCCATCTGGATCGACGCGGCGCAGCGCGATCATGCCATCGCCGAAGGCTTCCTCACCGTTGATGCCGGCACCGTCGTCGCCACCCATCTCAACCAGCTTTTGGGCGATCGCCCCGCCGCGCTGCTCGGCCCCGATGAAGTCCGCGCGATTATCGATGGCGTGCGCGAACGCGCCTCCAGCCTGGTCGAGGCGATTCACCCCCAGCCACTCTCGCTCGGCGCGCTCACACGCCTGCTGCGCGCGCTGCTCGAAGATGGCATCAGCATCGCCCACCCCCTGCCGATCCTGGCCGCATTGGGCGAGGGCGTCCTCCAGACTACTGACCATGACCGCCTCGTCGATCTCGTTCGCGCCGAGCTAGGCGGGCTCATCACCGCGCGTATCTGCGGGCCGGACGATCGGCTCGGCGTGCTCACGCTCGAAGCCGGCCTAGAACAGATGATCGTGGGCGGGATGCACGATCCCACGACTGGCCAGCCGGTGATCGAACCCGATCTGGCGCGCGCCATCGCGTCCCGCATCGGCGAAATCCTGGCGCAGCGCGGCCCCGCCGCGCCGCCGCTGGCGCTGATCGTTCAGCCCCGCGCGCGCCGCGCGCTCGCGGCGTTGCTGCGCCAGCGCACGCCGCACTGCTTGGTCCTGTCCATTTCCGAACTGCCGCCTGCCCAGCCGATCGAAGTCATCGACGTGATCGGCGGGGAAACTCCTTCGCAACAAGAACTACCGGCACTGGCGCATCAGCCAGAGCTGCAGCCTGAGGGCCTTGCCGCATGAACTACAATCACCGCAGCTTCGCCGCGGCCCGTGCCTATCAGGGCGGCGCGGCCGACCGCATCCGCCGCTTTCTGCCCATGGTCCGGCGGCTCGCTTGGCATGTCCACGGCTCGGGCCGCGCAGGGATGGAGATCGACGATCTGGTGCAGGCCGGGCTGGTCGCGCTCACCGAATGCGCGCAGCGCCACACCGGGCCGACCGAGGATGGCTTTGCCGCCTATGCCAAGCTGCGCGTGCGCGGCGCGATGGTCGATCTGGTGCGCCGCTCCACCCCGCTCTCGCGCGCCGCGTCCGACAAGCGCCGCCTGCTGCGTGAACAGGCCGCGGCGCTGGCGGGCAAGCTGGGCCGCGAACCGAACGACACCGAGCTTGCCGCCGCGATGGGGATGTCCGCCACCGAGCTTGCCGATCTGCGCACCGCGAGCGAACCCTTGCGTTTCGAAACCATCGACGATGCTTATTCCGATAGCGATATGGCCTTTGCCGACAACCGGCCAAACAGCTTTGCCCTGCTCGCCGATCAGGAAACCCGCGAGCATGTGACAGACGCCATCGCCAGCCTGCCCGAGCGGCTGCAGATGGTCATTCAGCTCTATTTCGTCGAGGAACTGAACCTCGCTGAAATCGCCGAGGCGCTGGAGGTCAGCGTGCCGCGCGTCCATCAACTGAAAGCGCAGGCGCTCGACAAGCTGCGCGCCGCGCTGGGCGAGGCTTACACCTTGCTCTGATCCCGCTTGCGCCTGACCCCCGCCCCTGCTTAATCATACGGTTAAAGAAGGAGAACACGGGGATGAGGATAGATTCGAGCGTGAGCGCCGTCGTTACAGGCGGAGCCTCAGGCCTTGGCCGAGCAACGGCAGAGGCACTTGCCGCCGCAGGCGCGAAAGTCGCCATCTTCGATATCAACGAAGAGGCCGGTGAAGAAGCCGCAGCCGCCATCGGCGGCCTGTTCTGCAAGGTCGATATCACCAGCGAACAATCGGTGCTCGATGGCCTCGCCAAGGCGCGCGCCGCGCATGGGCAAGAGCGCGTCTGCGTCCACTGCGCGATGACCAGCCGCCGCGGCAAGACCCTGAGCCGCGACCGCGAAACCGGCACCTACACCCGCCTCTCGACCGAAGACTATGAATACGCCGCACAAGGCATCCTCGTTGCCAGCTACCGCATCGCCTCGCTCAGCGCACTGGGCATGACCGCGCTCGATCCGCTCGACGACGGCGAGCGCGGCGCAATCGTGCTCACCGCCTCGGTCGCAGCGCAAGACGCGCAGATCGGGCAGGTCGCCTATGGCTCGCTCAAAGCCGGGGTCAACGGCCTCGTTCTGCCGATGGCGCGCGATCTGATGGACCTTGGCATCCGCGTCAACGCGATCATGCCGGGCATCTTCAACACGCCCTTGCTCGGCCGCCTGCCCGAAAAAGTGCTCGACAGCCTCAACGCCTCGGTCCCCTTCCCCAAGCGGCTCGGCAAACCCGAGGAATTCGCCAGCCTCGCGCTCGAACTCGTCCGCAACGCCTATTTCAACGGGCAGGCGATCCGGCTCGACGGCGCGATCCGCATGGCACCGCGCTAAAACCAAGTACCTCCCCGGAACGGGGAGGGGGGCGTAGCCGGGAAAATGGCCTGCCGGGGGCAGGCCATCCGGCGAAGCCGGGCGCGCCAGCGCGCCCGTGGCCGTAGAATGGTGGAGGGGCACGTTCAGGTTGGCGCTTGCTAGCCACGAAAGGTACCGTACTCTGCTGAATAAACAAAACCACGGAGGATGCGATGAACGACATAACCACTGCGCGCGCAATTTTCATCACCGGAGCAGCCTCCGGCATCGGGCTTGAAACCGCGCGCCGCTTCGCCGCCAAAGGCTGGCGCGTCGGCCTCTGCGACCGCAACGAAGCGCCGTTGGCGAAAGTCCAGGAGGAGCTGGGCGAGCCAGCCCAATCCTTCGTCGCCGACGTGCTCGATGCAGGTGGACTGGCCACCGCCATCGCGGCCTTTGCCGAAGCCTCGCACGGAAAGCTCGATGTCCTGTTCAATTGCGCCGGTATTCTCGACATGCGCACTTTCGCCGATACACCGCTCGAAAAGCTCCATGCCGTCATGGATGTCAACGTGAACGGCGTGGTCAACGGCATCCACGCCGCGCTGCCTTTCCTGCGCAAAGCGCCGGACGCCCGGATCATCACGATGAGCTCGGCCGCATCGATCTATGGGCTTCCCGAACACGCGATCTACTGCGCGAGCAAGTTCGCCGTGCGCGGCCTGACCGAAGGGCTCAACATCGAACTGGAAGCCGAAGGCATCTGGGTTTGCGACATCATGGTGGCTTACGTGAAGACCCCCATGGTCCTCGCCGCCGACCACCCTTCGAAGACAATCGAGCTGCTCGGCGTCAACGTCACCCCCGAACAGGTGGCCGAAACGGTCGAAAAGGCCGTGAACGGCAAACAGGTTCACTGGCTGGTCACCGAAGGCGACGAACAATTCGCCGCCCTCTTCGCCCAGACCGCATGGGAAGACCGCCCTGCGCTGGCCCGCCAGATCACCGGTTACTGAAAGGGAACACCAATGGCCTTATCCGGCACGCTGCTTTACGAAGCGCATTTCGATCTTGCTGATCCCATCGCAGTAGGCCCGACCCCGGAAGGTTACCGCGCGATCAATTGTATAACCGGCGGCACATTCAAGGGCGAACGCCTCAGCGGCACATTCCTGTCCCAGGGCGGCGCTGACTGGGTCAAGATCCGCGCAGATGGCTCGATCGCGGTCGATGTCCGCGCCTGCGCGCAAACCGACGACGGCGCGCTGATCTACATTACTTATCTGGGCCGAATCGTTATCCCCCCTGAAATTCAGGCGGCAGTGCTCGACACGAGCGCCGCCGACCGCCCCGACCCCTCACAGTATTACTTCAGAGTCGCGCCGCTGTTCGAAACGGCAAGCGAAAAGTACGCCTGGCTCAATCACATCTGCGCCGTCGGCGTTGGCAGCATCGTGCCAGGCGGCGTCGAATACCGGGTCTACGCGGTCGATTAATCCGCTCGCCCCCCTTCCCCCTCGATGGGGGAAGGATACCGCAGCTTGCGGGCTCGCCCGCTAGCGAAGGTTGGATGGGGGTGCCTTTCCTACACGGCGCAAACCTGCAAGAATGCTGCTCCCCGCTCTTTGATCCTGTAAACTTGCCGCGAAACGCGCAGAGTGTCACCTTGTCACTCTCGCGGCATATCTATTTGTTTCAAATATATTTTTCCGCCACCAGAAAAGGTTACACAGTGTAAACTCTGTCACCTTTTCTCCCCCTTCCCCCTCGATGGGGGAAGGATGCCGCAGCTTACGGACGCAGTCCGTTAGCGCAGGCTGGATGGGGGTGACCGCCGCCCCTACGCCCCCGGCAAAATCGGATCGCCAACCCCAATCCGCTGGCCGTCGGTGATGATCACCTTGTCGCCAAGGCTGACCTGTTCGAACAGGCGCTTGGCAAATTCGTTGGGCACGCCGACGCAGCCGTTGGTGGCATAGCCGCGTTCCACCTTGGCGCCGTGGATCGAGACGCCGTCGTTGGTCAGCCGCATCATATAGGGCATCGGCGCATCATAGATGCTGGAGATGTGGTCCGCGTCCTTTTGCGTGATCGGGAAAATGCCGGTGGGCGTCGGTTTGTCGCCGAAGCCGCGCAGGATCGCCGCTGCGCCGATCTCATGCCCGCCGCGAAACACCGAGATCGTGCGCGCCTGAACATCGACGGTGATCACCAGCGGGCCTGAGCGCGGGCCATCCGGCGCTTTGCTCTCATCCCAGAAATACTGCCCGAACTTGATCGGCCCGTCGATCTTGAGGATCGATTTGATCACGAAGGGGCTTTCCGGCGCGGGGTTTGGCGCAGGGCTGGGCTTGGGGCTGGGTTTGCCGGCAACCGGCTGCGCCGCCGCGCCGGCGGGCGGGGCGCTGTCTTGCGCGCGCCACTTGGCCGTCACATACTGCGCAAGATCCGCGCCGACATGGAAGGCCAGCACCGAGGCGAGCGACATCGCGGCAAAACCCAGCCCGGCGCGCACCCAGTGCAGCCGCAAGAAGGCCATCAGTCCGCTCGCATTCATACCCGCCACGCGCTCCCTGCCAATCCCGGGCGCCAGCTATACCGCTCAGCCGTTAACGATCTGGATCATGCCCAAATCGTGCACGGGCTGCGAGCCTTATTCGCTGACCAGAATTTCCATGCTGCGCAATTCGGCATTGCCAAAGCTGGTGAGGAAGCTGGTATCCGAAGCATCGCGCCCCACCCCGATGCGCGCGAAAGTGGCGGCATCGACCATCCCGGTTGCGTCCACCAGATGCCAGCCGCCTTGCCCGGCGGCGTCGGCCAGATACACCTCGGCAACCGCATGAAAGTCTTGCGGCTTGACCTTGGGGCCATAGCCGCTGGCAAAACGCGCCGGGATGGCGGCGGCGCGTGCGAAGCAAATCAGCGTGTGGGCAAAATCGCGGCACACACCGCGCCCTTCGACAAAGCTGTCCACCGCAGTGGTCTGGGCATTGCTCGATCCGGAAACGTAGCGATAATGCGCCGCAATCCAATCGCGCAGCGCGCGGATCTTCTCGCCCCCTTCCAGCCCTTCGAACCCCTCCTCGACGAAGGGGACGAATCGGCTGGCGGCGCAATAGCGCGAATCCAGAAGGTAGGGCACCGCCTCGCCCGGCAGCTGGTGCGGGGCAACGGCGATCAACCCGCCAAGGTCCGCCGCTGCGCGCGAAACCTCCACAGCCGCCCGATACGTAACCTCGAATAAGCCTTGATGATGCAGCCAGATGCGGGTGCCGATCCCATCCTGCGCGGCCACGCGGCGAAGGCTGGCGCACGGCGTGTGTTCCAGCGCCGCCTCGATCAGCCGCTGGTCCGCCTCGGCGGCGGCTTCGATCTGCAGCAGGATATCGGTCGGCTCGGGGCAGTGCCAGGAAAGCCGGGTCGCAAGGGAAAGTGGCATGAGGGCCTTGGTGCGGGCGGCAAGTGCCCTCTTGGCAGACTACTTAGCGTTGGTTTCGCCGCGATGAAAGCGGCGCAGCGTTCTATCGCCCGAAAACGCGGCCCTCGCCCCACCATGTCAGCTTGCGCCACAGCGCCTCCATCGGGCCGATGCCGAAGCGGGCCAGCCATGCCTCGGGCCAGGCGAGCATCGCGGCCCAGCCCAGCACCACGCACGCGGGCAACCAGCCGCGCGGCATTTCCGGGCCAAGGCCAAGGCCCCAACCGGAAAAGATCGCGCACATCAGCAGCGTTGTGCCCAGATAATTGGTAAGCGCAGTGCGCCCCGCCCCCGCGATCCGCTGGCCTGCGCGGCTGCGCTCCAGCCGCGGAAAGGCCAGCAGCAGCGCGGCGGCATAGCCTAGCGCCATCAGCAGGTGCGGCACAGCGGTGAGCGCGCCGAGCATGGCAAACATCGCGCGCGGCGGAAAATCATGCTGCCATATCCAGCCGAGCAGCGCCAAGGAGATCGCGCCGCCCCCGCCGATCCCGCCCCATGCCAGCTGCCGCAGCGTCTGACGGCTCCAACCTCCGCCGAAAAAGCCGCTTCCATAAAGTGCCATGCCCAGCAGAATGAGCGGAAACGTCTCGGTCAGCGTCGCCAGCGTCGTCTCGAACGGCAGCAACGGCGCGTTGGCCAGCCTGAGCCCGATGGCCTGACCAAAGCCGGCGTTGAGGATGCGCGTATCGAGCGCCATCGAGGCAGCGATACGTTGCATCATCGCCGCCTGGTCGGCCATTTCGGCGGTGCTGGCCCGGCCCGCCAGCACCCGGGCTTCGGCGGCGATGCCGGCCAGATCGCCGATCGCGGCCAGCCCGTGGCTGAAGACAAACAGCATCAGCCCGAACGCTGCCAGCCCGGCAGGCGGCATCCGCCGCAGCGCCAGCGCGAGCAGCCCGCTTAGCGCATAGGCAAACAGGATATCGCCCCACCACAGCAGCAAATAGTGCGCATAACCGATCAGCGCGAGCCAGCACAGGCGGCGGGCCTGCGCCAGATCGCCGTTCGCGCCGCGCCGCTCCGCCGCTTCGATAAACAGGATCAGGCTGGCGCCAAACAGCACCGTGAACAGCGCGCGCATCTTGCCTTCGAACAGCACGAAGGCGGTGGCATACCACGCCGCCGCGCCGGGCTCCGCGCGCGGCCATAGCGGGCTGAACGTGGCCAGCTGCGGGCCCCAGAAGCCCGTGACGTTGATGGCCAGAATCCCCAGCAGCGCGAAGCCCCGGATGAAATCAATGACCGCAATGCGGCCCGCAGGCTGCGCGATCAGGGTGCGACCAAAAGGCAGGCGAACCCGCCCGCCTTCAACACGCTGCACGCGCGCTCGGCGGCGCTTTGGGTATAGCCTCCCGCGAGCAGACGGGTGATCGGCGAGCCCAGATCGATGCGCGCGTGCCCGGCGATTTCGGGGCGGTTCCTGAGCTTGGCCCACAAGGCGTCGGCATTGGCTTTCTGGCCAAACGCGCCAAGCTGGATGCGCCACTTGCCCCCGCCCGTACTGGTGCTGTTGCTGGTGCTGGCCGCAGGCTTCGGTGCAGTCTGCGCGGCAATCTGCGTTGCCGGTTTGGGCGGTGAGACCTTTCGGGGCGGCGGCGGCGGCGCGGCAACAGGCGGGGCAGCGGGCTCCGTCCCTGCCTCAGCGCCAACAGATGCTGGCGGCAAATCCACCGTCTTCAGCGGGGCGGCCCAAGCGCGCGGCGTTGGCTGCGCGGGCGTTCCCAGATCGACGGCAGCAAGCTGGCGGGACCGCTGATCTTCTGCCTGGCGCTCAAGATCGGCGGCGAGCGAGGCCCCCATCTGGCGCTGCGCGAGCGGGATAGTCTCGTTCATTGTTGTCAGGCTGGTCACGGCTTGCGCAAGGCCGGTCCCTGCTGCCCGCGTCATCAAGGCATAAGCCCGCACCCAATCTTTGGCGGCGAAATCGCCATTGAACGCAGCGACGCCCAGAACATACATGGCGCGCGGTTCGCCGCGATCGGCGCTGGCTTCGAGCCACGGCAAGGCTTCTCCTTGCCGACCGGCCTGGAACAGCAGGATACCGCAGTTATCGGCTGCACGAACGTGGCCAAGTCTGGCCGCCTTGCTGTAGCATTCCTCCGCCTTGGCAATATCCTTGGGCACGCCGCGGCCTAGTTTCTAGGCTTGCCCCATGTTGAACAGCGCATCGGCATCACCCTTGGCCGCAGGCCCGGTCCACGCCTTGACCGCGGTCGCATAGTCGCCGCCCGACCAGGCATCGACCCCGGCCCGCACTTGCAGCGCATAAGGCGCAGGCGCTGCTGGGGCAGCGGCGGCCGCCGCCAAATGACATCCGGCGATGCCGATGGCAGCCGCCCCCAGCACCCTGATCACAACTGCGCGCATTGCGGGTCGCCCCTCCCAATGGTCCCCCGCATCGGCGAGGATTTAGTTAACGATGCCGCGCGCTCTGGCTCGAAGCAAGCGTCGGTGTGGCCCGGCGCGGCAGCTTTCTATAGTATCGCCACGGTAAATGACGCGTTAGCGAAGATTTACCCATAGCAAGCCGCACAAAACAGGCTTTCTGCAGAATGCCGCGCGCGACATTAACCAAAAGTTGACGGAGTTCTGCGATTTCTCTGGGCGAGACCGATACGGGTTTTGCAGGGGGTTATCGTGCGGGTACTGGCGTTGGCATCACAGAAAGGGGGCTCTGGCAAAACAACTTTGTCTGGTCACCTTGCCGTCCAGGCGCAGCGCGCCGGCGCCGGCCCAGTCGTTTTGATTGATATTGATCCCCAAGGCTCGCTCTCTGATTGGTGGAATGAACGTCAGGCCGATTTTCCCGCATTTGCCCAGACAACAGTAGCGCGCCTTGCCAGCGATCTGGGTGTTCTGCGCCAACAGGGCTTCAAACTGGCCGTTATCGATACCCCGCCTGCCATCACCCTTGCCATCCAGTCGGTCATCGCGGTCGCCGAACTCATCGTCGTGCCCACCCGCCCCAGCCCGCATGACTTGCGCGCTGTCGGTGCCACTGTGGACTTGTGCGAGCGCGCCGAAAAGCCGCTGATTTTCGTCGTCAACGCCGCCACAGCCAAAGCCAAGATCACCTCGGAGGCGGCCGTCGCGCTTTCTCAGCATGGCACCGTGGCCCCGGTTACGCTGCATCACCGCGTCGATTTCGCCGCATCGATGATCGATGGCCGGACGGTCATGGAAGTCGATCCGTCGGGCCGCTCCGCCGCCGAAGTGGCGGCGTTGTGGACTTATATTTCGGAGCGCCTCGAGAAGAACTTCCGGCGCACCGTCTTTGCCGTGCCGCCATCGTCTGCTGCTACTGCCGCTTCTGGTTCACCGCGCCCAACCGGCGGCTTCGGCCGCCGGGTCATTGGCTCATAAGCGGGAGCGACAAAGCCATGAACGAGACCAAATCCTTTGCATCGCTCAGCCCCAGCCTGCTGGCCCGCAAAGGCGCAGCGCGCCC